>CAZUMF010000413.1:0-3750 GCA_964621385.1 uncultured Desulfohalobiaceae bacterium
TCACCCCGTTTTTGTCCGGTCGTTATCTTCCATGAGTCCTGACGTTCTCCGATTAAAAACAGAGGATATACTTCGTCGCTTTGAAGCCTAATTTCAACACATCCGCAGGTCAGTGTATGACTGTTTTTGCAGTTAGTTTGGGAAACTGGAGTCCGGGAGAACTTTCCTTTGGACTGACTCCAGAGCAACTCAAAAAACCCCATGATTCCAGACCCTGGAATCCGCTCATGGCCAACGTGTTTTACAAGCGAGACGTCATCGAGACCTGGGGCCGAGGTACACTCAAGATCATGGATCTCATGGATAAAGCCGACCTGCCTGCACCTGAGTTCATGAGTGAGGCCGGGCACTTCACGATCACCTTTTGTATTCCAGAGGAGAAACGGCTGACCCCGCTTGATGCCCGCAAGTCGAACAGTTGCTCGAAGTCTGCAGTCATCCTCTCTCCCGGCAAGAAATTCAAAATAAACTCGGACTTAAGGATAGAGAGCATTTTCGGAAGAACTACTTGAAACCCGCCCTTCGCAGGTTTTGTCCAGACGCAGCCTCGATACTTTTATGCGAGGGGTGTTGGTAAGAGATGAAAAAGAACACGTTCCCACGGATGGAATGGGAGTACATGAAATCCTCGCGCACTACGAGAAGCAGTCGGAAGAGGAAGCTGTCGCCGAAGACGAGGTTACCGCAGAAGACCTGGCTCAAACGCTCATGGAAGTCCCAAATGAGCTCGTGCCTAAGGTGCGCGAGCTCATCGCCAGGAAGGCGAGCTAATCAGATTGCCGAACAGGTCGGATGGAGGCCATCCGTATTCCGCTCCGTTTCATTGGGAAGCCTCATCTGCAACATTAGCCTGACACCAGACAGGGTAAGGTGCTTCTTTGAACGATACTTGACAGGTGCGAAATGAAGCCAACAGTATACATTGAGACCACGGTGATCAGCTATCGTATGGCAAAACCCAGCCGAGATTTGATCATAGCAGCGCATCAGCAGATCACGCACGAGTGGTGGGATATCGCACTCCCTCGGTTCGATGCATTCATCTCGCCCATTGTTCTGGAGGAGATATCCAAGGGTAAAAAGAATAGTGGAGGAAATCAACTCTGCCAATGGAATACGGACACCAATAGTCTGTACTCCAGAGGAGCTCATGGAGGCTTAACATGTCACAAGATCCTTTCATTGATGAAGTGCGTCAGATCCGTCATAAGATTGAAGCAGAGTGCGAAAACGACGGTCAAAAATACTTCGAACATATTCAACAGATCCAAGAGAAATATCGACATCAACTCGTCCGGCGTAAGCCAAAGCCAGCGTTAAGGAAACAGAAATTGGTAGTATGACGGGCCAAGGAATGCTGATGTCCGTGTGCTGATCGATCAGGCTCGCAACAAGGTTGCCATTGCCGTTAACACACTATCTCGTTTTTAGGGACCACTATAGAACAAAACCTCTATACCAGGGCCGGCAATCTTGTTGGGGATAGAGTTCCCAGGGCGCATGAATTCACCGTTCAGCTCCGAAGCTTTGATGCAGCTTTATCGTAACTTAACAATATACTGAGGAAAAAAATGGCAAAAGAAATTATTCCCTCATCCTAACGGTGCGACTGCGGACATAAATCGAATTTCTTCGAGAATACTGTTCGAGAGATGGAAAAGATGAGCAAGAAAAAACGAGTCCGCTTAGGAGACTCAGCAGATGATGAACATACTATTGTGTTTTACAAGGGTGAGGCTGTTGAGATTCTTTGTCCGAAGCTTGGAAAGTGTGCAATAACGGGCTGGGAATAAGGTGTCGGCGGATACTGAGACTCAATCATTCCGTCACTTCCAACCACATCCATTTACTTGTGTATGGAAATGAGGACCATAACAACGAGGTGCTGGTGGGCGATTTGAACCTCGAACCGGGCAACACCCTGCTGTATATCTTTGATTTTAGGGAGTTGTGGAAATTCAGACTTGTTGTGGAAGCAATCGACCCGCCGGACGGCAAAGCCCAGACTCCCAAAGTGACGGCAAGGCACGGGGAGGCTCCTGAACAGTATGCCTGATTTGAGAAAAAAAAACCGGCCCCTTTTGGCATCAAAATGGAGAGTGTTCTATTACGCCTCATCAAATTTCCAATTTCCAATTTCTATGACACAGAGCACGCTCATCCCTCAGCGGCCGAGGTCGACTCTTTACTTGACGTGGTGACAAAATTTATATATTGACCAGTGAATAAATTTATTCATGAGCAGGCGCCAAAAATAGAGCAACAGATTATGGATATTCGTTTTTCACACCATAATAGCCATCTCGAGGCCAAAAAATCTCAAACAGATAACCAAATACCACAATGGACGGATCCTGACGAAATCGTTGCAGTCAGGAAACTTCCTCGGTCGCCCTACCAGTCCTTTACCACTCGATTTGCTGCGCCTTGGGGCTCAGCCGCGTCCGGAGAATCGGTGAGAATGATTACAGGATAGAAATGTCTGCCGTTTTCACAGCCAAAGAAAATCATTATGAGCAGCACGCATCCGGAGTGACGATTCGACGCAAAACAGGGATTTTGGACAGCCAGCCGTAGAGGATGGCTTGTGCGCAGCCCACGCCGGAGCGTACCTGGAGCGCACCAACTGGACAATTCAGAGCACAGGCCCCGCATTCCATACAGACGCCCTTGTCCCGGCAGGCCGCTTTACCGTTGCCAAGCTCAAAAACATGGTGCGGACAGACAGCCAGACAGTTGCCGCAACCAATGCACAGCCCGACATCATAGTGCAGGGTCGAGGCTTCCAGATAGCGAAATCCATGCATGAACGAACCTCCCGATCAAATTCTCACAGCCAGGCCCAAAGCAGCCAAACAAGTAAGGCAAGACCTATCAACCCGCCCTGCACGGGCATAAACAGCCGCATCTCCCGGTCCACACCTGAAAGTGAAGTAAAGGGCGTGGAGCCGGTATAATGCATGGCAAACCAGGAGGCGAAAGCGCTGCAGGCCATGACCTGGGCCAGGGATAGAGGCCAGGCACTGTAAAGCAGGACCGCAGGAACGAGCCCGGTGAAAGCGCCGGCCAAAAGCCCTTTGGCTGCAAAGGGGCGCATTGGAAGAACCCGCAACAGAGCGGGAACCAGAAAGACCCCGGTTGCGAATCCGGTCAGAACAGTGGCGAAGGCGCCCAGTCCGGTCTTCAGAATCGGAATGAAGCTGAACCTGGCCGAACCCAGGGGGGCAAGCAGGAGGCAGACAAGGAGCATCCAGAGAAGGAATTTCCGTGCTCCGTAAACCTCCACAAGAGCCACGCTGAGCCGTTGACTCAGTGGGAACCTGACGTTGCGCATCTCCTGACCGGCTTTGAGCCCGGCCTCGATAAATGCAGGCAGGTCTTTGATAGAAACCGGGCCAAAGATTCCGGAAAAGCCGCAGCGTTTGCGAAGTTTGTGCGCAGCCACCCCGGGTCCGGCCAATTGAGGCAGAATGAGGGTGCGGTGGGAGACAATCTTGTCCAGGCCGGACTGTTTGACCTGCCTGGCCACTTCTTCTGTCGTGAAGCTCTGTTTGCCTGCAGCACACCAGACGTTAATGCCGTAGGTCTCCACCACCAGAAGCCAGAAGGACCCAGAGTCCAGTTCCCGGCGCAGGATGTCAAAGGTCAGCTTGAAGTTGCAGGTCACCAGCACCGGACTGTCGGCATCTGGTGCGCCTAATGCATAAAGGCCGGGTGAGAGGCGATAGGAGTCACGGCCGATTCCCAGGC
>CAZUMF010000414.1:0-3728 GCA_964621385.1 uncultured Desulfohalobiaceae bacterium
GGCCGGGGCCAAGATGGACAAGGACGAGATCATCACCCGGCCCAACACCGCCCATCCCCGCTATTCCGCGGACAAGCTCCTGGAGCATCTCCGGAAGGCCAGACCGGCACCGTTGCAGGATCTTCGTGAGTCGCCGGCCGCCGGCCTGCGGGTGGATATGGACGAGTATCGCAAAGCCGGCGACGGCGAGCGCCTCCAGACCATCGGCATCTCCACCTGCACCGGCCTGCTGCTCACCTATCCGGAACGCTTCGCCTATCTGGCCCATATCAGCCCTCGGGACAAAGTCTATGGAGGCGATCAGACCAACCTCCTCGGCCAGATGCTCAAGCAGGTCAAGAGCTTTGACATCCGTCCCTGTGAAAAGCGGGGTATTGTCTGTGTGGCGGTTGCGCCGCACCTCCAGAGTCTTTTGACGATCATCGACAAACTGATCCAGGAAGGCTTTTTGTTGTCCCAGATCCGGGTCCTGTATCATCCCGGGGCGCAGTCCGCAGCCATGCAATACGATTATCTGGAGGAGGACCTGGAGGTTGTCTGGCGCTTGAGCGATGAACCGGGAAATCGTGGGTTTCAGTGCATGAAATGCGCCTTTGACCCCGGGGATATCATCCAGGACGTGATTCAAGAAGAGGAGGGCAGTGGTGGAGCAATGGAAGAAGGTTGAAACGGATAGGTAATCCCATCCAGCAGAAAGCTGTTTGGGGTAGCATCGACAGTTCTGTATTTGATTGTTAATTCGAACCAAGGAGGAAAAAATGGCGCAGCAAATGACCTTAGGAAAACGCATTACCCTGGGATTCGTGGTGGTTATCCTGATCGCCGTAGCCCTGGGAGGGCTCGGAGTCTGGAACATGCTCAAGGCAAAGAACGACTCCACCAAGCTGGCCAAGGAGTATGTCCCTGAAGTCAAGGTGGCCACGGATCTGCAGACCGCCAGCAACCGGGTTATGTATGAAATGCGCGGCTACGGCCTGGTGGAGGATGAGGCCTATTACCAGCGGGCCAAGCAGGAGATGACCGCGGTGCAAAAACATCTTCAGGAAGCCGGACAATTGGCGGATGAAGCCGTGCATTTGAAAGCCCTGAAGGGACAGGTGGCCAAGGCCGAAAGCGCGGTGGATGACTACGCCGCACTCATGGAACAGACCGAAGCCACCATTGCCGAGATGGACACGCAGCGGGCTGCCCTTGATGAAAACGCCGCAGCCTACATGCAGAACTGCAACGCCTTTCTGGCCGGGCAGAATGAGGCCTTTGAAAAGGACCTGGACGAGCGCCAGGAAAAAGTCAAATTGGTCACGGACATCGTCAATCTGGGCACCACGGTGCGGGTGACCAACTTCAAGGCCCAGGGCACAAACGATATGGAACTCATGCAGGAGGCGGTGCAGCTTCTGGAGCAGTTGGATGAGTACACCGGGCAGCTGCGACCCCTGACCCGTGATGCGGCTGACATCAAGCGCATCGAGGATACCGAGGCCGCAGCTCAAAAATATGCCGAGAATATGAAGTCCTATATCGAGACAGACCAAGCTTTGGCTGAGGCCGGCAAGCAGATGGATGCCGGGGCCAAGGCCTATATGCAGAACTGCAATACGTTTCTGGCCGGGCAGAACCGCAAGATGAAGGCTGAGTTCAATCGGCCCGGGGCCGACCTGGAGGAGCGGCTGGAGAAGATCACCCTGGTCAACGACATCATCGATGCCGGCAATGCCGTCCGGGTGGCCAATTTCAAGGCCCAGGCCGAACAGGACCCTGAGCTCATGCGCGAGGCCATGACGGAATTTCAGGAGGTTGACGTCTCTTTTGAGGAGTTGCGGCAGATCACCCGCGAACCCGCGGACATTGAGCGCATCGAGGAGACTGAAACCGCTGCCGGCATGTATCTGGCGGCCATGGACTCCTATTTGAAGAATTTTCTAAAGCTCGGCGAGTTTCGAACTCAGATGGATGCCGCGGCCGGCCAGTATGTGGCCCAGTGCGAATCATTTCTGGAGGGGCAGCAGAAAAAACTGGGCATCGACATGCACGAGCGGCACGAGAAAATCACCCTGGTCAACGATATCATCGATCTAGGGAACGACGCCCGGGTTAAGGCTTTCAAGTCCCAAACCCTACGCTCGCCCGCCATCATGGAGTCGGCCATGGCCAACTTCCCGAAGATCGCTGCCCTGTACGAGAAACTGCGGGCCATCACCCGACTGGATGCGGACCTGGATCGGATTGACAACACCGAGTCCGCCGGAAATAACTATAATAACGCCCTGCACAGTTTCCTCGAACAGTGGTATGCCCTGCAGGACGTGGGCAAACAACGGGAAGCAGCCGGGAACGCGGTGACCGAGGCCTGCCAGGCCACAGCCACGGCCGGCATGACCAATACGGACGAGATCGCCACCGCAGCCGCGGCCTCTTTGGGGACGTCCTCCAATGTCATGATCGTGGGGCTTTCCATCGGGGTGATCATTGCCATCCTGGCCGCCATCTGGATCATCCGGAGTATCACCAAGCTCCTGACCCGGATCACCAGCGGCCTGGGCGAAGGCGCGGAACAGGTGGCCTCGGCCTCTGGTCAGGTCTCCTCCGCGAGCCAATCCTTGGCCGAAGGTGCCTCTCAGCAGGCCTCCAGCCTGGAGGAAACGTCATCGTCCCTGGAGGAGATCGCGGCCCAGACCCGGCAGAATGCAGACAACGCCGAGCAGGCGGACAAGGCGGTCAAGGACAGTGGCCAAATGGTGGATAGCGGGGTCTCCTCCATGAAACGCATGAATTCGGCCATCAACGAGATCAAGGAGTCCTCCAACGAGACCTCCAAGATCATCAAGACCATTGACGAAATCGCCTTCCAGACCAATCTCCTGGCCTTGAACGCGGCCGTGGAAGCGGCCCGGGCCGGAGAGGCCGGCAAGGGCTTTGCCGTGGTGGCCGAGGAGGTCAGAAACCTGGCCCAGCGTTCGGCCGAGGCGGCCCAGAACACCTCCCAGCTCATCGAGAAATCCCAGGAAAACGCCAACAACGGGGTGAACGTGGCCGAGGAAGTGGCCAAGCAGCTGGAGAGCATCCAGCAAAGCTCCACCAAGGTGAACACCCTGATCGGCGAGATCACCGCGGCTTCCAAGGAGCAGGCCCAGGGCATCGATCAGGTGAACACCGCGGTCTCGGAAATGGACAAGGTGGTCCAGCAGAACGCGGCCAACTCCGAAGAATCGGCCAGCGCGGCCGAGGAGCTCTCCTCCCAGGCCGAGGAAATGGAGCGGATGGTGGCTGATCTCTCCGCCCTGGTCGGGGGGAAAGGCAGCCTCAGCAATGGAAGCGCTCAGCCTGCCCGGCAGCTGTCCCAGAACGCCGGGAAGCAGCAATCCAAGGGCAGCGGCCAGGCCAAGAAGCCGCAGCAATCCCAGCAATCCAGCCGGGACCAGTCTGCGGAACAGGTCATCCCTTTGGATGATTCCGATTTCAAGGACTTCTAATATCCATTTTTCACTCCCCGGGCGAAGAGCCGATCCTCATCCGGGGATAGTTTGCTATAGATTTGAGGCGCTGAAGAGAAGATTTTTTTCGCGCCCGCTTCCGTCTCCGCTTTTCACGCTATGACGTGACACGCGAAGACTCGCTTCCGGCTTCGCCAAGAAGCTTCGCCGTGACAAGTGAGTTTGGGAGAACACAGAGAAGGAGAGGGAGAAGAGAGTTTCTTTTTGGCCGTGTCGGAGAAAGGCAGGACACGG
>CAZUMF010000415.1:0-3725 GCA_964621385.1 uncultured Desulfohalobiaceae bacterium
CGGATAGGATTCGTGGGACAGCCTAGATCGCAAGCCCGTGGTGATACAGCGAGTATTCCGTCTTTCCCCCGAGCAGGGCATCGATCTTTTCCTGAATGGCCTGCCGCTGGCGGCTCTCCAGCCACTTCTGCCAGTCAACCGCAGAATTCCAGACGCTGATCACCAGGTATTCCTCGGGTTGATCAACATTGCGCAGGGTTTCCCCGGAAATATAGCCGTGCTGTTCCATGGCCAGGGCCCGCATCTGTCTGAAAAGCGGCACCATGTCTTTGGCCTTGTCGGCAGGGACATTTCTCTTTATAAAGGCTTTGACGGTCATAGTCGCCTCCTTGTGAAAGAAATTGGAAATTGGCAAGAAAAGAATGCGGCAATACAGAGTGTTCTTGAAAGCCTCATCAAATTTCGAATTGTAAAATCCGAAGTGAACCTTTGGGTGGCAGGCGAAGCCAGCTTTGGATCCAGATTACAGCGGGGATTCCATGCGCGTCAAGGGAAAATTCAAACAGCAGGGCAGCATCGGTCCTGCAGACGCCACGACCCTTTCGCCGCAGGCGCCCTCCCCTACGACAGTCCTGTCCAGAGGATGGCCGGAAGCGAATACCGCCGTTTTACCAAGCTATTTGATAAAATTGGCTGAGAAAAGAAGAAATATAGGTTTTATTGACATTCATAGACCATATCACGCATTCACGGCTTCTGTCCTTCGAATGAATTTATTGAAAACACCCCATTCTTTTCATACATTTTTTCGCTCGTTTGGCAGGGTTCAGTTCGTACAGAGATTGCGACGTTGAATTGTAACCGTATTTCAAGAATGAACACTATACGGAATGTTGTTAAAAGTGGACATTCTTTTGATTTCTGGTTTCAGCACTGCCGCTGGCTGGGCGGACCAGCCAGTTTGATCAATACAAAGACTTTTAATGAACTGCTCAACCAATGGAATGCGCATCGCCCCAGGTGCCGCACCCCAAAGGCAGGCCTATGATCAATGTCCAGGGATTAGTCAAAAATTACGACGGGTTTTGTGCTGTGGATCATATCGATTTTACAGTGCACACAGGAGAAATCGTGGCCCTGCTCGGGCCCAACGGAGCCGGTAAAACCACAACCCTGCGCATCCTGACCGGCTATCTGGCTCCCTCCGCCGGCACGGTCGAGGTCAAGGGGCTGTCCCTGAAAACCCAGACCAGAGCCATCAAACAGGCCGTCGGGTACCTTCCTGAGTCCGCCCCCTTGTATCAAAACATGCTGGTCTATGACTACCTGCTGTTTCTGGCCCGGGTCAGGGGCCTGGACCCTGCCCTCAGACATTCCAGAATCAAAGAGATCGTCGAAACCTGCGGGCTCAGCCGGATCATGCACAAACCCGTGAGCGAGCTGTCCAAAGGCCTGAAGCAGCGTGTCGGCTTGGCCCATGCTCTGCTTCACGACCCGGAAATCCTCATCCTGGACGAGCCCTCTGAAGGGCTCGATCCCAATCAGATTCTGGAAATCCGGGAAATGATCAAAACCATCGGCCGCAAAAAAACCGTGATTCTGTCCACGCATATCCTGAGCGAGGCCGAAGCCACCTGCGACCGCATGATCATCATCAACCAGGGGCAGATCGTCGCCGACGGTTCCCCCGGCAGTTTGCGCAAGGATTCCGGAATCCAGGCCGGCATCACGCTCGTCCTCAGGCACGCAGACCGGCAGGAGGCCCTGGACAGGCTCTCTGCCCTGTCCGGCATTGAGCACGTCGCGCCGGCATCGTCCGAACCCGGCGACCTGCTGCACCTTGAAATCAGCTGCCTCCCTGAACAGGATCCCCGGGAAGCGATCTATCAGTGCATCAAGCAGACGGACTGGACCCTTTTGGAGTTGCATCAGCAAAGCCGGAGTCTGGAACATATTTTCAAAGAACTGACCCAGGAGAACTGACATGCGCGTTTTTGCCGCTCTCTGGATAAAAGAATGCAAAGATTTTTTTGTCTCCCCCATTGCCTATCTGGTCATCGGCATCTTCCTGCTGGTCACAGGCTGGTTTTTTTTCTCCACGTTTTTCATCAAGAGCCAGGCCAGCCTGCGGGATTTTTTCAACCTGCTGCCCATGACCTTTGCCTTTGTCATTCCCGCTCTGACCATGCGCCTCTTCGCAGAAGAACTGAACCTGGGCTCCTATGAAATCCTGATCACCATGCCCGTGTCCCACACCGAGGTTGTCTTGAGCAAATTTTTTGCCGGACTGCTTGTCGTTGCCGCCATGCTGTTGCCGACCCTGGTCTATGTGCTGTTCGTCGCCCTGCTGGGCGACGTGGACCCCGGCCCGGTCATTGGCGGCTATCTGGGCAGCCTGCTTTTAGGGGCCGCGTATACGGCCATCGGCCTGCTCACCTCGGCCCTGACCAAAAACCAGATCATTGCCTATATTCTCGGCACCCTGCTCTGTTTCACCCTGACCCTCATCAATCAATTGCTCTTTTTTGTCCCTGAAGCCGGCCTCCAGATCGCCCAATATCTCGGAGCGGCGCATCATTTTCAGAATATTGCCAAAGGGATCATCGACTCCAGAGACGTCATCTATTTCTTGAGCATCGTGTGTATCGGCCTGTATTTGACCACCCTTGTCATTCAAGAAAAAGCATGAACACGTGTCACGCTTCACGTGCAAAGGGGTATGCTGCATGACCACAGCGAAACGGGAACGGTTCTTCAAATTTTTTCTGTATTGTATCGTGATCGTGCTCATCAATATCGCCGGTTTGACCCTGTTTTTCCGATGGGATCTGACCGGCAGCGACCGGTACTCCCTGTCGCCTATCAGCCAGGAGGTTGTGAACTCGCTCTCGGAACCCTTGACCATCAAGGCCTTTTTCAGCCGGGACCTGCCGCCGCCGTACAACACGGTGGAGCGCTACCTCCAGGACCTGCTCGCTGAATACAGGCTTCGGGCCAATCAACATTTCAATTACAGCATCATCCATCCCGGCCCGGAAAATGAACAGGATCGGCAATTGGCTGAAAGTTACGGGATCAGGCCCATGCAGGTTGAAGTCATCAAAGAAGACGAACTGCAGTACAAAAAGGTCTACATGGGCCTCACGATCATCCATGGAGACGTTGTGCAAACCCTCACCAATCTGAGTTCCACAGGCAACCTGGAATACAGACTGACCTCGGCCATCGAGAAAATGAAAAACAAGGTGAGCGCCCTTTTGGATCTTTCCCAGCAGATCGAGGTCACGCTTTTTCTGTCTTCCTCCCTGAAGCGCATCGCTCCGGTCATCGGCCTGGAGCAGATCGAGGGCCTGCCCGGAGACATCCAGGGGCTAGTGGCCGATTTGAACACTGAAAATTATCAAAAGCTCGCCTTTCGGCAACTGGATCCCAATCAACTGCAAAGCGGGGAGTCCCTGCCCCAAGGGGCAGAACTCCAGAAACTCAAGTGGCCGAATATGCCGGAGGAGGGCATTGAGGCCGGGGAAGGCAGTATCGGCCTTGTCCTTGAGCACGGGGACCAGGTCCGCACTATTTCCCTGCTCGAGGTTGTCCGCCTGCCCCTGTTCGGGACCCAGTACAATCTCCTCTCCCGGGACCAGCTCAAAACATCCATTGACAACAGTCTCAAAACCATGCTGGGCATCAATCAGAGCATCGGATACGTCAGCGGCCACGCAATCCCGCCCCTTGGGCAGCAGCCCGGCCCGCAGCCGGGGGCGCAGCCTATTTCCGTGGGCCCCTTC
>CAZUMF010000416.1:0-3718 GCA_964621385.1 uncultured Desulfohalobiaceae bacterium
GAGCAGTTTGGGGCCCTGGATCAAAGCCCGGGCGATGCCGACCCGCTGACGCTGACCGCCGCTCAAGGCATCGGCCCGCTTGTGCAGATAGGGCTTCATCCCGACCAGTTCGCTGATCTCCACAGCCTTTTCCAGGTCTTCATCAGCGAATTTGCGCAGGGTGCTTCGCCAAAGGGGGACATAGCCGAGCCGGCCGGACAGAATGTTCTGCAGGACGGTCATCCTGTTGATCAGGTTGAATTCCTGAAAGATCATGCCGATGTCCCGGCGCATCAATTTCAGTTGCTTTTTGTTCAGCGAGGTGATTTCCTTGTCGCCAAGGAATATGGATCCGGAATCCGGTTCAACTAGACGATTGATACAGCGCAGCAGGGTGGATTTGCCGGAACCGCTCAAGCCGATCAAACCGACAAATTCCTGTTTATCCGCTGTGATGCTCACGCCCTTGAGGGCGACTTCGCCGCCATGATAAGTTTTGTGTACATTTTCGCATCTGAGCGCCTCAGCTCCGTTGTTCTGTGTCATGCGTCAACTCCGTTGATAGATGTCCAATATCCACATTGCCCCCCGGACATCATGTCCGGGGGACCAATAAGGATATCAGTCTTTCATTTTTTTCTTGGCTTCATAGAGTTCACGGATGACGTCATAATCCGAATCGGACATTTCCACGAATTCGATGCCACCGATGGCCTCAAAGAAGTCTTTTGACTGCGGCTGCTCATGCCAGGTCAGGAAGGCCTTTTCAATCTTTTTCTGGAGTTCCGGGCAGAGTTCGGAGCGATAGGAATAGGGATCCAGGGGAATCATCGGGGATTCCCAGAGGAGGTTCAACTCGTCGGCGGGCTTGCCCATTTCATCGCGTTTCCAGAGCCGGTAGGGCGCGCTGTCCCAGGTAAAGGCCGCATCCACCCGGCCCTCAAGCACAGCCAGAAGGCTGGCGTCATGGGATCCGGTGAACACGGTCTCGCCAAAATAGGACTTCAGGGATTCGCCGTCCAACTGATGCTTGGTAAACAGGACATTGGGCACCAGCCAGCCGGAGGTGCTGCCGGGGTCGGGAAAGGCGCAGACCTTGTCTTCCAGGCTCTCGATGGTATCAAAGCCCCCGCCTTTTTTGGAGACCAGGATGCCCTTGTAGGCGGGGCCGCCCGGAATGAAGTGTTCCGGCATGGCCTTGACCGCATAGGTGGCAAAGGCCTCGATATTCGGGGCTTTTTCCGTGGCCAGCACATAGGCAAAGGGGCCGAAGTTGGCGATATCCGCGAATCCGCCCAGCATGGCTTCGATCTGGGCTGCATAGGAGGTGGTCAGGTAGATTTCAATCTTTTTGCCGGTGACTTCTTCAAGATAGTCCAAAAGGGGCTCAATCCGCTCCGCCACCACGGGAGCCCGCTCCTGGGACATGGCGGCGTAGGTCAGGGTGTCCGGATTTTCGCATCCGGCCAGCGCTTGCTGGTTGAATCCGCTGCTGATCAGCAAACCGAGGCAGACCACGAGACTCAATCCGATGGTGTAAAGTTTCTGAATCATTGCAAACCTCCTCAATGTTAAGGTTATACGAAATGATTATTTGATTCACTAAGTCATAATTTGTGACTTCTGTCAAGAAGGATGCAGGCAATACAGTATGATTTATTGTCATGAAAAAAATGAATTTTTTTATTTTGATCTGACCATGTTCTTATTCTATATGATGCACAATGTAAAGAACATTTTCTCTGCGCGGAATCGGGTCGGCTCTCAGCGCCCGGCAGCGATGCCCCCGGCAGTCTGCGGTGAAACCTTGAGGACAAACCACGACAACAAAAGGAGGTTGCCATGGATATCAATGCCTTACCGGATAATCCCTATCTTTTGCTCACCCCCGGCCCCTTGTCCACCACCAAGAGCGTGAAGGCGGTCATGCTGCGGGACTGGTGTACCTGGGACGATGACTACAAAAGCATTGTTCGTGATTTGCGGGAGAAAGTTCTGCAACTGGCCACGACCCAGACCCAGGACTACACCTCGGTCTTGATGCAGGGCAGCGGGACCTTTGCCGTGGAGTCCGTCATCGGCTCCATGATGCCGGAAAACGGCAAACTGCTTGTGATGAGCAATGGCTCTTATGGACAGCGGATCGCCAAGACCGCCAAATATTACAACATCGAGACCTTGATCCAGGACAGCGGGGAACAGGCGCCCCCGGATCTCCAGCGGCTGGAAAAAACCCTCCAGGATGATTCGGCCATCAGTCATGTGTCCCTGGTCCATTGCGAGACCACCACCGGCATGCTCAATCCCGTCCAGGAGGTGGGACGGATTGTCAAACGCTACCACAAGACCTATTTCGTGGACACCATGAGCAGCCTGGGAGGCGTGCCCCTGGATCTGGCCGAGTATCAGATCGACTTTGCGGTGACCTCAAGCAATAAATGCATTCAGGGGGTCCCGGGATTCGGGATCATTTTCGCCAGGCTGGATGAACTGGAAAAGTGCAAGGGCCGAGGCAGGTCCCTTTCCCTGGACCTCTTTGACCAGTGGAAGACCATGGCTATCGATGATCCCGGGAAGTGGCGCTTTACCTCACCCACCCACACGGTCAGAGCGTTTTATCAGGCCTTGAACGAACTGGGGGCCGAGGGCGGCATTGCCAAGCGGTTTGAACGCTACAGCACGAATCAGAAAATTCTGGTCAAGGGGATGCGCGAACTCGGTTTTCAGACTCTGCTGCCCGATGCCTATCAATCGCCCATCATCACCTCCTTTCTGAATCCGGCATCTCCGGAATTCGATTTTATGGAGTTTTACAACAGGATCAAAGCCAAAGGCTTTGTCATCTATCCCGGAAAAGTGACCAATGTGGACTCCTTTCGCATCGGCAATATCGGCGATGTCTATCCCCAGGACATTGAACGGTTGCTTCTGGCGGTCAAAGAGTCGATCTACTGGAAATAAGAGGCGCGCGGAGAGGCGCCTGGAACGTCTGCAGGAGGAACACAGATGATCGTCGGCATTTTACTCGAGATCAAGTCAGAGGAGAACCGGGTGGCCATGACCCTGCCCTATGCCGGAGATCCGCCAGGGGGCCAACGTGGTCCGGGGCAAGATGACCTATGCCGGGGTGGCCGAGGCCTTCGGCCTGGAGCATACCCCCATTGACAACTTTTTGAATTAACGTAATTTTAAACACATGGAGGGTACACAACTGTTTCCTGGTATGCAGTTTCAGACTCCTTCCATAGATCACGACGTTGAATCTTACCATTTGTAAATAATGAACAATATCCCGAATATCAGAGCTCTTTACAGTAAGCGTAAATTTGAAAGATTTTTTGGACATTTTGTGATAGTACTTGCCTCTTTTTCAGGTTTCAGGTGTCGGGTGTCAGGAAAAATTAAGATAGCTATATCAGTGTCTTAAGTTCTAACATCCGACACCCGACACCTGAAAACTGAAACCTCGTATGAAACTTCAAAATAATTTTTTGAAACAAGTGGGTGTGGAAAAGAGATGTCAGAGGTTGAAGTATCAAAGGGCAGAATGAACATCGAACGTTGAACGTCCAATGATGAATCAAAGAAAAGACTTGCTCATATCCCCGAATTTGCGTTTCCTTTCAAGCAATTGGCATTTGATTCTTCTTTTTTCTTCATTCAAAGTTCGACGTTCGACGTTCGATGTTGGACGTTCAAATTCTGCCTGAAGAAATGAATATTGAAACTTCAACGCTCG
>CAZUMF010000417.1:0-3708 GCA_964621385.1 uncultured Desulfohalobiaceae bacterium
TTCGCTCGCAATGACGAGCGTTGATCAATGCTTGGAACTGTGACTCCATTTGTTTAAAGTTTCAAAATTCATTTCTTCAGGCAGAATTTGAACGTCCAACATCGAACGTCGAACTTTGAATGAAAAAAAAAGAATGAAATGCCAATTGCTTGAAAGGAAATGCACATTCGGGGATATGAGCATGTCTTTTCTTTGATTCACCATACGATACTGATCATTTTGGCTTTGCAAAATGATCGTGGAGGAAGACCATGATCGATCGTGTCTATAATTTTGGAGCCGGACCCTGTACCCTGCCTTTGCCGGTGCTCGAAGAAGCCCAGAAGGAATTTGTGGATTTTCAGAACGCCGGCATGTCCCTCCTGGAAATGAGTCATCGCGGCAAGGAATACGATGCCGTGCATCACGAAGCCATGGACCTGGCCCTGGAAATCTATCAAGCCCCCAAGGATTTCAGTGTCCTGTTCATTCAGGGCGGCGCGACCCTGCAGTTCGCCATGGCGCCCATGAACCTGCTGGGCAACGGGCACAAAGGGGCCTACACCCTGACCGGACACTGGGCAAAAGGCGCCTATACCGACGCCCAGAACGTCGGCGAGGCCTATTGCGCCTGGGACGGCGCTGACTGCGACTACACCCGCATGCCGGCGGACAGCGAAATCAGCCTTGCACCCGGCACCCGTTATGTCCATATCACCTCCAACGAAACCATTGGCGGCATCCGCTGGCCACGGTGGCCGGATTGCAGCGCCCCCCTGGTGGCGGACATGTCCTCTGACTTCATGTCCAGGCCCGTGGATTGGGACAAGTTCGACATTATCTACGGCGGCACCCAGAAAAACCTGGGACCCGCCGGCATGGCGGTTGTGTTTCTCCGGACCGCGATTCTGGACACGACCACCCGCACGCTTCCCCGCTATCTGCGCTACGACCTGCATCAGGGCAAAGACTCCATGTTCAACACCCCCCCGGTTTTTTCAGTATACATGCTGGGCAAGGTTCTGAAATGGATGAAGGCTGAGGGCGGTCTGCAGGCCATGCAGGAACGGGCGCAACAGAAGGCCAAAATGGTCTATGAGACCATCGACAACAGCGCCGGCTTCTACCGCTCGCCGGTGGACCCGGACTCCCGCTCCCAGATGAATATCGTCTTTCGCCTTCCCAGCGAAGACCTGGAGGCCCATTTCCTGAAAGAAGCCACCCAAAAGGGCCTGGTGCAGCTCAAGGGACACCGCAGCGTGGGTGGCTGCCGGGCCAGCCTGTACAACGCCATGCCCCTGGCCGGCGTCCAGGCCTTGTGCGCCTTCATGCAGAGCTTTCAGAAAGAGCAGGCGCTCTAGGCGCTGCCTGCCGCCTTGGCGGTCAGGAGATTAGGAAATCCTCTGCTGCCGCCTGAAGCGGTGCTGGAAGAGCAGAGAAACCGTTGCGTAGTAGAGGGGATAGACCAGGGTGGCCAGGGCGAACCATTCCGCCCAGGGCGCTTCGGAAACGATGCACAGGATCCCGGTGGAGACCCCGTAAAAAAAGGCGAGGGTGACATTTGTCTTACGCAGCCAGGCCGTTCGGGACGGATAGATATAATGCAGGGGGATGAAGATCAAAACGGAAAGGACGCAGAGGAATCCCACCAGGACGGCGGGTGGCGGGGAAAAGACATAGGCATAGAGGAAGAACACATTCCAGTACGACGGGAAGCCGACAAAAGACTCCTCTGTCTTGGCATCGCCCTGGGAAAAGCCGTAGGTGCTGGCCAGCATGGGCACAACAGCCCACCAGGCGTAGGCCTGGGGAAGGAAGTCGAACCTGACCAGCGCCAGACAGGGCAGAAAAACATAGGTCACATAATCGATGATATCATCCAGCCGTCCACCGTCAAAGCCGGGCAGGACTTCCTTGACCTGAAGGCGGCGGGCCAGAACCCCGTCGGTGGCGTCAATAAACACCGCCACCCAGAGTGACAGCAAAAACCCCCGGCCATTGCCACTGAACAGATACAAGGAAGCGGCGAAAGCCGGGACAATCCCCAGACTGGTATAACAGTGAACCCCCATGGCCAGTATTTTTTTTATGTTCAACCCAAGACTCCTTCAGGATTAACAATGCGTACACCAGATTTCGGAGTATCCAAGGAGGGTGTTCCCTTTATTCTCTTTGCCGCCTTCGCCGCCCTGATCCTGGCTGTACTTGACTGGGACCTTCCTGCTTGTGCCATGCTGGTGCTCTGCTTTTTCATTCTGCATTTCTTCCGTGATCCGGAACGGGTTCTTCCCGTCGGGTCCGGTCTCGCGGTGGCCCCGGCCGACGGGAAAATCATACGCATAGAGCAATGCTTGGACCCTGTCTCTGGAAACCCAGTAAATAGGGTATGCATATTTATGAACATTTTCAACGTCCATGTCAACCGCTCCCCTGTCCGGGGCCAGGTTGAGAGCATCACCTATCATCCCGGCGCATTTTTCAACGCCTCCCTGGACAAGGCCTCGGAGCAGAACGAGCAAAACATCCTCAGCCTCATCGACGAACAGGGCCGCCGGGTAAGCATGGTCCAGATTTCCGGGCTAATCGCCCGGCGCATCATCTGCTGGGCCGAGCCGGAGGATCATCTTCACCTCGGGCAGAGGCTGGGCTTGATCAAGTTCGGCTCAAGGGTTGACCTTTACCTTCCAAAGGAGTACGCTCTGCGTGTTCAAACAGGAACGTCCGTCTTTGCCGGCCAGACCCTGCTGGCCGAGAGCTGAACCGAACCCCGACACCTAATGACACACGAATCACGGCATAAATCCATCTACATCCTGCCCAACCTGTTTACCACTGCCAGCTTGTTCACGGGTTTTCTGGCTCTGCTCTGGGCTATTGAGGGCAAGTTTCAATGGGCGGCCACCGGTATCGTCGTGAGCTGCATCCTTGACGGTCTTGACGGAAAAGTGGCCCGATTGACCGGCTCCAGTTCGAAGTTCGGTGTGCAATTGGACTCTCTGGCCGACCTGGTCTCGTTTGGCGTACTGCCGTCACTCTTGATCTATCTCTGGCAGACCTCGGTGTTCGGACGTTTGGGCATGGCCTGCTCCTTTCTGTTCTTGGCCTGCGGAGCCCTGCGCCTGGCCAGATTCAATATCCAGACCGATTCCCCGATCCAGAAATCCAACAAGTTTTTTGTCGGCCTGCCCATTCCGGCCGCCGCCAGCTTTTTGGCCATGCTCGTCCTGTTCTCGTCCTATCTTCCCAAGGGAGACGATACGGCTGCCCTCCCCTTTATCGCCCTGTGCCTGCTCATTGTCCTGGCCCTGCTTATGGTCAGTCAAGTGGCCTATGCCTCCTTCAAAGAGGTCGAAGTCATCCGGGCCCATCCCTTCACGGCCACCCTGAGCATTGTCCTGCTGTTTGTGCTGGTGGCCTCGGAACCCCGGCTGCTTGGCTTTCTTTTCGCTTCCGCCTATCTGGCCTCCGGCCTGATCTATACCTTCCTCGTGCGGCCGCTCCGCAGGGGGACCTTCCTAGGCGGTCTCATCCGCCATAAACCGTAATTATCACCCCATCCATCAGCATCCGGCAGTTCCCGACACCATTCTGGCAGCAGGGACTATCCATTGTTTTGTATAATATCAGACTTCGTACCTACATCACGTCTTTGAACCTTAAAAATTTAAAATAACTGATAATATTTAAAATGTCCTTAAAATTGGACATTCTTTTGGTTTCTGGTGTCAG
>CAZUMF010000418.1:0-3630 GCA_964621385.1 uncultured Desulfohalobiaceae bacterium
GTCCAGTCCGAGCTGTTCCCACATGGGGCGGTATGTCTCGCTCATGTTTCCTCCGAATTTTTCAAGTCGGTGAGCACTTCTTCCAAGTCCAAACCGTAGCGATTTGTCATCTCCTTGAGCGTCTCAAACAGGGCGTTGCAGCAGATGCACTCCCCGGCAGCCGCGTCATAGCTGCGGAAAACCGCCTCAGTTTCCCGGTGGGCGGAGATGATATCGAGAACCTTCATCTCCGGTTCGATGTTCAAGGGTAGGCGATTGTTCGACATTGAGCGGATGATTTTTGGTTAACTCGTTCCAATTCTTCGCTATACGTAAGATCGCACCTGAAACGGCCAGGGCTCAGCGTAGATAGAATGGTTTCAACGATATGTCAAAAATGAAATTCCGATAGCAATACACTCGATGCATTATTGAATTCGATAAGGACACTGAAACCATTCAAATGATGATAATTTTGCCACACAAAAACCTTACTTTGTAGCACATAATTTTTTTTTGTGCTATTTTATTGACAAGCCAAATCCAATGGTGGTAGTAGCACATATCGCTTTTTCGTAACACTTAATGCAAACCCTTGGGAACAGCTCTCTGCTTCAGCAGTCAGCCTTTGCCCAAAGCAAAAGGAGGAAGGTATGAACACGAAGAAAACACGCATCATGACCGCAATGGCAGTAGGACTGTTTGTGCTCCTGGCGGCCGGACCGGCAGCGGCCCACTTCGGGACGCTCATCCCTTCATACGCCATCGTCACCCAGGAGGATCAAACAACTGTGACGCTCGACATCAAGTTTCTCCACCCCCTGGAAAGGCATTTCATGGAGATGGTCAAACCCGAGCAATTCGGAGTCATGCACAAGGGGAAAAAGACCGACTTGCTGGACAGCCTCCAGGCCAGGCAGGGCAAGAGTCCCGGCCAGGCAGAAAGCTTCACCTACTGGCAGGCTGAGTATCCCATCCGCCGCCCCGGGGACCACACTTTCTACCTGGAGCCGAAACCCTACTGGGAACCGGCCGAGGATCTGTTCATCGTCCACTACACTAAGGTCTGCGTCAACGCCTTCGGTCTGGAAGAAGGCTGGGATGAACCGCTTGGGCTGGAAACCGAGATTGTGCCCCTGACCCGTCCCTATGGATTGTGGACGAACAACCTTTTCACCGGACAGGTTCTCTACAAAGGAAAACCCCTCCCCTACGCCGAGGTGGAAATTGAATACTTCAACGACTCCCCCGGCAATATCAGCCTGATTCAGGCCCCGGAAGCCCCGTTTGTGACCCAGGTGGTCAAGGCGGATGTGAACGGCATCTTCAGCTATGCCATGCCCAAAGCCGGCTGGTGGGGCTTTTCCGCCCTGAGCGAAGCCGAATGGACTTTGAAGCACAAAGGGCGGGTCAAAGGCGTTGAAATTGGTGCTGTGTACTGGGTACACACCCGGGATATGCAGTAGGGACGAGGCCGATGTCCTGGCTCTGTAAGCCTGCCTTGACGAATGCTGCGACCCCAGCTAAAGTGACACGAAATAGCGATTCTTACTACGAATTCCTTTGCGGAGTTGTACCGGAGGTTCAGATGCGGAACCATTTTTTCAAACGATCGGCCCTGATGCGAGGCCTGTTTATTTTCAGCCTGGGCTGTCTCATGAGTCTTCTGCTTATGGCTTCAGCCCAGGCTCACAAGGTGAATCTTTTTGCCTATGCAGAAGGCGGCACTGTGTTCACTGAAAGCTACTTTCCCGACGGCAAAGCCGTGAAGGGGGGAAAAGTGCTCGTTTACGACAACCGGGATGCCCTGTTGCTGGAAGGGTTTACTGATCAAGACGGTCTGTTTCATTTTGAGATTCCTAAAATGGACGATCTCACTATTGTCATCGATGCCGGCATGGGACACAGAAACAGCTTTACCTTGAAAAAGGCGGACCTGGAGGCCGGGCAATGAACGTGTTCCAAGGCTGCCTGCTGGCGGTTTTCTGTCTTTTGTCCCTTGGTCTGCCGAACACCGTGTCTGCCGCCTCGCCGGAGAAGCCAGCCATACAGGAAGTCCTGGCCCTGCTTGAGGAGCACAAGAGTGAGCTGTCCAGGGATCTCAGGCAGATTCGCCGGGAAATCGCAGCCCTTCGCGCGGATTTGGACCAGCCCGGGATCAGGGAAGTCTTTGCCGGGGTGGGCTACATTTTCGGGCTGTTCGGCGTGGCCGCCTTCGTGGCTGCACGCCGAAGGGAGTAAACAGTGCATATTTCCGATGGTGTTCTGCCCTTTTCAGTCACGGCCGGAGGCTATGCCCTCAGCATGGCCCTGGCGGCCTGGAGCGCCCGTCGCACCAGCAGTGAAGATCTGCCCAAGGTGGCTGTCGTCACATCGGCCTTTTTTGTGGCCTCATTGATTCATATACCCCTCGGGCCCACCAGCGCCCATCTTCTCCTGCCAGGCCTGGCCGGAGCCCTTTTGGGACCGTCGGCCTTTCTGGCCATTGGACTCGGCCTCCTGCTCCAGAGCTTGCTGTTTCAATTCGGGGGGCTGACCGCCCTGGGTGCCAATACCTTGATGATGGGAGTGCCCGCCATGCTCTGCGGATGGTTTTTTCAGAAATATAAAGGGCAGACGCAGTTACGGCAGTCAATCCTCGGCGGCCTGGCTGGTGCGTCCGGCACGGCGCTGGCAGCGGTTATCCTGGCCCTTCTTTTGGCAACCGGCGGCGAAGATTTTTTTGGCGTGGCCAAAATCGCCTTTCTGGCCCATGTGCCGGTCATCATTATCGAAGGTATCGTGAGTGCCTTGACCATCGGTTTTTTGGCCCGTGTCAAACCGGCCCTGTTGCAACCATCATTTTTACGCCCGACCAGGGCGGCCCATGGCTGATGTCGTCCATATCCAAATGCCCTGGTGGCAGCTGTCCCTGCTGGTCGTGATGCCGCTCACGGCAACGGCCTTTATGATCTCCTGGCTGCGGCGTATGGTTCACAAAAAGCGCATCCCCCAGGAGGCGCCGGACTGGTCGGTTCCCCCTTTGGCCGAACACGGCGAAGAATCGCCGGTGCACCGCTGGGACGTCCGCTGCAAGATCGTCACACTCCTGGCCTACAGTTGTATCATTGCTTCCCTGCGCCATCTTGAACCGGCGGGTATCGCTGTCTGCATATCACTGGTCATTTCATTCATCGCCAAGATCCCTTTGAGCAGAATCGTGTTTCGGCTCTTAGCGCTGTCCGGCTTTCTGGGGATGGTTCTGATCATCATGCCTTTTACGGTTGCAACCCATGCCGGGGACACGATTGTGGTCTTTGCCGGTATGGATTGCCTCGCTTTCAACCTGCGGGGCTTGATTCTGGCGGCGACGATCATTGCCAAGGCTGTGGCCATTGCCCTGCTCATGGAACCGCTTGTGTCCACGGCGCCACTGCCGGTCACACTGCACGGGCTTACCCGGCTGGGCGCGCCGGAGATGGTGGCCCAGATGGTTTTGCTCAGTCACCGTTACGTGCACGTTTTTCGACATGAAGCCCGGCGGATGGCTGAAGGGATGCGGGTGCGGGGGTTTTCAATGAAAACAAACCTGGAAACACTGCGCGCCATAGCGAACTTTCTCGGAATGCTTTTTGTGCGCAGTTTCGAGAGGACCGAGCGGGTTTTCGACGC
>CAZUMF010000419.1:0-3616 GCA_964621385.1 uncultured Desulfohalobiaceae bacterium
GGGTGATTGATTGTACCGGCCACGGGGTTCCGGGAGGGATCATGACCATGGCCGCAGTCGCTTCCCTGAACCGCGTGACCAGTGAAATCGGCGTCCATCAGCCGCACCGTGTATTGCAGGAGGTCAGCCGGGTGGTCCAAAAAATGCTCTCCAACCAGGACGCCTCCCAATTCTCAGAAGACGGGCTGGATATGGCCTTGTGCGTCTACACCGGCACACGGCAGAACCTTCTGTTTTCCGGAAGCCGCATGAACCTCTATTATGTCCAAGAGGGCCAGCTTGCGCATGTCAGGGGTGACAAAGAAAGTCTGGGCTATCGATCCTCGGATCCGGATTTTCCCTTTCAGACCCATACGATCCAGTTCCAGGGTCAGGGAACGATCTACCTGACCACTGACGGTATATTTGATCAAATCGGTGAAGAAACAGGGCTACCCTTGGGCAGGCGGCGGTTGCTGTCCCTGCTGCAGCGCGTGAATGATATGCCTCTGTCCGATCAAAAAGCGGCACTGCTGGACCTTTTTGCAAGCTATCAGGGCCAGGAAGAGCAGCGGGATGATGTCACGGTCGTGGGCTGCCGAATAAGGCCCCAGGCCGCTCAAGGCCCTGACAGCCCCTAAGTTCACTGGGCGGACCGGCTCTGCCGGACTGCAGTGCTGTCCTGACATGAGCTGTGGTGAAACAGATCAAGGCAGCCGGGGACCGACTCTTTGCAGTCAAAAAAGCTCACCGCACTCAGATCAAAGCAAAGGTGGAGATCAAAGAGGCTGGAGAACCCCCAACGCTTGACGATTTACTTGAGGAGCAAGGATTGCTCACTTGATCAGCCTCTTGTCAAGTGTCCAGCACATTGCGGACCGTTGCAGCGATCTCATTCATGATCACAGGCTTCATGACAAACCCGTCAATCCCGAGGGCTTTTCGTTTCTCATCATTCACCTGGCTGAAGAGCAGACCGTCAATCTTCGTCTGGGAGCGATTAGCTGAGGGGCGCGGAGGACATGGGGTCATTCTTGGCCGGCAGAGTCCTTCCGGCGGCGGACAAATTCCTGCAAAGCCTGCTCCAGACCGGCATCAATGGCCGGCTGTCTGTAGGCGCCCAGCCGGGCGGTCAGCCGGTCCGCGGCTTCCTGATCCGCGCTTTTGCCCCCCCTGCTCCGCCATTTGCTGAAGTCGTCCCGGGTAAAGATGTCCGGACGGTAGAGGTCCCGGCAGTGTTCGAAGGTCGTGGGATGCAGCAGATAGTTGCCATGAATGCCCACAGTCTTGATGGTGGCCAGGTCAATGGAGTCCTCGTTGATCTGCATGCCGGTCAGGACCCTGCGCAGGGTGCGGCAGACTTCCTCATCAATGAGCCATTTTTCGAAACTCATGGAAATATAGGACCCCAGCTGGCCGCAGGCCTGAAAGATGAAGTTGGCCCCGTTGCGCACGGCCGTGCTCATCATCAGGGTCCCTTCGGCCGCAGCCTGGGCATCGGGACAGTGGGCGTTGGTGAGCATTCCTCCGGTGCGGCAGGGCAGGCGATAGTACGTGGCGAGCTGGATCACGGCGGACGCCAGGACCACGGCTTCCGGCGCCCCCACCGCGGAGGTCACCGTGCGCATGTCCGCCGGGGCGGAAACAGACCCATAGACCACCGGTGTGCCGGGACCGGCAAGCTGCGAAAGCACGATCCCGGCCAGAATCTCGGCATTGGCCAGGGCCAGGAGGCTCGGCAGGGACACGGGGCCGCTTGTCCCGGCCATGACCAGATCCGTGATGACCAGCGGCTGGCCGGCTTCGGCCATGACGATGATGCCTTCCGCCTCGTCGTTAGCATATTTGAGGGGGGAGCTCACCGAGACGATCGTGGTCATCACCCCCTGTTTTTTCAGATTTTCCGGGCCGTCCCAGACAATGGCGGCCATATCCAGACAATCCCGGGCCGCTTCCCGGTTTATGGCCAGGCCGACGTACGCCTTGTCGCACATGAGCGTGTTGGCCAGCAGCAGGTCCAGGTGGGCGGTTTCCGCAGGGACATCGCTCGGCTGGACCATCAGGGCCCCGTTCATGTCCAGTTGATCCGAGGTCTGGACCAGCTTGCAGCAGGTCCGGTAATCCTCCAGGGTGGCCGGACGCCGTTCCCCCATCAAGGTGGAGACGTTGGGGGCCCCGCCTGTGGGCAGAAAGGCAAAATCGTCTTCACCGATGGACACATTGCAATCCGGATTTCTGGCGGAGACCGTAAACCGGGAGGGGATGGTCTGAAGGGCCTCTGCAATCGTTTTTTCCGTGAAAAAGACACAGGAGCCATCGATCCTGAATCCGTGACGCCTGAAGAGTTCCAGGGCCCGGCTCGAAGTGAACTGCACCCCCACGCTGCGCAGGATCTCCATGGAGGCGTCATGGATCTGCTCGAGCTCCTTCCTGCGGAAAACCTGCATCCGATCAGTCATAAATCATTCCCTGCCTTTCACAGAGCGGTGTACAAAAACATCACAGGATCAACACAATCCAGAGCAGGGTCAGGCTCTGGGCGAACCAGGCCAGAATGCTGGAGACGATCATCGAGGCTTTCATTCTGAGGGGTGTGCTGCTTCTGGATAGGATGAACACCAGAAGCGTCTGAACACAAAAACAGAGCACGGCGCCCAGTCCGATCAGAAGGACGTCCGCCTGCAAGGCCTGCTCCAGCCTCCCCGGCCGGTTGAAAAAGACCAGCTGCGCGATCACCAACAGCTGCACCCCGAAGAGCAAACCCCATTTTGCCGCCCGCGGCAGGGCCTTTTGATAATAATCCCGGCCGAAATCATCCTTGTTCCGGCGCCGGACAAGATACATGCCCCCCGTGATGCCGGCCCCGCCCAGACAGAGAAAGAGACAACAGGCGAACACCGGCCAGGCCAGGGCCGCCTGCAGGGGCCAGACCATCATGAACACGCTCCAGCCTGCCCCCTCAGGACCCGCCTCGGCCATGGACAGAAAGACGCCGTTCACCCCGCTCCAACTCAGGACCGCAAACACCAGGAGCGTCAGACAGGACAGCAGCAGGTGAAGGCCTTTCCAGCGTTTTTTCAAAGCATTCCAGCTGACAGTGGTGATGATCTGCAAAAACGCCCCGGCCCCCAGAAAAACGAACCAGCCCATCCACAGCGGCTTCGGCCAGGCAGCCACAGCCTCCCACCACTGCACCCCGGCAACCGGGCCATACATCCCGTCGGCCAGCAGGACCAGACTGCAGCAGAGGAGCAGGATAAGGCCCCAGAGCGACATCCGGCCCAACTGCAGGGCAAACTTATCCAAAAGCTTATTGCCGGAAAACCAGCCAATCAGTTCGCTGATACAGGAGACAGCCGATCCGCCCCAGAACATGGCCAAAGCCAGAGAGGCCAATCCGAAAAACAAGGAAACCGGAAGCATCCACAGCTCAAACATATCGTATCTCCATTTACAGGCAACACCCGGATCAGGCGATCAGGCCCACTTTTTGTGCCCGATTTTTCCGCGGGATGCAACTCCCGGGCACCGATCGGCGATGCGGCTGCAAAGAATTCTTTGACAGCCGCCAGAGGTCAGGAATCAGAGGTCAGCCCTGCCGCCGGCCGCAGACGTCCAGTTTGATCAGTGAAGAAAC
>CAZUMF010000420.1:0-3614 GCA_964621385.1 uncultured Desulfohalobiaceae bacterium
ACACAAGCAAGGCAGAGAAGAAAATAACCGACCTGCCGCCAAAGATTGAAAAACTTGAGGTGCCGGATTTCGAGGTGCCGGTTGAGATCCAGACGGCAAAGATCGATCGGGATATTGCCCATATTGAAGCGAGTGCTGACAAGGCGGAAGCCGCCTTTGAGTACCAGGCAAAGGTGGACACAGCGCAGATCGAGAAGTTCCAGACCGCGATCAAGGAAGCCGGAGCAACTGCAAGATCTTCCAAGGAAGCTGTCACGGACATGATGAGCGCCTGGCGTGAAACCGATATCGGCGAAGGCCGACTCAAGCTGTCCCGGATGCTTGATGAGCGGTTCAAGATGGAAAAAGAATCTCATCAGATGCAGCAGAAAATCAACCAGGAACAGCTCGAACTCATGCGCCAGCGCAAGGAACAGATGGAAGAGGGCGAAAGCGCCATGAACATCACCATTGACGATTCCGTGGAGCCGGCGCTCAGGCTTGTCATGATGAACATTTTAGAGCTGATGCAGACCGAGCTTAATCAATATGCTGATCAGTTCCTGATCGGCGTGAATTCAGCAACTTCTTAAAGGAGAGGGGGAAACATGAGCGGCGAATTTGATTTTTTGGCAAAGTATGAGGGAGAAGCCTTTAAGATCGGCGTGGTCAAGGCTTTAGAGGCGCTTCATGGTATGCATATGAGGCTGCAGGAAAGTCTCGATAAGCGTCAGGAAGAGTCCAGTGAGGCCTTGAAAAACTTCCAGGAGGCCGTTGAGGTGGTGAAAGCGCAGATAGCAGACGTCGATGAGAAGTGGCGGATTGTATATAACAAAGTCATGAACGACGAATCGACGCACTGAAATGCGAAATCCATCTTGTGGCCATTATGCCATTTGCCTGGACCGGGCCGCCCGGGCAAATGGCCCCTTGGATTGTACCGGCTGCCGGTATGAAAAGGATGCCTCCGGGCCTGGCCCTGATGAAGCCGAGCTGAGGGGCTGCCTGTATTTATTGAAGGTGTTGTCACAGCCTGAGCCGCAGTTCCAGCAGTATTTGATTACGTTTATCCGGAATAAAGCGGCGCGCACAGAGGCGGAAATTTAAACGATCACGAGTAGGGCAAGGGGTAGGCCCGGGGTGATTTCGGGCCTTTTCCCGCCCACCGGCCCCCGGAAGATGTCCGGGCCGGATCCTGGGATGCAGCTGCAGCTTTATGAATTATTCGGGTTTGTCAGCTGGGGATGGGGATTCAGAGTATTTGCCGAGTAGGTCCTCGATTGCCTCTTCAAGCAGATCATTTACCCGGCGGTCTTTTTTGATGGCCAGGATCTTGATTGCCTTGAGCAGGTCAGTGCGCAGTGTCGTGTTATATCCTTTTCGTTCTTTTTGCATATTGGCCTTTTAGCATCAAAAAGAAATATCGGCAAACAAAAAAAGATTTGACATTATGTAGTCATGCCTTTAATGTAGTTATGTAGTTAACGATACAAACTCCCAAACTGTAGCAGACAATGAAATCAGATTTTACAAATACCGCTTTTCTGAGACACCCGTATTGGCGACAATCCGGGGCGGCGCTACAGCCGTGGGAACGTCTCAGGGAAGCGGTTTTTTTATTTTCAGGGGGTGATATGCAAAAAGCAGCTGCAGCCCTGGAGCGTAAAACGGAGCAAATGGGGCATTTCAGGTTTGAAAAAATCGAGGGGTGCCAGGTCAATGGGAAAAACGCTTGGCGTATCTATCAGTTTTTACCTGGTGCCTCCGGGGTATCCGGCCAGTATGCTTATATCGGCATAGGGGCTGGCCAGACAAAGACGGATGCCCTGCAGGAGCTTTTAGACCGGCAGTTTGTGACGGAAATCGAGGCATGAAGCTATCGAGAAAAGCCGCCGGCAAAAGGCTTTTAAATCAACCTCAGGGCGGAGATGATTTCAAAGAGGCCCGACTGCCGACGGCTTTTTCCGATTTTTACAGAAAACAAACCGTAAAATCAAGTATGGAGGTGAAGCATGTTTGATGAAGATTACGCAGAGGCAGGAGCCGCATTGCTTGACGCAGGGGGATTTAGGGCAGCAATGGGAAAACTTGCGCTGGTAGAAAACCTTCTGGCCACGCATAAGGAAGATCAGTTGTTAGAAGTCTTGAGCCAGCAGGGGGCGCTTGAGGGGCTTCAGCAGGTTTTAAGCGAAGCCGTGCATCAATATTTTTCAATCGCTTCGAAAACTGATACTGAAATCGAAGGGAAGCTCAAGGCCGAAGAGGCCACAAGACAGGAGGCTTAAACCATGACAGAGGAAAAGGCTATAAGCTCGCTCAAAGGAGCCATGAAGTATGCAGAGCCGGCAATGAACAAATTGACGGTTGCAGCGGAACTCTTAAGACGGGGCCTGGCCCCCACCGAAGGCAAAATAGACCTGCTTGACGATGGCAGGATAGATGTCTTTGAGGGCATCCAGGACATCATTGAGGATGCCCTTGAGGCATGGTCCGAGGTCCAGGGGACACTTACCACGCTTGAAAGAGAGGGAAGCGAATAAACGACCACCGGGGCCGCGCCCTGGGGAAAAGGAGAAGGAAATGCCACAGAACGAGAGTAAATGGTTTGACTGGCTGATCAAACTGATCAACGCGGCCAGTCAGAATCGGTTTTATGGTCGTATCGCTTTGCATTTCGAGGCCGGGAAGCTCGTGCATGTGAAGCGGGAAGAAACCATGAAACCGCCGAAGGAAAACGGAAGGTGAGCCCTGGCCAAAGCCATCACACCACAAGAGCCGCCCTGGGGATCCGGGGCGGCTTAAAGAAATAGGAGAATGTAATGGATAGGGATATTCCAGAGCCAGATTTAAGTGCTATAATTGAAAGTGGCCATGAGTCCTGGGTGCCCAAAACGTTAAAAGCTTGGGAGCAAGGGGATATAATTGAAATTCTTGCGTGTCATATGCCGAATACCGCTGAATTAGCTTTTGTGGCTGATAACTGTATCGCCTTATTAAAAATGGGGAAGTATGAAGAGGCTTTACTTTCTGCCTGGGTGGATACAAAAACAAACTTTGCCAGTTGGAGTACTAAATCAATCCGCTTCATGTTTGATCTTGCGAATCCAGAGAAGCTGCGAGCCGCCGGAGATCCAATTCCAGATAAAAAAGAGTTTACTTTGTATCGGGGGGTGGCCGGAAAGGGGAAGGCGCGGAGGGTAAACGGTATATCTTGGACCATTTCGCCAAATGTAGCCGCTTGGTTTGCGAAGCGATTTGAATCATTGGGACTGGGGGATCCGGCGGTTTTTAAAATTACTGTCCCGAAAGACCTTGTTCTTGCATACACTGAAGAGCGCAAAGAATCTGAGTTTTTACTAAAACTTCCGTTGCCGTCAAGGCCGAAACGTTTGAAAGTAATGCCGGAGCCGATCAGCGGGGCAAAACTGCCCTACAAGGTCGCCGACCTTTTGCAATCTTAATTTGAGAGGGGGCAAGCATGAAACAGGTAGCACGTATTTTTCAGGAACCAACCGGCCTTTATCACTGGTGCGATAACGACCAGGCCGAAACGTCAGGGATGCTGGACGCCAGGGGCCGAGGCCACCGGACAAAGGCCGATGCAATGCGCGCAGCTCTCTTTGATGGATACACGC
>CAZUMF010000421.1:0-3602 GCA_964621385.1 uncultured Desulfohalobiaceae bacterium
GACGATGTGCGTCTGTTGCAGTTGGCTGCAGCCGTGCCTGCTCAGCGGGGCGCAGATACCCTGCAGGTTGAAAAATACCGGACTCAAGCCCAGACTGAACGCGGGTCGCAGCAAGGGGCTCGAGTTGAGGACATCCTGGTGGATATCGTTTTTGCAATAGATACAACCCGCAGCATGCAGCCGTTTATCGATATGACCAAAGACGCTCTGGCCAAGATGGTCAGTAATTTTACCCAAGATACTGCTCACCGCTTTCGTTTCGGTCTGGTCGGTTACCGGGACGACATCCAGACTGTTCCGGAGTTGGAGTACAACGTTCGAAACTTTACCCCAAAACTGGTGGATGGTGATGTTCTGGTCCAGCTATTGGACACTGAATTCAAGGCCACCCGGGTTGGAAGCCTGGACTATGCAGAAGAAGTGTTTGCCGGAGTAGATACAGCCCTGCGTTCCTCCTGGCGGGAAAATGCTTTGCGTTTTATGATTCTGATCGGAGATGCCAGTTCCCACCCCAAGGGACATCCCCAAAACATAACCGGCAAGGATGCACATGATCTGCGCCTGGAGGCCGATGACGCCCAAGTGCACATTCTGGCCATTCATCTCCAGGATCCGCGTGCCGGAGAGGACCATCCTGTTTCCATCCCCCAGTTCGCCAAGCTCTCACAGGTCCGAGGCAACCAGGGTTCGGCCCTGACTGAAGTCAACGCCTTTGAACAACCTGAATATCAAGCCCTGGTGGATATGCTGGTCACGGATATCAATGAACGGCTGAACACCCTCCTGGGCATAGCCCCACAGGATGGGCAAAGAGAGGATAAGGTTGCTTCCCCAGCGGACAACCCTTCGGTACAGCAGGGCCGGGAGGCGGTGGACAGGATCTGGGAAGCGGCCTTGATCGAGTATTTGGGCCAGGCGGCCAAACCGCCCAAGGACATTGTGGCCTGGGCTGCGGATCGAGACCTGGTCAATCCAGTGGACAAGACCCTGGATGTCCGAGTCCTGGTGACCAGAGATCAGTTGAACTCCCTGGCTCAAGCTCTGGACAATGTCATCCAGGCCTTTATGCGGGCTGAAGTGACCCAGATTCAGTTTTTTGAAGCCCTGCAAAGCGTATCCGGCCAGGCCATGAAACGGCCGGAAGATTTGGGCCAGGCCTCAAAATTGGCCGACACCGGACTGCTCCCGGCCTTTATCAAGACCCTGCCTTATAAAAGCGACATCCTGTCTTTAAGCGATGAGATGTTTGCCAGTATGACCGCTGAGCAGCGCTCACAACTGGAATGGAACATCCTGGCCAAGCTGGAGCAGTACCGGACAATAAACGAACAGGTGGACGTCTGGTTTCGGTTGAACGAGACAGACCCGGACCGGGATATGGTTTATCCTCTGCATCTAGATTATTTGCCCTGATTTCAGCTTTGCTTCCAGCAAAACTGAAATATTTTTTTCACCAATGCGGGTAAAAAGAAGTAATTGCCGGATTGATCACATAGAAACTGCCGCATTGGCAGGGCAACGCTCCGGGGTAGAGAAGTTTCTGTGTTTGCGCCCTGTAATAGTGCGACCTGTATTTTAATTGAAGTATTGGGTTTTCAACGAGTGCTTAATCTGCAAAAGCTCTATAAACGGCGGGAGCAGGCTGGAAGCGTTTTTGAACTTTATGTCCCCAGCCTGGACGTAGAGCCAGGGCAGATGGTGGCCCTGGTCGGAGACAGCGGCTGCGGCAAGAGCACGCTTCTGGACATCCTGGCCCTGGTCATGCAGCCCACCCAGGCTGATGCCTTCAGCTTCAGCTTTGGGGGAGTGGATTCCACAATCGTTGATGTTCTGAGTTTCTGGGCTGATGAGGCGGATCTCGAATTGGCCCGCCTGCGCCGGGAATATATGGGCTATATCCTGCAAACCGGTGGGCTTTTGCCATTTCTGACAGTGTTCGACAATGTCTGTCTTTCAGCCAGGATCAAGGGACTGAAGGATTACTCCCACCAAGTGCATCTGCTGGCCGCAGGCCTGGGAATTGAACATTGCCTGAAGCGCAAGCCGAGGGCTTTGTCCATCGGCCAGCGACAGCGGGCGGCCATTTTGCGGCGTATAGCCCACAACCCGGAACTGGTCCTGGCTGATGAGCCCACGGCTGCTGTGGATAAGGCCAGGGCTCGAATGATCATGCAGGACCTGCGGACGGTGACCAGGGAGCGGAATACAGCGGTGATCGTGGTCACCCATGATCCGGAGTTGGCAGCGGGTGCGGACATAACCTATATATTTGACCTGGAACAAAAAGGTGAGGGTCAGGTGCAAGCCAGGTGCAGCCGGAAATCATGAGGCCCGGAAAAGACACCTCTCCCCTCAGGGTAGTTCCTGGCCTGGCTGTATCCAATCTGGTTCACGAATGGATTCTGAGCCTCTGTTTAGTGATTGCCGTGGCTGCAGTCATTGCTCCCTTGGTCGTTCTTCTGGGACTCAAACATGGGACCATCCAAACCCTGCGGGATCGGCTGGTAGAGGATCCGGTATACCGGGAAGTGAGGCCGGCCCAGATTTATGAGTTCGATGATCAACGCTTGGAAGAGATGGGCAGTTGGCCTGAGGTGCAGTTCTTGATCCCTTCGGTCCTTCCCTTATCCTCAATTGTGCATGGGCAGAGCCCGGAGAGCAAGAAACTGGAGATGCTGGATCTCTTTTCCACCGGACCAGGAGATCCTTTGCTGCTGGAAAACGGTGTTTCCCCTCCACAGCAGGGGGAGTGTGCTCTTACTGCTGAGGCAGCCCGAATCCTTGGCCTGCAGGCCGGGGATGTCCTGCAGGCCAAAGTTACCCGTAATCGGGGCGGACAGCGGGAAATGGCCGGGAGCCGCTTGCTGGTCTGTGGTGTTTTGCCCCTGCGGGCCGGAGCCTTACCCCGGATTTATTGCCCCCTGAGCTTTGTCCTCGACGTGGAGTCCTACAAGCAAGGCTATGCCGTCCCGGAGCGGGGATGGACCGGGGACAGGGCTGAGCCGTACTTGAGCTACGACGGGGCTGTTGTCCTTATCTCTCAGGAACTGGAGCCCATTGCCCGTAGCGGTCTGATAATAAATACCGGATTTGCCCGAATCACGAGCCTTGATCCAGAAGAGGTCCGAGATCTCCTGGGGGTATCCGGGCCGGAAAACTGGAGCGCTTACCGGGTGATGAGTCCTGGCAGCCCGGTGACTGTATCTTCGCTGCGGGCCCTGAAACAAAAATTGCGCGGCCTGGAGCACATTCTCCTGCCCTATGCCCGAAACCTGATCCTGTTTGACACTCAAGGCCTGGAGCTGCGGCCTCTTGGCCTTTCCCTTTCCGATTCACAGGCTGCCCTGTTAGGACTTCCTCCTCTGCCCTGGGGGGGATTTACCGGCCGGGCCAGTCCCGGATCACGGCTGCTTCAGGCCCTGGTGCCTGAACCGCCTCTGGACGACCGAGGCGTTTTTTTTCAGGGGAATCTGGAAATACAATTTGACCTTGCGGCAGTGGGCCTGAGCGGGTTGGAACGCATGGTCGTCCCGGCGGAGCTTTTGGGCGTCCTGCGCACTGGGATGCAAAGAGACGGTGTCTTTGACGCCCGCTTCCGGGAG
>CAZUMF010000422.1:0-3583 GCA_964621385.1 uncultured Desulfohalobiaceae bacterium
TTGTCGGCCGTCGAGGTTATGCAGGCGCACCTGGCCCAGATCGAGAGGACCAACCCCGCGGTCAACGCCATTGTAACCCTGCTTCCGGAACAGGCCATGGATCAGGCTGCCGCCGCTGACAAGGCCCTGGCAGAGGGTCAGGACCCCGGCCCCCTGCACGGCCTGCCGATTGCCCATAAAGACCTCATCCCGACCAGGGGGATTCGGACCACGTTTGGATCTCTGGCCTTTGAGCATCACATTCCGGAGGAAGACGGCTTGATCGCAGTCGCCGAGCAAAAATCCCGACTGCAATGCATTCTTATCCAGGAACATGCAGGCCAGACCGGAAAACCCCAGGAGAATGCCCAGGCATTTTCTTTTGCTGATGCGGTCCCCGGGGATAAAAAATGGGCCAGGAATAAAATGAAAAAGGGAGGAGGTTGATCAGCAGCGTCCCCCGCGAGGCATTGGACTTGCTGAGGCCCAGATAGAAGCAGGACAGCTGAACCGTGAAGAGCGCCGAGAATATCAGCAGTTGCAGGGCCTGTCCTTTCTTCAACAAGATGGTGCGCCCCGTGCATCTGGCCCAGAGGAAGATGGCCGCGGCCGCAAGGCCAAAGCGAATGGCCGCGGTGGTGAAAACCCCGAGCCCGGTGAAGGCGACCTTGATGGCCACGGCATTGGCTCCGAAGATGACGCACAAAAACACGCTGAACAGCCCGGCGGCCATGGGCAATTCCAGATTTGACGGCTGTTGTTTTTCCATAGGGTCTACTTTTAGCTGTAAAAAGAACGAAGCGTAGATAATTTCAGCGAATTGAGCAAGCAAGCCGAGGAATCGGAAAACCGGGCCGGCCGAACAAAAAAAAACGCCGCCTCCGGGAATCCCGAAGGCGGCGTTTCTCCCTTGAGTGAGATTTTTTCTCAGCCCTTCATCATATCCCCATAACACCGCTCCCGGACCAGCTCGCTGATATGCACCACCCGGGCCGGGAGGTCCGCCCGGCGGACCCCGTAGCCGAGTTGGATGCAGCAGGAGGGGCACTCCGTGGTCAAAACCTGGGCCTTGGTTTTCTGCAGGTTGTCCATCTTGCGATCCAGGATCTTCATGGATTGATCGTAATGCAGGATATTGTAGCTCCCGGCCGCCCCGCAGCAGCGGTCCGCTTCCGGCAGTTCCACAAAATCGACGCCCGGCAGTTTGCCCAGCAAGGCCCGGGGCTCTTTTTTCAATTCCTGATACCGGCACATATGGCAGGGATCATGGTAGGTGACCGTGAGTTCCTGCTGCCCGCTTTTTGGCGCACAATCGGAAAGCGAATCGTGCAGGTATTCGCTGAAGCCCCGGACCCGCTGGATGAGCCTTTCGGCCCGTTCCGCCCATTCCGGCTCTCCCTCCAGGACTTCCGGATACTCCTTGAGAAAGGACGAGCAGCTCGCGCATTCCGTCAGGATCAGGTCAGCGTCCACGACTTCAAAGATCTGGATATTCTTCTTGGCCATGGCCCGGGCCGCTTCCAGATCCCCGTACACATAGGCGGGCAGGCCGCAGCAGCCGTGCTCCGGAACCGTCACCGCCGCCCCGTTTTTGACCAGGACGTCCAGGGTGGCCTCGCTGCAGTGCGGGAGCACGAAGTTGAAGCCGCAGCCCACGAAATAGGCGATTTTCACCTTGGGCTTGTCCGCAGACAGGCGCATGGAAGGGACCCGGTCCCTGAAGAAACGGGTGGGCATGGTCTCCACGATATTTTCAGCCTTGTCCAGGTCCCGGCGAAACCATTTCAAGATGCCCAGGGCTCTGGCCATTTTGCTCATGCCCGCGTTTTTCCCGAAGGCCAGAAAGCGGATGTACTTGGCCATCTTTTTCTGGTCCGGGAGCAGCTTGTGGAACAAAAACCGCATCATCTTGGGCTCGCCCACCTGCCGCATGTACTCGGAGCGTCCCTTGACCACGATCTGATTGGTCAAAACCCCGGGAAAGCAATTTTCCACACAGGCCTTGCAGAGCAAGCACTCGTACAGGGGGTCCTTGAACTCCTGATCCAGCTCCAGATCCCCTTCAATGAGCCGCCGCACCAGGGAGTTGTGGCCACGGGCCACGGAACGTTCATCTTTGGTGATATCGAATATAGGGCAGACCGCCTGGCAAAACCCGCATTTATTGCAGCGGGCGCTCTCGTCATAGATGGTGTTCAATTCCTCACTCATGGTTCTCGTCCTAATCAGGCCGCCGGTTCTGAACAGTGCCCCGTGAACCTGGACCCTTTTGATTTATGTATTCAACGGCGGGAGAATTCCCCGTGGATCGAGCTTTGTCTTGATGGGCTCCAAGACCAGGCGGTCCAGCACGGCATTGCCCCGCCGTCCCCAGTTCTTGGAAAGACTGCGGGGGGCCTGCACAGGGAGCGCATGCCCCTCTTGCCCGGCCGCTGCATCCTGCAGCAAGGGGACGCAGGCCTGCAGTTCGCTGGCCTGTTCATAGCCGAAATGGGCATACACAACCCCATTGCCGGCCAGCAGAACCAAACGGCACTCAATCTTTTGATCCACAGCAAGCTGCCGGATCGCATCCTGGAGTGCAGCCCCTTTGGAGATGGGGACGGCTATCTTGAACACGGCCCGGTTCGCTGCTTCGAGCACGGGGTTGAAAGCCTCCCTGATGGTCTTCTGCATTGCCTCACGCCCGGTTTCCACCCGGGCGGCACCGCCAAGCGCCTCTCCCATCGTCGCCAGGTCCCGGTTCTGGCGCTCAACCGCCTTGGGGTGACCTTCAAAAGCGGCCAGGATCCGCAGGTCACCGGCAGCGCATCCCCGAACTGCCAGCAGGGCCGAAGGGATCAGCACCGAGCCCCTGATATCCGCAAGCAGTTTTTGGGCCTGCTCTGTGTTGTGGAGCAGGATTTCACAGCAGGAAAAGGCATCGGGCAGGGGCAGGATGCGAAAGGAGACCCGGGTGATGAGACACAGGCTCCCGGCTGAGCCAATGAAAAACTTGGTCAGATCATAGCCGGAGACATTCTTCACCGTCACCCCGCCGAATTTGACGGGGTTGCCGGCGGCATCCAGAGCACCGGCCCCCAGGGTCAAATCGCGGACCGTTCCGTAAAATTGCCGCCAGGGCCCGCTGGAATTGGAGGCATAGATTCCGCCAATGGTCGCCCGCTCCTGGCCCAATGGATCCAGGGGCAGGAAAAACCCCCGGTCCTCACGGGCCAGAAAGGCATTGACCGCTTCAATGTTGAGTCCGGCCTCCACACTCAGGTTCAAATTTTTTGGATCAAACCGGATGATTGAATGCAACCCGGTCATATCCAGGACAATATCCACCAGATCCCCGGGATTGGCTGTTCCCAGAGCCGTTCCTCCGCCCAGGGGAAAAACCCGCAGGCCATCGTGAGAGGCCTTGGCCATGATAGCCTGCAGCTCATCCAATGAAGCCGGCTTCTCCACATCTTTATAGGCGATACCGATCTTGTCGAGTTCCTGAAGGGCTCCCTCAGGCGCGTTGTTCACAACTGCGGGCACAACCCACCCCCTCTTGCCTATTTTCAGACTTCGTACCTACATTACGTCTTTGAACCTTAAAGATTTAAAATAATTG
>CAZUMF010000423.1:0-3578 GCA_964621385.1 uncultured Desulfohalobiaceae bacterium
CGTTCTCCTTCGCTTTTTCCTTCTGAATTACTTCCGGCTCCTGAAATCGATTTCCCCGGGGTTGCGGGCGGCATCCGCCGCGGTTGCCTGAACGATGTTAGTGACTTTCAAGGGGATGTCAAGACTCGTCTCTGCACACTTCGCGTCAAACGCGAAGTGTGCAGAAAATCACGGGCAACGACGAAAGCTTTCATAAAACCGTCTCGGGGTATTTTTTTCCAAATGCAATGGCCGTACACTTCTCTTCCTCTCGCCTTGACAAAACTCACCCCCTTGCATATCCCTTCAATCTCACTGCTGAAACAACAATAAAAACGAGCCATTCAGAAAAGCCATGCGGAGCATCATCATCGGTGCGGGCGGGGAGCCTTCATGAATCCGAAAGCAGTGGTCAACATCCTGGGAAAATTATTGATGGTCATCGGATGTTCCATGCTGCTGCCCCTCATTGTTTCCCTGTACTACAGGGAGGGGGACTGGCCGTCTCTCCTTGCTTCGGCCCTGCTGAGCATTGCCGCGGGCTGTCCTGCCTGGTGGCTCTATCGCAAAGAGTACGGCCTGCAACTCAAGGACGGCTTCATCCTGGCGGTTTTCGGCTGGATATTGATTTCCGCGGTCTCGGCCCTGCCCTTCATGATCCACGGCTCCATTCCCTCCTTCACCGATGCCTTTTTTGAAATGATGTCCGGGTATACGACCACCGGGGCCACGATCCTGAAGGACATCGAAAGCGTTCCTCACGGGCTGCTGTTATGGCGGAGCCAGACCCATCTCCTCGGCGGCATGGGTTTTTTGACCTTGACCATCATTTTCATGCCCCATGGAATGGCCGGGCTGCGGGTCTTCCGTGCCGAATCCAGCCCGGGACAGGTGATCACCCGGGAAAAATTCAAAGCCAGAAACAAAGACACCATGATCTGGCTCTGGGGGATTTATCTGGGCTTGAATCTGCTGCTGGTGCTCCTGCTTTTCCTGGGCGGGATGTCTCTTTTTGATTCTCTGTGCCATGCCTTCGGCACGGTCTCCACCTCAGGATACTCCCCGAAAAACGCCAGTCTGGGATTTTACAACAATGCCTATTTCGACTGGGTGATCATCATTTTCATGTTTTTGGGCGGCATCAGCTTTCTGCTTTTATACCACCTGATAAGAGGTGATTTCAAGGCCCTGAGGATCAATACCGAATTCAAATGGTATTGCGGCTTTCTTCTTTTTTTCTGTTTGACGGTGGGCTGCATCCTCTGGAATAACGCGGCTTATGCCGGACTTAACGAGTCCTTGCGCTACGCCGCCTTTCAGGTCACCTCCCTTCTGACCACCACGGGCTTCACGACGGCAAATTACGAGACCTGGCCCCAGGCCGCCCAGATGTTTTTATATGCGGTCTGCTTTATCGGGGCCTGCGCCGGGTCCACCACCAGCGGAATCAAAACGGTCCACTTTGTTCTCATCTGCAAATATATGTTCGCCACGGTGCGCAAACTCTTTTTTCAGCCCATGGCCGTGATTTCGGTCCGCCTGAACCGACTCCCTGTGGAACGCTCCATCATCGACTTAGCAGTCTGCTACTTCATCGTAAATATTTTCATGGTCTTCGGGGGAGGTTGTTTCATGGTTCTGGTGGACGGCATGAGCTATGCAAGCGCCATGAGTTCGGTAATTGCCTCCCTGATGAATATCGGCCCCGGCTTTGCCGCGGTGGGTCCTTCGGAAAACTACGCCTTTATTTCCGGAACCGGAAAATGGTTTTTGTCCTGGAACATGCTGGTGGGCCGGCTGGAGATGTTTTCAGCCCTGGTGATTCTTTATCCCTCCTTTTGGAAAAAATAATCTTCCTTTTGAGCACCCGATCCTGCCTAGACACCAAAAAGGCTTTGCACTTCCTTGAGCTGCAAAGAGGTGCTGACCACGATCACCCGGTCATTGTCCTGGATATGGGTGTCACCCACAGCGATTTCCCATTGCCCGTTTTGAAAAATGGCTCCGACAATGATCTTCCCGTGGTAATAGGGGTCCAGCTGGGACAACGGCTTCTTGGTGATCGGCGCATTGGGAGCGGCCATGAGTTCAACCACTTCTGCGTCAAAACCGTGCAAATGTGCCACCGAGAGCAGTTCCCCGCGGCGGATGAATTTCAGAATTTCATTGCCGGCCAGAATCTTTTTGTTCAAGGCGATGTCTGCGCCGATGCTGGCGGCCAGGACCAGGTAATCCTCTTTGTTCACCAGGGCGATGGTCTTGCGCATCTTGTTCGTTTGATTCTGCTTTTGCTGGCTCATGAGATGTTTGGCCAGCAGGGAACTCATGATGTTGATTTCATTGTCTCCGGTGGTGGTGATGAAGGTGTCCATATGCAGCAGACCGGCCAGGGACAGGACATCGACATCGGAACCGTCCCCCTGGAGGATTTCTGCATGAGGCAGTCGATAGGTCAGTTCTCCGGCCAGCTGCTCGTCCCGTTCGATGAGTTTGATGGCAAAACTTTTGCCCAGCAATTCGGCAATTCGACTGCCGAGGAGACCGCCTCCCACAATCATGACCCGGTGCAGGTGCTGCTCCTGGAGCCCGGTTATTTCCATAAGCCGGGGCAGGTCATCCTTGCCGACCATGAAAAACAATTGATCCTGGGGACGAATGACGTAATCGCCACCGGGAATGATCGTGGAAATGCCTCTGGTGGCGGCGATGACCCGGAAAGGAAATTCAGGGTGAGCCAGGGAAAGATCCTTCAGGCTCATGTAGGCCAGTGAAGATCCTTCTTCTATGCGGGTAGCCATGACCTGAATCTGTTCTTCGGCGATATCGATGATCTCATTGCCGGCCCTGATCTTTACCAGCCGGGCGATCTCCTGGGCAGTCAATTCCTCGGGATGGACCAGGAGATCAATGTTCAGATCCTGATCACTGAGAATCGAATCCGGGTTTCCAAAATCGAGTGAGCGAATCCGGACGATTTTTTTCTGGATCCCGAAGCGATGGGCGACCATGGCCGAGACCATGTTCACGGCGTCGTTGTTGGTCACTGCAATAAGATACTCCATTTCTGCGGCGCCTGCTTCTTTCCAATAGGCCATATTCATGGCATCGCCCTTGATGAACCGGGCGTCGGTATAACTGTCCGCATATCGAATCAGTCCGGCGTCTGCTTCTATGGCCGTGATGGAATACCCTTCCCGGGAGAGTCGCTTGGCCAGGTAGTAACCCATACCGCCCAGGCCGAGTATCAGAATATTTTCCGCTTTCGCGCTTTTTTTGGCCATACGAGACCGCTCCAGGTGATTTTTTATTTCCGAAACAGGTGATTGGCAACGCCTTACGGACACGGCCTGCACAGGGGCCAGGCCCTCAAACACTCAGGATAAACCAGGTACTGAATGTCAGGCGGCTTGTCAAATACAGTGGGTTTACAGATGAGGGTGAAAGGTTCAATCCTGTTCAAGGGGCGGTATGCACTTCAATGGACACATGGGCCAGGCCGAGATTGTTCGGGATGCGCGCCTTGTACTGGTTTACCGTTTTCGGGTCCCGGGCGACTATGGAAAGCATGAGCGCGTACATGCTGGGTCCGATGGACCAGA
>CAZUMF010000424.1:0-3576 GCA_964621385.1 uncultured Desulfohalobiaceae bacterium
TATCCAGGCTGTGGATGATGGGACACTTAGGAGGCGTACCCAATGTCTGATTTGCCATGTGAATATCCTTGTCCTCCGGCTTCCATGACGGTTCGCGCACTGTATAACGTTGTCGCCGGCTGGATGAGACCAACCCAGCTCGGAGCCAAGGCTGTAATCTGCATACCGTCTAAATGCATAGAGGCTTGGGTTGCCGCCGCCTTGTACGGGCCAAACGACCCAGATTTAGTGGAGAACCTGGAGTGCTCTTTCGAGGTCGAGACTTATCTGCAGGCCAAGCCAGCCAGAGAGAGGCTCTTAAGGAGTCATGAAGGAAGATTTCGCAAGATGAAAGGCAAATATCAACAAGCTCAACAGACAATCAGCACACGTTGGAAAGATGTGAAAGACTTCTGCCCACAAGCAGCTCAATTCCAAGATGCTGTAGAAGCTGCTTTGGCATGAAGAAATTTATCCATGCATGGCGGCCTGGGTCAAAAACGATCATCTCGGCTTCGAGATCCTCTATGTCTATCGAGGGGTGGTCCGCAAATACCGCCCCGATTTTCTCATCCGCCTGACAAACGGTGAGCATCTGATCCTGGAGACCAAAGGCCGGGATACCGAGCAGGACCAGACCAAGCGCAGGTTCCTGAACGAATGGATACGGGGCGTGAACGAGCACGGCGGGTTTGGGACCTGGAGATGGGAGGTCTCTACAGACCCGGGGGATGTCACGGATATTCTGAGCTCGGTCAGGAGGGGACGTGTATAATTGAGACAGACTTTTTTGCAAATTGAAAGTTTGCCTTGCAGTTTGCAAGAAAATGGCCTATTTTCATGGCGATGCAGGATCGAACCATAGAACCAGTTCTCGAACTCTTGGTCACCAAGTATCCGGTGGTGACAATAACCGGCCCGCGGCAAAGCGGCAAGACGACCCTGTGCCGTAAGGTCTTTCCGGACATGCCCTATGTCAATCTCGAATCTCCTGATGAGCGCCAGTTTGCAAGGGATGATCCAAAAGGATTTCTCAAGGCTCACCAGGATGGCGCCATACTCGACGAGATTCAACGCACACCGGACCTCCTTTCCTATCTCCAGCCCATGATCGATGAAGACCCGAGACCTGGAAGATTCATCGTAACAGGGAGTCAGCAGTTCAACGTCAGAGAGGCTCTCAGCCAGTCTCTGGCCGGGAGAACCGGCCTCCTTACCCTGCTGCCCTTTGATTGGGCCGAAATACAACCCTATATGGATCTCTCGAATGTCGACAGTCTCCTTTTGCATGGATTTTATCCCAGACTGCATGATATGCAGATCCGACCATTCCAGGCCTTGGCCGACTATTTCGAGACATACGTGCAACGGGACGTTCGTCAGTTACTACAAATACGGCAGGCCAGTCTCTTTGAGAAATTTGTCCGCCTCTGTGCGGGAAGAACCGGACAGCTCCTCAATTTCCAAAATCTTGGCAATGAAACAGGAATTTCCCATACCACAGCCAGAGAGTGGTTATCCATTCTCGAGGCGAGTTACATCATCTTTCAATTGCCCCCTTGGCATGCCAACATTTCCAAGCGCCTGATCAAGACTCCTAAAATCTATTTCTGGGATGTCGGACTGGCTGCCTATCTCCTGGGCCTGGAAGAAGAAAGGCAGGTCAGCCGTGATCCTCTACGGGGAAGCCTGTTTGAAAATATGGTGGTGGCCGAAGTGTTCAAGCAGTACTACCATCAGGGACGCCGGCCGAGGCTCTTTTTTTATCGCGATGGTTCCGGCAATGAAGTCGATCTCCTCCTTGAACGTGGACAGGATCTGGTCTTGATCGAAATCAAGTCAGGCCAGACTGTGACCAGGCATTTTTTCCAGGGGATGAACCGTTTTGCAAAGATCGTCGGAGATCGGGTCAAGGGCGGTCTTGTTGTGTATGGCGGAAATGATCAACAGGCCAGGTCGGATTGGGAGGTCTGGCCTGTCAGCAATATAGAGGGAATTTTGAACAAGGTTTCTCATTTTTTTGCAGATTGAAAGTTGTAGTTTCAATATGCAGAATTGTGTCAGATTGGCGGGCCATGATGGAGTGCTTTGTGGATGCGCTCCGCGGTGGGTTTTTTACCTGATCAGTAGTGCTCACAGCAGAGATGCGGCTGCAAAAAAATCCTTTTGCAGCCGTCAGAGGTCAGTAGTCAGATGTCAGAAGTCATTAAATTCAATTACTTGTAATGATATTTAGTCGCTCGAATCGTATCCTTATGACTTTTTGCAGGTTCGTCATCCTGGAGACCAAAGGCCGGGATACGGAGCAGGACCGGACCAAGCGCAGGTTCCTGGACGAATGGGTGCAGGGTGTGAACGAGCACGGCGGGTTCGGGACCTGGAGGTGGGACGTTTCCAAGGACCCGGGGGATGTTCAGGATATTCTGAGCTCGGTCAGGAGGGGACGAACAGAATCATGACAGTGAGTTGAAATTATTGATTACCATTAAGGTGAAAATACCATGATAAAACTTGACCCTGTAACTCCCGGTGAGCTTTTGTTGGAAGAATTTCTAAAACCTATGGACCTAAGTCAGTATCGTCTCGCCAAAGAAATTGGTGTGCCGGCACAGCGCATCAGTGAGATTATTTCTGGAAAACGGTCTATTACAGCTGACACAGACTTGAGATTGTGCAAGTTTTTCGGTCTTTCCAACGGCTATTGGTTGCGGGCCCAGGTAGCCCACGATACAGAGGTGGCAGAACGTCAAATGGGAGATTCTCTCAGCAAAATACGACCATATACTGATGTTCTAGCCCAGGATGACGCTTCAGCTAAGCGCGATTCCCGCAACGGTTGAGCTAATAAGAAAAGATGAAGAAACGGCTCCGTAAGAAAAAAAATCTCACTCAAAGATAGATCCTTATGCCAGATCACCACTACATCCCCCACATGCATACGGCGGAACATCTCCTCAACCAGACCATGGTCCGGATGTTCGACTGCGGCCGCTGCGTCAGCGCCCACCTGAACCGGAAAAAATCCAAATGCGATTACGCCTTTTCCAGGGATATCACCGACGAGGAGAAGGCAGCCATTGAAGAGCGGCTGAACCGGCTGATCGCTGATGATCTGGAGGTGCGGGAAGAGGTTCTGCTCCTGGGTGAGGCGGGCGAGCTCTGCGATCTCTCCAGGCTGCCGGATGAATCGGGAGAGACCGTACGCATCGTGCGCATCGGCGATTACGACCTGTGTCCCTGCATCGGGGAGCATGTCAGATCCACGGGCGAGCTGGGACGGTTTCGCATCACCACGCATGATTGGAATGAAGGGATATTGCGCCTCCGCTTTAAGCTTGACGAGAACGGCTGACAGCAGCGTTGTTCGACCACGACACCGCAACTTGCCCGGCATTCACCCGGCGAGCATCTGATCCTATATGCGGCTGCAAAAAATTTTTTTCAGTCGCCAGAGGTCAGTAGTTATATGTCAGCTCTGCCTCTGGCAGGCCTCGTATGAAACTTGATTTTTCTTTCTCCGTCACCCCGGCGGAGGCCGGGGCCCAGCTCTTACATTTTCAGACTGGATTCCGGCCTTCGCCGGAATGACGGAGGGGG
>CAZUMF010000425.1:0-3555 GCA_964621385.1 uncultured Desulfohalobiaceae bacterium
CCAAATGGATCGAGGAGCTGGGAAACAAGGCCGGACAGCCGCTGAAATCCAAAGGCGTGGTTATTCTGCAGATTGAGGAGATCTACGGGGTCTCTCCCGGACCGGGTGCCGGAAAGAAGCTTGCCTGATTGGTTGGATGGTTTTCGTTTTTTTGAACCCCCTCCGCCATCGGAGGGGGTTTTGGTTTTCGGGTTTAAAACACCTGCTTGTAGAGCTCTGCTACTTCGTTGGGATCGGTTACAGGTCGTGCGTTAAAGAGTGTGGCCGCATCTCCAAGTGCATGGAACGGGGCCATTTGCAGGGTTTCTTCTGTAACGCCCACCTCTGAGAGCTTCATGGGGTGGCCTGCTTCCTTCATGAGACTTTCCAGTTTCTCGACTCCGGCCAGGGCCGCCTCGCGCTGCTCCATGCCGCCTATGCTCACCCCCAGGGCCTGGGCTGCCAGGGCCAGCTTGTCTGCGGCAAAATCGACGTTAAACCGCATTACTGCCGGCAGAACAATTCCGCAGGCCGCGCCGTGGGGAACGTTGTTTAACATGCCCACGGTATGGGCCATGGAATGGGCCAGTCCCACCTGGGCGATACCGAATGCCCAGCCGGCAGTGGTGGCGGCCATCTGCATGTTGTTTCTGGCCTGTTCATCCTTGCCGTTGGCAATGACCTTCGGCAGGTTCTCCCTGATAAGCCTGATGGCCTGCAGGGCATGGCCGTCGCAGATGGGGTTTGACATGGTGCTGGTCAGCGCCTCCACGGCATGCGTCATGGCATCCATGGCAGTAGTGGCGGTAAGGCCCGGCGGGAGAGTCATGGTAAAGCGCGGATCAAGGATGGCGGTGCTGGGTGTTATGTAGTTGTCTATGATATAGACTTTGCGGCCTGCATTCTGGCTCTTTATAACAGAGACGTTGGTTACCTCGCTGCCTGTACCCGAAGTGGTGGGAATGGCTATATGCGGGGTCTGAGGCTCGGTCAGCCGCATCAGGGCCACGTGATCGTCAGTCTTGCCCCCGTTTTTCAGGGTCACGCACACTGCCTTTGCAGTATCAATAACGCTGCCGCCTCCCACGCTGACGATTATGTCCGCCCCTAGTTCCCGGGCCAGGTTGGTTGCTTCGTCCGCGGTGGAAAGATTGGTGTCCTGGGGTATATCGTCATATACGCCCGCGCAGAAATCGCCCAGCGCATCCTGGACCAGTTGTGTCAGGCCGGCCTCGCGAACTCCCTTGTCTGTGAGCACCAGGGCGCGGCTACCTCCCAACCGGGGCACTTCCTGGGCAATCGAGGGCAGGCTTCCGTGCCCGGCCAGCACCACGGTTGGCGTAACATATTGGACAAACGGGACCCTGGGATCATCGGAAAACATTTTCATCATGAAGTTGCTGTTATGATCCGCGCTGGCCGAAACGTGCATTCTCTTGATTTCGGTGTATTCCTTAAGGCCGGCTTCTCCGAGTTCGCGGCCGATGCCCGACTGCTTGTAACCTCCGAATGGGCAGAAATCGCCGAACGCGTGATAGTTGTTGATCCACATGGTGCCGGTTTTAACCTGCCGGGCAATGCGCTCGGCGCGGGCATTGCTTGAGGAAAACACGCCGCCGCCGAGCCCGTACATGGAATCGTTGGCGATCTCGACGGCTTCATCGTCGGTGTCATACTTGATCACGCATACCACCGGGCCGAAGATCTCCTCCTGGGCGATTCGCATGCTGTTTTTGACATCTGCAAAAACTGTGGGTTTGTAATAGAATCCGCCTTCCAGGCCCTCGACCTGGGCGCGCTCGCCGCCTGTAACAAGCCGTGCTCCTTCCTGTTTGCCGAGCTCAACATATTGCTCCACGGTGGCGAGCTGAGTTGCATTGACAAGGGGTCCCTGGTGGGATGAGGGGTCGAGCTGGTAGCCGAGGCGCAGGTTTTCCGTTCGTTTTTTCAGTTTTTCCAGGAATTCGTCATAGATTTTCGAGGAAACCAGCACCCGGGTTCCGGATTCGCATACCTGGCCCTGATGAAAGAAGGTGCCGAATGCCGCGCCTTCCACTGCCAGGTCGAGATCGGCGTCATCAAGGATTATGTTTGCAGATTTGCCGCCCAGTTCAAGCGTGACCTTTTTCACGGTGTCTGCGCCCATTTTCATGATCTGGCGGCCCACTTCAGTGGAGCCGGTAAAGGCTATCTTGTCCACCGATGAATGCGTGCACAAAATATTTCCGAGCTCTCCGCCGGGACCGGCGATTACGTTTATGACCCCGTCTGGAATTCCCGCAGCCTTTGCAGCTTCGGCGATGATCAGGGCGCCCAGGGGTGTGGAAGTGGCGGGTTTTAAAACTATGGTGTTGCCCATGGCTATTGCAGGGGCGATTTTCCAGAAGGCCATGCTCAAAGGAAAGTTCCAGGGGATTATGCCTACGCACACCCCAATGGGTTCGCGCCGGATATAGTCGCGCCCCGGGGCAAAAACGTTTCCTGCATAGGGGATCTCTTCTTGCCAGGGAAAATGGTAGGCGGCGTAATGCCCGTAATTGCGCAGAATCTGGGTGCCGAGCATGCCCCAGTACTTGGCAAGTCTTATGATATGGCCGGAGTCCATGGATTCTGTTATGGCCAGCCGCAGGGCCTGCTGTGTAATCTGGTCGGCAAAGGCGTTTATCTTTTCCATGCGCTCTGCAGGAGTGAGTTGGCTCCATACCCCGCTGTCAAAGGCTTTCCTGGCCGCCTCGATCGCCGCCTCTGCCTCGGGCGCACCTGCTTTGGCGACAGTGGCAATAGGCGCGCCGGTGCCCGGATCCAGTGATTCAAAGGTCTGACCGTCTGCAGCATCCACGAATTGGCCGTTGATGAAAAGCTTGTAATGATCCATGTTGCCCTCCTCTTTCTAAAGGTGATTTGGCAGGGGTGGAAAGTGAGTGATACGGCATGTTTTCTCTACAGCATATTATATTCCATATTTTTATTTTGAAATCAATTTATTGTCAACAATCGCCCGTGTTTTAGTAAAAGCTGCATTAGTTTCTTAAGTTGTTGCTTGTTCTGCCGGTTATGCTATTATGCGGCAAGATAAAGGAGGAAGAGAAGGTTGACCGGAGATAAAGACAAATTTTCTTCTCAGATTTCACCGTGGACGGCCGAGTTTTATGACCCCGCCAAAGAGGCAGCTTACAGGGAGCGAAATGCCGGGCCGAATATAAAGCATACCCGCGTAGGGCTTGCTCTGTGGGCGGTGCTTCTGATTGTATTTATATACAGCGACTATATAAATCTCGGCATAGCCGATGGATTCTGGCTTTTGCTGGCCATGCGCCTGGGTGTAAGCATACTCATTCTGGTGTTCGGCATTATTATAGGACGATACCCCTCCCTGGTCATGGCAGGCTACGGCATAGCTTTTCTGCTGATCCTGGGATGGACAGGATTTTTCATGAATTATTTCCTGCTGCCTGGCGAGGCGTATCCGTGGATTATAGCCATGACCATGGCAATGCTGATCGGCCAGTACGTGTTTATCCCCAACCGGGTCACTACAGGTACCGCAGCAGCCCTGTATGCCATTCCAGGCGCCAT
>CAZUMF010000426.1:0-3546 GCA_964621385.1 uncultured Desulfohalobiaceae bacterium
CTGACGTAAGGGATCAGGCCGCCTTTGGCCAGGATGTTCTGCATGAACTCCGGCAGCGGCGCGGTCTGCAGTGTTGTGTGTTTGCTGGTGTTGGTGATTACCCCCTGCAACCCGTCGATTTCCAGGTAATCGTCCTGTTCGATCAGATCAACGGCCTGGCCGAGCTCCAAAAGGAGCAGTCCCATATTGAACCCATTGCGATAGAATATTCTGGCAAAGCTGTGGGCAATGACCACAGGGATGCCGGCTCCGATGATGGCCAGTGGCGCATGCTCCCGGGATGAGCCGCACCCGAAGTTCTGTCCCGCCACCAGGATGTCTCCGGGACTGATCCGGTCGACCCAGTTTTCCTTCAGGCCGGCCATGCAATGGCGCCCGAGGACCGAGGCGTCGGTACTCACCAAGTACTTGGCGGGGATAATGGCGTCCGTATCGATATGGGCTCCGAGCTTCTGCGCTTTTCCTTGAAAAAACATTTGCTGCCTCGCTTATTTCAGAACTGGTTCACATGTTCAAACGTGATGCACCCTCTGTCCACAACTACCCCTGGAAGCCGTCTGGGTCGTTGGATATCTCCCGGATGCCTCACAGGGCATCCGGCGGAGTGATCCGGCCGGTCAGGGCACTGGCTGCGGCCACGGCCGGTCCGGCCAGATAGACGGCACTGTCCAGACTGCCCATCCGGCCTTTGAAGTTCCGGTTGGTGGTGGCCAGACAGGTCTCACCCGAGGCCAGGATACCCATGTGTCCGCCCAGGCAGGGTCCGCAGGTGGGCGGCCCCACAACCGCTCCGGCCTTCATGAAGATCTGCAGCAGCCCTTCTTCCAGGGCTTGGGAATAGACCTTTGGGGTGGCTGGAAGCACAATGAGCCGAAGGCCCGGGGCGGCCGTCCGCCCATCCAGGATGGACGCTGCCTTGCGAAGATCGGAAATCCGGCCGTTGGTGCAGGAGCCGATCACCACCTGATCCAGGGCCACATGGGTGAGTTCCGCGGCCGCATGGACATTTTCCGGCAGGTGGGGGCAGGCCACCTGGGAGGGCAGTGAGCCGGCATCCAGGGTCACGGTGTCGGCATATCGGGCTCCGGCATCGGGGGCAAGCGGCTGGTCCCCGTGGCGGCCGGTTTGGGCCAGATACTTAAGGGTCGCCTGGTCAGCTGGAAAAAGCCCGGCTTTGGCCCCGGCCTCGATGGCCATATTGGCCATGGTCATTCTGTCTTCAAGGCCGAGTTTTTCCAGAACCGGACCGGCGAATTCCAGGGCCTGGTAGAGCGCGCCGTCCACCCCGATGCGGCCGATCAGGGCCAGAATCAGATCCTTGCCCTCGATGAAGGGCGGCAGATCCCCCTGGAGTTCGACCTTGAGGGTTTCCGGGACCTTGAACCAGGTGCGGCCCAGGGCCATGGCCGCAGCGATGTCCGTGCTCCCGAGGCCGGTGGCGAAGCTTCCCAGGCCGCCGTAGGTGCAGGTATGGCTGTCCGCACCCACGATCACGTCCCCTGGACCGACGAGTCCTGATTCAGGAAGGAGCGCGTGTTCCACCCCGCAGGATCCCCCCTCGTAATAGTGGGTGATGTTCATTTTCCGGGCGAACTCTCTGACGGTCTTCACCTGTTCCGCCGATGCGATGTCCTTGTTCGGGGTGAAGTGATCGCAGACCAAAAAAATCCGGTCCCGGTCAAAGACCCGGGTGGCGCCCATGGCCTGGAAGGATTTGATGGCCAGGGGGGCGGTGATGTCGTTGGCCAGCACCCCTGAGACCCGGCATTGAACGATCTGTCCGGGGTGCTCCAGGGGCTCGGAACACTGACTCTGAAGAATCTTTTCGGCTAGATTTTGGGGCATGCTCGCTCTTCCTCTCGTTTGGCCAGCCTGTTCAGGGCATTGATATAGGCCTTGGCGCTGGCGACAATGATGTCCGGATCAGAACCGCGGCCCACAGCGGTTTTGCGTGCCTCTTCCAGTTTTACGGTCACTTCCCCCTGGGCATCGGTGCCCCCGGTGATGGAGGTCACTGAAAAATGGAGCAGTTCAGGGGACTTGTCAACAATCTTGCAGATGCCGTTGAACACGGCGTCGATCGGGCCGACCCCGAATTCGGAAAGCTGTTCTTCCCGGCCGTCCACAACCATTTTCAGGGTTGCGGTTGGAATGGCCATATTGCCCGAAAGCGAGCTCAAATACAAGAGCTTGTATTTGTCCGGAATGCGGAAGACTTCTTCCAGGACCAGGGCCTCGAGGTCCTCCACAAAGATCTGCTTTTTGATATCCGCGAGTTTTTTCACGGCATTGAAGACAATGTCCAATTGTTCGGCATCCAGACGATAGCCAAGCTGTTCCAGGCGCTGCTGGCAGGCATGCCGTCCGGAATGCTTCCCCAGGACCATCTCCGAAGCCGGCCGTCCGATGCTTTCCGGGGTCATGATCTCATAGGTCTGTCTGTTTCGGAGCATGCCGTGCTGATGGATCCCGGCTTCATGGGCAAAGGCGTTGCCCCCGACAATGGCTTTGTAGGACGGAATCGGCTGGCCGATGATCATGGACAGCAGCCTGCAGGCCGGATAGATCTGCAGGATATCGATGTTTGTGCTCAGTTCGTGGATGTCCTCTCTGACCTTGAGGGCCATGATCACTTCTTCCAGGGCGGCATTGCCGGCCCGTTCGCCAATCCCGTTCAAGGTGACTTCGGCCTGCCTGGCCCCGGCATCCAGAGCAGCGATGGTGTTGGCAACCCCCATACCCAGATCGTTGTGGCAATGCACACTGATCACCGCCTGGTCGATATTGGGGACATGGGTCTTGAGGTAGGTGATGAGGGCGGCGAACTCCTGGGGCTGGGTATAGCCCACCGTATCAGGGATATTCACTGTGGTGGCCCCGGCCGCGATGGCGGTCTCAAGGACGGTGCACAGGAATTGCCAATTGGATCGGGAGGCGTCCTCGGCGGAAAATTCAACATTGCCGGTGTACCCTGCAGCCCGGGACACGGCCTCCTGCACGGCCTGAAGCACCTGATCCCGGCTCATCTGCAGTTTGTATTCCATATGGATGTCGGATGTCGCCAGAAACACGTGAATGCGGGGGTGCCGCGCCTCTTTGATGGCCTCCCAGGCCCGGTCAATGTCCGGGGCGGCGCACCGGCTGAGGGCCGCCACCTGGGAGTGTTCCACAACAGAACTGATGATCTGGACGGATTCAAAATCCCCCTGACTGGAAGCCGGAAATCCGGCTTCGATGACATCAACGCCCAGTCTGTCCAGCTGCCGGGCCAGGCGCCGTTTTTCCTGCTGATTCATGGTTGCTCCCGGGGATTGCTCCCCGTCCCGCAAGGTGGTGTCGAATATAGAGACGTGTTCGGTCATGTTGGTATCCTCCAAGAGTGTTTGAGGGTATACAATTGAATATTGAATATTGAAGATTTAATATTGCTGAATATAAGAAAATCAAGAAGTTACAATGGCTCTATCCAAAAACATTTTCTTAAAGGGTATATTCAGAGCTCTTTACAGGAAGCGTAAATTTGAAAGATCTTTTGGACATTTTGTG
>CAZUMF010000427.1:0-3531 GCA_964621385.1 uncultured Desulfohalobiaceae bacterium
TCATAGGTGAAGGCTTCATCCAGAAAGACCATCTTGCCTTTGCCCTGTTTGGCCATGAACTGCGAGCAGAAGGGCAGGTCGTAGACCATGGCATCTGCCCTGCCGTTCAGGACCTCCAGGGCGGCTTCGGATTCTTCCTCATAGGATTTGTACTTGGCCTTGTAAATCATCCGCTTGGCCGCCTGTTCGCCGGTGGTGCCCAAAACGGAGGTGATCGTGTACTTGGGGTCGTTGAGATCCTTGTACGAGGTCACCGTGCCTTCGTGCTTTTTGTTCAGGAGAATGGTCTGGCCCACAATAATGTAAGGATCGGCAAAATTGATGGACAGATTCCGTTCCTGGGTCACGGTCATGCCGCTGATGACGATGTCGAACTTCTTGGTGACCAGGGCCGGAATGATCCCGTCCCAGGCGGTATTGACCGGCACGAACTTGACTCCCATGGCCTTGGCCATTTCCTTGGCCACATCAATGTCGAATCCCACAAAGCGACCCTGGCTGTCCGTCAATTCAAATGGCGGATAACTGGCGTCAAACCCCACCCGCAATTCACCCCGTTTGGTGATGTCTTCCAGGGTGGATTTTTTCGCCAAGTCGATATCCGCACTCAGGGCCCCCGTGGAGAAAAAGCAGAGGGAAAACGCCAGTGCCAGTCCAATGAGTACAACCTTTTTCATCTCTTTTGCCTCCTTGTCATCGTTGTGGTGTCATGGGTCCTGCAACGAACAGTCCCAAATCCTACAGCAGTGTTGAACAGTAAAAGAAAAACCAGACAATGTAAAGACCTCCGCGCGGTGTTTCCCAAAAAAATTCAGCAAACCTTCCCGCAGCATCCACCCCCGCAGGAACGGACAAGCGCCTGATACGGTCTGAAGACTCCTGACATCCGCACTGGAATAATCCAGACTCCTTGCTATTGACCGGCCCAGAACAGGTTATATTAACTGAAATATCAAACAATGATGTGTCTGCCCGGCCAGCGGCCGGCGCGCTCGTATGAAAAGAAAATCCGGAGTCGTGGAGGCACAACCCCGGATTTTCACATTTAAAAGCACTCTGATTTTATTTCATTGTGCCATCATCATGGCTGAAATTCATCTCCCGTAATCTGCAAGAGAAAACACAATGCGCATCCCCTTGACTGCAAAATGAAATCAGGACTTGAACCACCAGCGCTCGCTGTTTTTATGGCCGTCCATTTCCATGTGCGCGGAAACCGGCCCATGTCCCAAGTCGTCCGTATTGGCCTCCACGATCTGGTTGAAAAAGGGCACCACCACCCCGCCTTCGTCTCTGATGATGCGCTGCATTTCCGTATATAATTCCTCGCGCTTGTCGGAATCGAGCTCGGCCCGGGCTTCGACCAGCAGCTTATTGAACCGCTCATGCTTCCAGAGGGTGTCGTTCCAGGGGGCATCTGCGGCATAGGCCACGGAAAGGGTCATATCCTCAACCGGCCGGCCGCTCCAGTAGCACATGCACCAGGGCACCTTGATCCAGACATCGCTCCAATAGCCGTCGGCAGGTTCGCGCACCACGTCGATCTTTATCCCGGCCTTGGCGGCGTGTTCCTTATACAGGACCGCCGCGTCCACCGCACCGCCGAATGCGGCCCCGGAGGCATGCAGTTTGAAGGTGTGATCAAGCATGCCGGCCTTTTTCATGTAAAATTTGGCCTTGTCCGGATCGTATTCCCGTTGGGGCAGATCTTCCGCATGATACCGGTTCACCGGTGAGATGGGGTGATCATTGCCGACTTCGCCAAAACCGCGCTGGATCTTGTCCACCATATCATGACGGTCCACGGCGTATTTCATGGCCAGTCGGACGTTGTTGTCGTTGAAGGGCTCCCGATCCGTAAGCATGGGCACGGTGCGGTGCATGGTTCCGGTGATGGCGGTGAGCACCACCCCGGGGGCCCGCTTCATGAGGTGAGCCGTTTTCAGCTCGCAACGGTCCATGGCGTTGATCTGACCGGTCTTCAGGGCGTTGGTCCGGGCATTGGGATCGGTTATGGCCAGGGTCTCCACCGCGTCGAAATGGCCCCGGCCCTCTTTCCAGTAGTTGGGATTGCGGGTCGTATAGGCCCGCACCCCGGGCTCCCAGTTTTCCAGCATGTAAGCGCCGGTGCCGATCCCTTTTTCCCACTCCTCGCCTTTGGTCCCGGCCGGGGCGATTTTCAGATGATAATCGCTCATGATAAAGGGAAGGTCGGCATTGCCGCTGTCCAACTCAAAGATGACCGTGTATTTGCCGTCCGCCTTAATGTCCCGGACGCTCTCCAAAAAGGGTTTGGCTGCGGATTTGGACTCTTCGCCCCGATGGTGGTTGATGGAATAAATCACATCCTCGGCGCTCATGGTCTTCCCGTTGTGAAACTCGACCCCTTTGCGCAATTGAAATGTCCAGACCTTGGCGTCCGGTGTCGCCTCCCAGCTCTCCGCCAGTTCGGGAACAGGATGAAAGGTGTGGTCGATCTCCACGAGACAGTCTCGGAGCTGGAAATTGACATTGATATTGTGGTTGGAGGTGTTGGTGGCCGGATCCAGAGAGTCCGTGGTGGACCCCCCGGTAAGAGCCTGCTTGAATGTCCCGCCCTTTTTGGGTGTTTCCGCCTCAGCTTTACCTGAAAGCAGGGCTGGTGACACCGTTGCCGCCAGACCGAGGGCCGTCACCTGAGCCATGAATTGACGCCTGGTGATCTTGCCCGATCTGTAATCCTGTTCAAGTTCCTGTAATCGCCTCGCCATTTGGACCTCCTTTTTGGTGCTGAGAGCTTTGAGATACTGCTGGAAACAATGGCATGCACACGACCACTGTCCACAATGATAAGGAAAGTAGCGGAAAAGACCGATCGTGTCAAGCCGGGACGCGGCTGAACGTGTTCTGCATCGCTTCAGGGCTCTGTTTTGACGGGTACAGGAAGGCCGGCCACCATCCAGACGACCCGGTTTGCCCGGGCCGCCACCCGCTGGTTCACAAAGCCGTTCACATCTCGAAACAGTCTGGCCAGAGGATTCTCGGGAACGATACCGGCCCCCACCTCGTTTCCCACCAGGATGATCGGACATCCCGCCTCCTTCAGGGTCTCCAGCAGGGAGGCTGCGGAGGCAAACACAAAAGCTTCCTCAGCCTTTTCTTCCAAAAGATTGGCGACCCAGAGGGTCAGGCAGTCGATGAGCAAAACATCGGTCTTCGGTCTGTGCCGCCTGATATTGTCAGCCAAATTCAGCGGACACTCCACGGTCTGCCAGGACGGACCGCGATCCTGTTGATGCCGCCGCACCCTGGCCTGCATTTCCGCATCCCTGGGTACGCTGGTGGCCACAAAGACCTTGTGGCCACCGGCATGCTGCTCGGCCAGGGACTGGGCATACGTGCTCTTGCCGCTCCTGCAGCCACCTAAAACCAGGGTCACTGTATTGTTTTGTATCTTTTCCATGCTGTATTCCGTCGTGGAATTGTGGTTGGAAACCAACCGTGAACCGTGAACCGTGAACCGTGAACCGTGAACCGTGAACCGTGAACCGT
>CAZUMF010000428.1:0-3514 GCA_964621385.1 uncultured Desulfohalobiaceae bacterium
TTTTGGAAAATTTCGTGTTTATGGAACTTCGTCGCACAACCAGGCAGATAGAGTACTATCGTACAGAAAGCGGCAGGGAGGTTGATTTCTGCATCACGGATCGATCCGGGAACATCAGCTTGATTCAGACGGCGGCAGCGATGGAGGATCCGAGAACAGCAGTCCGTGAAACAAATGCCTTGTCTGAGGCTATGGACGAATGTCAGGTGGCCGAGGCCACCATCGTAACCTTGAACACTGAAAAGTACCTCGACACGGAATCCGGCCGCATCCATATTCTCCCTGCCTGGAAATGGGCCCTGCGTTCCAAGGAAGGCCCGGGGCGCTGCTGACAGCCCCGGCTTGCCAATCTCGATGCGCCTGTCTGGTTTTTCCGGGCTGGCCTTTTTTTTTGGGAATAATTTTCAAAAAGCGTCAATTCAAAAAACATCCGGAACAGAGAGCTCAGATCATTGATCGCTCCGGTGGCCTCACAGGCTCCGCCGTATTGGATAGGCCGGGGCTTCCGTCCTGGGGTTCCAATGGACCGTGATGATGCCTGAAACGATAAAGGCCAGGGCCAGCAGGATTTTCGGGGTGATGGGTTCCCCCAGGATGAGACCGCCCATGAGCACTCCGGCAATGGGCATGATGAACACAAAGGAGTGCAGGGCGCTCTTGTCCAGGAACATGCAGGCCAGACCGGAAAACCCCAGGAGGATGCCGAACAGCTTGCGTTTGCTGATACGGTCCCCGGGAATGAAAAAATGGGCCAGAAACAAAATGAAGAACGGAAGGAGATTGACCAGCAGCGTCCCCCGCGAGGCATTGGACTTGCTGAGCCCCAGATAGAAACAGGACAGCTGAACCGTGAAGAGCGTCGAGAATATCAGCAGTTGCAGGGCCTGTCCTTTCTTCAACAGGATGCTGCGTCGGGTCCATCTGGCCCAGAGAAAGATGGCCGCGGCCGCGAGGCCAAAGCGAATGGCTGCGGTGGTGAAGACCCCGAGTCCGGTGAAGGCCACCTTGATGGCCACGGCATTGGCTCCGAAGATGACGCACAAAAATACGCTGAACAGCCCGGCGGCCAGGGGCAGGTCCAGATTTGACGGGGAGGGATGTATCACGGAATCGATTTACTCCTGGCAAAAAAACAGCGTAAGGTATTTCCCGACCAGGGGCAAGCACTGCCGGGCGGGCGTTCAGACACGGCCCCTGAGGTCCGTCAGTTCACCGGGGGGAGGTTTCATGGATAAACACACCAACATAAGCAATTGCAATCGCCGCCAGCTTTATCGTTATCTACGCTTTTACCGGCTTTATCCTCAAAAAGTGGGGACGCCGACCACACAATTGCAAATCCCACCGGAAAAACTGGCCGAGCTGGTCCAATCCGGGACGGAAAAGAGTGAATCAAAGAAGATGCCCCACAAATGGGAATTCCCCGGAGGGAAGATTCGTTCCGGAGAAAAGCTTGAAGCCTGTGATTCACGAAGGACATGATAAGATACCACTTGCGTAAAATATTTGACTGCGCTATTGTCATTTTTCCGGAAAATTAACATTAGCGTTGTTGCTGCCTATGCTTCTTCCGCGATTTCTCAATCTATCCGAATTGCTGCAGAAAAAATCCTTTTTTCTGTTTGGTCCCCGGGCAACCGGGAAATCCACCTTGGTTAAGCTCTGTCTGCCCGAGGATACGAATGTTATTGACCTGTTGGATTCACGACTCTATCTGCGACTTTCCAGTTCACCCTATGACTTGGAAAAGCTGATTCGCTCAAAGCAAAGTCGGGTTGTTGTCATTGATGAAATTCAAAGGGTTCCTGAACTGCTGAACGAAGTTCATCGCCTTGTTGAGAGCATGGATATCAGGTTTTTGCTCACTGGAAGCAGCGCCAGGAAGCTTCGCAGGGGGCAGGCCAATCTTCTTGCGGGCAGGGTCTGGGAGGCACGGCTCTTTCCCTTGACCTGGAAAGAGATTCCTCGTTTTGATCTCGATAGATATCTTCGCTATGGAGGCTTGCCTCAGGTCTATTTAAGCCAATATCCAGATGAAGAACTGGACGCCTATGTGAATACCTATTTGAAAGAGGAAGTCATGGCTGAGGGGCTGGTTCGAAACCTTCCGCCTTTTGCACGATTCCTCCAGGCCGCGGCTCTGGCCAATGCTGAAATCATGAACTTCACCAAACTTTCCAACGACTGTCAGGTCCCAACTTCCACAACACGAGAGTATGTGGCCATTCTGCAGGACACCCTGGTCGGTTGCCTGCTGCCGGCCTGGGTGGAGTCGAGAAAGCGAAAAGCCTTGTCTTCCGGGAAGTTCTATTTTTTTGATACGGGTCTCTCCCATGCCCTGAGCGGAAGCGGGACACTTGACCGGAACTCCAATCTCTATGGGAAGAGCTTCGAGCAGTTCATCGGAATGGAAATACGCGCCTATCTCCATTACACGCGGATGAAGAAACCCCTGACCTACTGGCGTTCGACGCATGGATTTGAAGTCGATTTCCTCATCGGTCGGGAAACCGCTGTGGAGGTAAAGGCCTCGCAAAAGATATCGAACAGGGACTTCAAGGGCTTGAGAGCCTTGGAGGAAGAAAAGGTCTTTCAGCAGTATCTGCTTGTAAGTCAGGATCCCATTGAGACGAAGGAAGGCCCTTTCCAAGCTTTGCATTGGGAGACCTTCTTGAAGAATCTCTGGAACGGTGAATATAGTGAACAATCCGGCACCGGCAGCCCCATCCGACGCTGAGAAACGAGAGCTGCCTGCAGGCGTGAATCTGGAATGAAGAAGCATGTTCCAGCTCACCCGGATGTTTTAACACCAGGAACCAGTCACCTGCTATTGTTCCTGGTGGTCGTCCTGGAGGCGGCCCATATCAAGTGGCATCAGGTCGGCGGGGGCCGGACCAGGTCACATGCGGCATGTCCGTACAGGTGGTCTGGGAGGATGTGGACGAAGCGCTGACTCTGCCGAAGTTCAGGCCCGCACCCCACGACCCGAAATCCTGAAAATCCGGCTCGCCCTGTCTCATCAATCATGGCTGCCTGTGAGACATTCTTGACATATTCCTTTTCTCTTGGAAGACTTGCAGAAAATTTAAGGCAAACGGGCTAGGAAAGGGGTCTTCATCACCACCTCCAGCTTCAGCCAGGGTGCCAGGGAGTACGCCGGCAGTATCGAGAACAAGATCGTGCTCATTGACGGGGAAGAACTGGCCGGGTTGATGATCGATTACGGCGTGGGTGTCAGCACCACGAATCTTTATGAAATAAAGCGGATCGATTTCGATTACTTCGTTGAACGGGTTCAGTCCATCTCGTTCTCTTCGCAGGTATTTGTACAATGTCTGATTTTTGAGTCCATCGCGTCCAGGAAAAATAATGAATCACGAGCATCGGTTGATCACACTGATCAAGAGCGGCGAAGGACCGAGTCTGGAGTTCAAGAATCCGGTCGTCGGTGCTTTTTTCCGGGAAATCCACCGGGCGGACGAGCTGGGCTCCGGCATGCGCAACATGATGAAGT
>CAZUMF010000429.1:0-3506 GCA_964621385.1 uncultured Desulfohalobiaceae bacterium
CTCTTGTCAGGGATTGCTTCGGCGAAGACGCCTCGCCCGGTTAAATACTGGCCAATGGCCAGTGCCGTAAAACGGCATTTAACTGGGCGAGCAATGACGGGTTACGGCGACAGTATGCCGGTAAAACAAAGTTTCTCGTTCTGAACTCCCTGAAGGTTTTGGTTGATGATGCAGCCGGCTTCGGGCATGATAGCCGCGGGACCCGAAGCCAGTCGTCCGTCTGGCCTGGGCCGGACGGTGCGATGCGCCGTGTTTCGAATTCCGGGCATTTGTCGGATTCTTTCCAGCATAGGGCGAAGGTCGGTCCGGGTCAAGACAGTGCAGCGTATTTCACTGATAAATACCCGATCCTTGGCCGAATTGTTCTGTCCTTCCACCAGATGAAAGGGGCAATGAAGCATGCAATTTTCAGAATTGCTCACCCGCCGCCAGAGTGTGCGGGAATATACCTCCAGGCCTGTGGAGACCGAAAAACTCGAGGCCCTCACTGAGGCGGTCCGCCTGGCCCCTTCCGCCAGCAACTCCCAGCCCTGGAAGCTCATTTTCGTGGATCGCCCCGGGCTCAAGGAAGCGGTGGCCCGGGCCACCTTCAGCCCGCTTATCCGCTTCAACGCCTTTGCCCTGCAGGCCCCGGTCATCGCAGTGTTGACCCTGGAGCGGCCCAAGACGATCACCCAGATCGGGGGGCGGATCAAAAACAAGGAATATCCCTTGATCGACATCGGCGTGGCCGCGGCCCATTTCTGTCTTCAGGCCACGGAACTCGGACTGGGAACCTGCATGATCGGCTGGTTTCAGGAGCAGACCATCAAGGACCTGCTGCAGATCCCTGAACAATCCGGTATCGGCCTGCTGATCACCCTGGGCTACAGTGAAGCCCCTCAGCGGGAAAAGATTCGCAAGCCGGCCGGGCGCATGTCTGCTTTCAACGGCTATACGGACGATTCGGGAGAGGCCTGCTCATAAGATTGAAGATTGAATAGTGCTGAACAGGAGTGACGTATCGATGTGAAAGAAATTTGAAATTTGAAATTGCCCGGCTTCGCTCAGAAGCTTCGCCGCGGCCAGCGGGAAATTGGCAAGAAAAGAATGCAGAAATGCAGAGTGTTCTATAAAGCCTCATCAAATTTCGAATTTCGAAATGAACCTGAACCCTCGAGGTGGTCATGAGCGACTGGAGCACTCGATTTGCCGTCAACATGCAGGACTATGCCGGGTATTCCATCGGCAAACAGCTGGCTCGGATCAATGATCCGGATCTCATTTCCCTGGCCGGGGGTCTGCCCTCACCCGAGACCTTTTTGATACAGGAGATGCGGCGATTTTCCGAGGAATGCCTTGCCCGGGATGCCTCCAGGGTTATGCAGTACTCCCCCATCCGCGGCGAACCGCAACTCATGGAAGCCCTGATTGATTACCTGGAACGCGACAGCATCACAGTCGGTCCAGAGAATCTGCTCATCACCTCCTCGGGGCAGCAGGGGCTGGATCTGGTGGGCCGTCTGTTTCTCGATCCCGGGGATCCGGTTGTGGTGGAGCGTCCGACCTTTGCCGGGGCCCTGGCCGCGTTCCGGATGCAGCGTCCCGCCTTTCTGGGCGTGGACCTCGAACCCGATGGCCTGGATCTCAATCATCTGGAGGACCACCTCGTCCAGGGCAGACGCAAGGGGCGGGAACCGAAATTTCTGTATGTAGTCCCGGATTTCCAGAATCCGTCCGGGATCAGCATAAGCCTTTCAAAGCGCCGGGATCTGCTTGATCTCTGCGCACGTTTCGAACTGTTGATCATTGAAGACAGCCCCTATCGCCACCTTCGCTATCAGGGTCGGGACCTGCCGTCTTTGTATCAGCTTGACCAGGAAAACGGCGGCAGCGGGGTGGTCGGGGTCCAGACCTTTTCCAAGTTTTTCTGCCCCGGGGTGCGGGTCGGCTACAGCATGGGCCCGCCGGAGATCATGGAAAAAATGACCAATATCAAAGAAGGCGGCACCCTGAATACCCCGAAGTACAATCAGGACCTCTGCAGTGCGTTTTTGCGGCAGGTGGATCTCAAGGCCCATGTGCAAAACTGCCGAAGACTCTACAAACGAAAACTCGATCGCTTTCAGGAGGCGCTGGGAGCAGTCTTTTCTGAAGCAAGCGGGCTGACCTGGACCACACCAGAGGGCGGGCTGTTTGTCTGGATGACCGGGCCTGAGGAATTGAACACCTCCAGGCTCTTTCAGAGGGCGCTGCAATGCAAGGTCGCCTTTGTCCCCGGGGCGGTCTGCTACGGCGACCATCCTGAGGAGCGTCATATGCGTTTGAACTTTTCGTATCCCGCGGAGAATAGGCTGCAGGAGGCGGTGACCCGGCTGTCGGAGTGCCTGCACAGTTGGCAGGCGGAAAGCGTGAAATTTGAGTGACGTATCGGTGTCACCTCAATATTTCGATTGGCCTCATAAGAGAATTGGCCACCGAACTTACGAATCAGAACACTGAGTCCCGGCCCGGATTCAGGATCACCCATACGGTCGTGATTTTTGAAAAATGATGGGCTGGAGCTGGGACAGGAGCATGCCGAGCAGCATGAGCCCGCAGCCTAAAAGTCCGCGGGGGCTCAAGGTTTCGCCAAGAATGACCCAGCCGCCCAGGGCGGCGAACACGGCTTCCAGGCTCAGCAGAATGGCTGCATGGGCCGGTTTGGCCTCTTTCTGGGCCACGACCTGCAAGGTGTAGGCGATGCCGATGGAGACCAGGCCGCCATAACAGATGGGAACGGCTGCCGCCAGGATCGGAGGCAAAGCCAGGCTTTCGGTGAAGACCGCAGTGATCAGGCTCAGCAGGGAACAGACCGCGAACTGAAAAAAGGCCAGTTTGAGCGAATCCATCCGCGGCGAGAGCCAGCCCACGATGAGCACATGTCCGGCCCAGAAAAAGGCTCCGATGAGTTCGAGGAGATCGCCAAAGGCCAGGGTGAAGGATGCGGTCACGCTCAAATAGTACAGTCCCCAGGCGGCCAGGGCCGCGCCCAGCCAGGTTCCGAAACCGGGACGCTGTTTCCAGAACAGACCCAGCAGGGGCACGATCACTACGTACAAGCCGGTGATGAAACCGGCCTTGCCCGCGGTGGTGTAGACCAGTCCCACCTGCTGCAGGGAGGCCCCCAGAAAGAGGGCCAGTCCGGCCAGGCCCCCGCCCAGGACCATGGTTTTCCTGCCGGCTTGGGGGCGGATGGCCGGGGGGATCAGTTCCCGGTTCCGGGTCAGGTACAAAAGGGGGAGCAGGGACAGGCTCCCCAAGGCAAAGCGCAGGCCGTTGAAGGTGAAAGGCCCCACATAGTCCATGCCCACTCGCTGGGCCACAAAAGCGGTTCCCCAGATGGCGGCGGTGATCAAGAGGAGCGAATCGGATTTGAGTTTCAGCATGGACCGGGTCCTTTCCATGGAGTCGTTTGCGTTCCTGGAGTCCTATACACCCGAGGCCGGGTTTGATCAAGGTCGGGTTAAAATTTTTTTACTTTTTTG
>CAZUMF010000430.1:0-3502 GCA_964621385.1 uncultured Desulfohalobiaceae bacterium
TGGACCGGATCCGCTCGGCCAGGTGCCCCTGCTTGATGTATTCCAGGAGCAGGAACTGGGAGTGGGTGTTGGACGTGGCGTCGGCAAACTGCTTGGCCTCGGTCATGGTGCGGATCACGCCGGGGTCCCCGGCGGCCCAGCCCAGACGTAGCCCGGGGGAGAAGATCTTGGACAGGGATCGCAGCTGCACCACCCGTCCTTCCTGGTCCAGGGCCAGCAGCGAGGGCAGGGCCTCGCCTTCATAGCGCAGATCGCGGTAGGGATCGTCTTCAAAAATGACCAGATCGTGTTCAGCCGCGAGTTCGATCAGCCGGTGCCGGCGATCCAGGCTCAGGGTGACCCCGGCCGGGTTCTGGAAATTGGGAATGGTATAGATTCCTTTGACGGTGCGGCCCTTTGTTTTCACCTCGGCAAGGGTCCGGGCCAGGGCCCGGGTGTCCAGTCCCTGTTCATCCACTAAAACGCCGAGGCATTGTCCGCCTCTTGAGGCCACGGCCCCGGTCCCTCCGAAATAGGTGGGCAGCCCGACCAGGACAATATCCCCGGGATTGAGAAAGGCCTGGCAGGCCAGGCTCATGCCCTGGGCAGAACCCTGAGTGATGAGCACACGGTCCGTGCTGAGGACCTCGGGGGTGTCCATGAGCTGGTCGGCGATCAGCTGCCGCAATTCCAGGACCCCTTCGGTGGAGCCGTATTGCAGGATCTCGGCGCTGCGCTCCTGCAGCAGGGTGTCGCATATCTCGCGCAGCTCGGTGCCGGGAAAGACTTCGGGATCGGGCCAGCCCCCGGCCAGGGAACGGATTTCCGGCCTGGCCACCAGGGCGCAGAGGTCGCGGATGGTGGAGGGCTGTGTGTTTTTTGCCGTATCGCTGTATAAGTGGTGCAGAGGGTGGGGGGGCATCAGCTGCTCCTAGAAAAAAGATTCACAGCCAGCTGTCGTTTCAGGAAATTGTTCGGTATTGACTGACTCGGCTTATCGAAACCGCACCTATACCGAGTGCCTGGGTTCTCAAAACACTGAATGTCTGCAGTACGAGTATGTAACGGAGTTTCCAGGGCCGGTCAAGAACTTCCGGGAGCGCCCTCAGGGCTATCGCATTAAGAAACGATATTGGGCGGTTTATTATATATACATTGCAGGCAGAGCGGTCAATGAATCATTTGCAGACATCCACCCAGCCTCTGGAGTTTGAATACTCTTCAAGCTCCTCCAAAGTCAGCCGGATCGAGGAATAGGAGTCCCCGGCGGCCGGGATGATTTCTGCATGTTTTTTCAGGGAGACATCCAAATAGACGTCCAAGGGTTTCTTTAAACCAAAGGGACAAATCCCTCCGATGGCATGTCCTGTATGCTCCAAGGCTTCATCTGGATTGAGCATCACCGCTTTTTTTGAAAAGCGGTCCTTGTACTTGCGATTGTCGATTTTTGCCGTACCAGCGACAACAATCAGGATGGGGGTATCGCCCAGTTTGAAGGAAAGGGTCTTGGCGATTTGGTCCGGGTCGACTCCATGGGCTGCTGCCGCTTCTGGGACTGTTGCTGTGGATTGTTCAAGAACGAGAATTCGCTGGTCCATGGTAAAGGCAGCAAAGAATTGTTTCACGGCTTCAGAGGTCATAAAAAGTATCCCGGAAGGTTTTGAAATGTTTGGACCTAGAATATCCCCCTGGTCAGACCTCCCATCCAGGCGTGACCGTGATGCCTGGTTCAAGATCAAAGGGCATGTCGACCGGGCAGGCCAGGTAGGCCTTGACCACCTCGTCCCGGCCGTAAAAAGCCTGCAGGCGCTGTATGCCTTTCAGGTCTTCGCTGGCAGGCCTCTCCTTGAGCTTGCATTCCACTGCGATCAGCCGGCGTCCTCTCTCGATCAAGAGGTCGACCTTGTTCCCGCCCTGATCCCTCCAGTGCCACAGGCCAAGGGAGGGTTCATGCCAGTCTCTCCAGCGCAGCCACTGATTGACCACATGGGTTTCCCACAACGCCCCTGCCTCTTTTGACGCCCACAGGGTTTCAGCCGACGGAAAGCCAAGGAGATAGGCCACCAGTCCGGTGTCCTTGAAGTAGAGCTTGGGACTTTTGGAGATTCGCTTCCCCTTGGATCGATAATATGGCTCCAGAAGATAAATGACATTCGAGGCCTGGAGCACGCTCAGCCACTGCTTGGCGGTCGGGCTCGAAATTCCGACATCCCGCCCCAGCTCAGACAGATTCAGCAGCTGCCCGCATCTGGCGGCGCAAGCCCTGATGAACCGTTCAAAATCCCTCAAGCTCCCGACATGCAACAAATTCCGAACATCGCGCTCCAGATAGGTGCTCACATATCCCTGATACCAACGCTCTCTGGAGGGACCGGCATCAGGTTCAGCCCACAGGGCAGGGTAGGTACCGCGAAAGAGAAAGTCCTGCCAACTGAATTGCCGGCTGATTTCCCGAGCCTGGCTCCACTCTTTGCCTGAGAGGCCGAGAAAGGGGACCACTGCTGCTCGTCCGGCCAGGCTTTCGGAGAGGTTTTCCAGGAGCATGAAGTTCTGTGATCCTGTGATGATGAAGAGTCCGTTCTCTCCCTTTTGCTTATCGACTTCAGTCTTGATGAAGCGAAAAAAGGATGGGGCGTATTGGATCTCGTCCAGGACCACAGGAGGCGGGAACCGCTTCAGGAAGTCCTGTGGGCGGGTCTCCGCAGCCTCGGCCTGTGCGGCGACATCAAGGCTGGCGTATGCATAATCAGGAAAGACTCGTTCCAGAAGGGAGGTCTTGCCGACCTGCCGCGGACCCACCAGGGCAACAACTGGAAAGGTCCGGGCAAGTTCTTGAAGCTCAGGGGTAATCGCTCTGTCAATCCACATCCTGACATTTTTAAATTATTATTTTAACAATGTCAAGTCATAAATTAAGGATCGGTGTTCATGAAAATCGTCCATACTGGACATATCCCATTCTTAAGTTCGGTGATGTATTCTCTGTCAATCCAATCGAATCAAGGAGGAGGTGGGTTATGACCTATAAATGTGAAATCCGAATACTGTAATTAAGAATACGTATACTAAGCCGGCATGGGGATGGCGTAGGGGCCTTCCTGGATAAAGGCCATGCGGGGGCTGCACCCTTGGAAGCGCGGATGGTGGACCGCACAGGTCACCGCGTTCTGGAGCATGGCCGTGGCCCTGGCCTTTTCCTGTTCAAAAGGCTGCTCTGGATCAAGGAATTCCCAGCCGCAGACCCCGGGGATGATTTTGTACTCAGCTTCCGGGATCTGGGTGGCGCAGTAGATCAGGCCTTCCTCGCCGACCTTGCGCAAGGGCTTGCCCCACATCTCCGGTTCCCACTGGTCTTTGGTGAATTTCCAGGCCGGGTGCTTGAGCATGGCGATATAGCCGTCCGGGCCCAGGATCTTGAAGAGATGGAGCAGGGTCTTGTATTCCCTGGACCCGATGGGTTCCTGATCCACGTTGTTGGCAAAGAGCACGATGAGCCCCTGGTCCTTGACTGCGGGCATGGCGT
>CAZUMF010000431.1:0-3481 GCA_964621385.1 uncultured Desulfohalobiaceae bacterium
TTGCACTGGAGACCCTGATCCCCCCGCCATAGGTTTTCTCGATGCCAAGGACCACTGAAAGTCCCAGGCCAGAGCCCTTTCCCAAGGCCTTGGTCGTGTAATAGGGGTCGAAAATGCGCTGCAGGTCTTCCTGGGAAATCCCCTGCCCGGTGTCCGCCACGGAGAGTTTCACATAGCTCCCGGGCATCAGGCCGGGATCAAAGGCGGCTGTGTCCGCATCCAGCCTGGCGTTTTCCAGCCCGACCCGTAGCACGCCCCCGTCCTCCATGGCGTGCGAGGCATTGGTGCAGAGATTGACCATGATCTGATGGATCTGGGTGCCGTCCACTTTCACCGGATCCAGGTCTTCGGCAAAATCGCTCTGGAATTCAACACTGGCCGGGATGGTGGAGCGCAGCATCTTCAGGCACTCCTTGACAATGGGCCGAATATCGATGGTCTGGATCTGTTCCTTCCCTTTCCTGGCAAAGGTCAGCAGCTGGCTGACGATGTCCCGGGCGCGTAGACTGGCGGTTTTGACCTCGCCAAGCGCCTTCTGATTTGGATCCGAAGCCGGCAGTCGGACTTGCACGATTTCGGTATAGCCCAGGATGATGCCCAGAATGTTATTGAAATCGTGAGCAATCCCGCCGGTCAAGGTTCCCAGGGCCTCGTACTTCTGGGCCTGGATCAGCTGCTGCTCCAGTCTGCGGCTCTCTTCCTGGGCCTTTTTCTCCTCGGTGATATCGATGATCACGTCTTCCATGTAGCCTTTGTCCTTGAAAATCCGGGTGTCGAAACGCACCCAGACCCTGGATCCGTCCCGCCGGTAAAACTGCAGTTCCCTGTTCTGCAGAAAGCCCTTTTCCCGGATCTCCTCCAGGATAACCGGCCGTACATCCTGGTCCACATAGTGCTCAGACAGCAGATACTCCCGAATAAAGGCCTCCACGTCATCGTATCCGAAAATCCGGGCCATCTGGGCATTGCTTTCCAGGACCTTTCCGTCGCTGATCCGGGTCCGGCCCAGTCCGACCTGGGCGTTGTTGAAAAGATTGCGGTAGGTCCTCTCACTGTCCTTGAGCGTTTCCTCGGCCTGCTTGCGCTCAGTCAGATCCACGGCGATCTGAATGCGGACATAGCGTCCGTCTATCCAGGGGACGGCCCGGTCATAATTGAGGTACCATTTCCCATTGAGGGGATTGAAATCCTCCCATGTCTGGACCCCGGCCGGGTCTCCCTGTTCGTTCAAAAGCAGGTCATTGGTACAGTGCGCACAGGGTCCGGAGGCATGGCGAAAGGCCCGCCAGCAGATATCCCCGACGAAATTGTGGCCAAATGACTGCTGCATGTGCTCATTCATGAACAGGACTTCATAGCTCTGCATATCCGCGACATAGATGTCCAGGGGGATGCTGTTCAGAATGGTCTGGAGGCTCTTGTTGGCATTGGCGATGGATTCCTCGGCCCGCTTGCGCTCGCTGATATCGGAGTACAAAGCCACCACGCCCTGCAGTGTGCCGTCAAGCAGAATCGGCGCGCCCGAGGCAATGACCTGGACGGGCGTGCCGTCTTTTCTGTAACGAAGCGCTTCCGCCGGATGGAACGCCTGGCCCGAAAGGACCTTCCGGGTGTTGTCACGGGCCTGACTGTCGACCTCGCCCAGGCTGACCAGGTCGTCAAGGTCCCTGCCCCGGGCCTCTTCGCTGGTGTAGCCGAAAATTGTCTCCGCACCCGGATTCCATTCCAGAACCCGGTGCGAGGCGTCCAGGGTGACGATGGCGTACGGGGCATGGTGGAGCACGGATTCGAGATATTTTTGCCGTTTGATGAGCTCCAACTCTATCCGCCGGCGCTTTTCCGCTTCCTGTTCGAGGACTTTAACCCGTTGTTCCAGGGCTTCGTAGCTTGGCTTTTCACTCATACCCTACCCCTATCAAAAATGGTCCGATAATCAGCCTTTGAATACAGCCCCTGCCCAGAAATGCCCCAAGCCCCAATCCAAGTGGGGTCTTTTGCCTCACTCTCCGGCCGGTTTCCGAACTCCGCTTCCCTGTTTCCGGATCATTCAAGACGAACATCCTGGATACTGCCGGCGCTAGGACCGCACCATCGGGCCAGGGCCGGGCACAGCCCGGTCTTGGCCGCGTCTCTCCTCTTGACTTCCAGATCCTGTTGTGCAACTGTCCTCCACCAGGTAACATGGCGCATCACGGTCTGCCCCTCCACAGCCGGCTTCCTGCCCTGGCTCCGGGCAAACCGTTGAACAGCAAACCCTTCGGACGCACTCTATGGACCTCCGGCGATGGCTCCCCCTGAAACTTATTGAAGCCTTGGGCAAAGCCCTGCTCGGCTCCTGCCGGGACCTGACCCCGATTGTACTTGTCATCGGTCTGTTCCAGGTCCTGGTGCTGCGTCAGCCCTTTCCCGAACTCGCCTCCTCCCTGGCAGGCCTGGGCCTGGTGATCGTCGGCCTGGCCTTTTTTGTGGTGGGACTGGACATCGGCCTCTTCCCTCTGGGCGAATCCCTGGCCGAAGAGTTTGCCCGCAAGGGCAGCCTGATCTGGCTCTTGATTTTTGCCTTTGTTCTGGGCTTCGGCACAACCGTGGCCGAACCCGCCCTCATCGCCGTGACCAAAGAAGGCGCCCGGGCGGCCGCTGCCGCCGGTCTCATCCAGGACAATCCCGCGTCTCAGGAACACTACGCCCTGGGTGTGCGTTTGACCGTGGCCCTGTCCGTAGGGCTGGCCATTGTCCTCGGGGTCCTGCGCATCCTGCGCGGCTGGTCACTGCCCCTGCTCATTGTGGGCGGGTATGTCTGCATCATGCTCATGACCATCGCTGCCCCCAAGGAGATCGTGGGCCTGGCCTACGATCTGGGCGGGGTGACCACCTCAACGGTGACCGTGCCCCTGGTCACGGCCCTGGGGGTGGGGCTGGCCCGCACCATCCGGGGCCGGGATCCCTTGACCGACGGTTTCGGGCTCATCGCCCTGGCCTCCCTGACCCCGATGTTTTTTGTGATGATCTTCGGTTTGGTGGTCCATTAAAGCGGATTTCTCCTGCAGGGCAAATGAGTGAATGCAAAACAATCGCAGTCCTTGTGATAGAAATTGGAAATTTGAAATTTGACAGAGAGTACCCAATAAGCCCTATCGCCATGACCTGAGGCACCTATGGAGACCCTGTATTCCCCCCTTGCCCTGCTCCTGTCCACGGCCCGGGACGTGTTTCCTGTCCTGGGGCTGCTGGTCTTTTTCCAGATGGTCATCTGCCGGCAGCCCCTGCCCAGGCCGGGACGCATCATCTTCGGCTTTCTGCTGGTCCTGGTGGGCATGGCCTGTTTTCTCGGCGGCCTGGACCTGGCCCTTTTCCCCATCGGCCGGAACATGGCCCTGCAGCTGGCGGAAACCGCCCAGGGCGGCGGCTGGACCGCCTATGGCTGGGTCTACCTCTTTGCCTTTCTGATCGGCTTTTCCACGACCATTGCCGAACCCTCGCT
>CAZUMF010000432.1:0-3475 GCA_964621385.1 uncultured Desulfohalobiaceae bacterium
ATCGGCGGCACGAGCTGGGAATCCAGTCTGGAGTACTACCGCCTGCTCAATGAGACGACCAAAAAACGGCTCGGCGGGCTGCACTCCGCCAAAGTTTTGATGTACAGCCTTGACTTCGGTCCCATGGAGCAGGCCATGCGCTCGGGCGACTGGGAGGCCGTGGCCCGGGTTCTCAAGCAGGGGGCACGGTCCCTGGAACTGGGCGGGGCCGATTTCTTCCTGCTCTGCAGCAACACCACCCACAAATGCGCCGGGCAGGTGGCCGCAGCCGTGGATATCCCTCTGTTGCACATCGGCCGGGCCACCGGCCTGGAGATCCAGAGGCTCGAGATGCAAAGCGCCGGCCTTCTGGGCACCCGCTTCGTTATGCAGGAGGACTTCCTCAAAGGCTACCTGGAAAGCAATTTCGGCCTGGAGATCCTGACCCCGGAAACTGCGGACCAGGACCGGATCAACACCATCATTTTCGAGGAGCTCTGCCTGGGCCGGTTCAGGGATGCCTCCCGCGGCTTCTTCCAGGACTGCATCAATGGACTTAAGGAACACGGGGCGGAGTGCGTCATCCTCGGCTGCACCGAGATCCCCATGCTCGTCAAGGCGGAGGACGCCTGCCTGCCAAGTATCGACACCACGACCCTGCACGCCAGGACCGCTGTGGACGAGGCCCTGGTGGACTGAAGCAGGTGACCAGAGGCAGATCCCAGAAATTCAGAACCCTGGTACAGACAGTGCTACAGTCGGCGCAAAGATTCCTCAGGGGGCTGACGGAGGGCAAGGCCAGGTCCATGATTACGATCCAGGAATATCCGGGTGTATCCTCCCCGCCAGGCAAAACTGCCACTGACATTATCGGACAGAAAAGAACGGGGAAGCGATTGGCCTTTATGGAAACACTGACCATCAGAAATATTCCTGATGACCTCTACCCCATTTCGCTCCGAGCGCGAAATGGGGAAATCACTTTCCCCAGACCTGAACCGGAGCACCTTGAGATGATGCCGACACCTGAAAAAACTTGTCCACCCAAGTTATACCCGCGCGACGATCAAAGATCACCGGCTGACCTTCGGCTGACCCTCAACTTTCAAATAGACTCGGGTCTGCTCCAAAGACTTGTGCAGGACCTGCTCACTTTTCCTCAGGAGAGCAGGGTCGACGAGTCCACGTTCACGCAAAGCGAAATCAGCTTCTCCAAAACGTTGAACTTTTCATCGGGCTGTCCTATAACCACCAAAAGGCGACTGACGCGGCTTGTTTTCATCGCTCACTGCTCGGCCCTCCAGGTGAAGATTCCGGGTCGACACTAACACCGGGGGAGCGGACAGCAGAGGCTGTAATCCTACAAGGAGAGATGATATGGATATTCAGTCAGTTGTGATCGTGGGCTCGGGCCTGATGGGAAGCGGCATTGCCCAGGTCTGTGCCCAGTCCGGCCTCCGGGTCATGCTCACCGATGTTTCCGAGGCCTCCCTGGAGCGGGCCGAAGCCACCATCGGCTGGTCCGTGGGCAAATTCATCGAAAAGGGCAAGCTCAGTGAAGACCAGGCGACCATCCTGTCCAGGATCCACACCACCACGGATCTTCAGTCCTGCCAGGAGGCAGATCTGGCCATCGAGGCGGTCTTTGAAGATATGGAACTGAAGCAAAGGGTTTTCAGGGAACTGGATCAAAACCTCAATCCGGACTGCCTGCTGGCCAGCAACACCTCCTCCATCTCCATCACCAACCTGGCCGCGGAAACCTCCCGGCCGGAATCCGTCTTGGGGATGCATTTTTTCAGTCCGGTCCCGATGATGAAGGCCGTGGAAATTATCAAGGGCATCGCCACCAGCCAGACCACTGCGGCAATCGGCAAAGCCTTTGCCCAGAAAATCGGCAAGGAACCGATCATGGTCAACGCAGACATCCCGGGTTTTGTCATCAACCGCATCAATTTTCCGTCCACCATCGAGGCCATGCAGCTGGTCGAGGCCGGTGTGGCCAGCTGCGAAGACATCGACACGGGGCTCCGACTGGCTTCCGGCCGGAAAATGGGCATTTTTGAGACCGGGGACATGGTCGGCCTGGATGTAACCTACGGGGCCATGCTCTCCATGTATAACGAAACCGGAGATCCCCGTTTCTACCCGCCCCTGCTGCTGCGACGCAAGGTCAAGGCCGGCCATCTCGGACGAAAGACCGGCAAAGGCTGGTATGAATACGACGATAACGGCAACCGGAAAGTCCCAGGGAGGTCTTGAGTATGCAGGAAGCGGTGATACTCAGCGCGACCCGAACCCCGATCGGACGGTACATGGGCGTCTTGAAGGAGGTGCAGGCCTCTAACCTGACCGCCCTGGTCCTCAACTCGGTACTGGAGCGGATCGGCCTCACCCCACAGCAGGTGGACCAGGTGATCATGGGACAATCCTACCAGAACGGGGAATCCGTAAACATTGCCCGGATGGGGCTTCTGGCGGCGGGCTGGCCCGAACATATCCCGGGCAGCACCATTGACAGCCGCTGCTGCACCGGACTGGACGTGGTCCGCCTGGCCGCGGCCCTAGTCCGTTCCGGTGCTGCGGAGGTCGTGGTGGCCGGTGGAGTGGAGAGCATGAGCAACACCGAATTTTACCTCCCCGGGGACATCAAATGGGGCCTGGGCGGCTCCGGCGGACGGCCCCGCGGGCACGGCGACCTCTCCATCTGGGGGCTCCCATTTTACGACCGCATTCAACGGGCCCGGGTCATGTCTCAGCCCGAGTCCCGCTACGGCATCCTGCCTTCCATGATGTCCTGGGCCGAGACCGCGGCCAAGGAGGAGTCCATCAGCCGGCAGGCCTGCGACGAGTGGGCCCTGGCCAGCCAGCACAAAGCCGGGGCGGCCATGGAGGCAGGCCGTTTCGATGCGGAAATCACCCCAGTCAGCGTACCCCAGCCCAAAGCCGAACCCATCCTGGTGGATCGGGACGAACCGCCGCGACCCGGGACCAGCCTGGATAAACTTGCCCGTTTGAAACCCGTACTTGGCGGGGTCTGCACCGCGGGCAACTCCTCCACTGAAAACGACGGGGCCGCTGTGGTGGTGGTCGCCTCCAGGGAAAAAGCCTTTTCCCTGGGTCTTGAACCCCTGGCCTCCTTCCGGGCCTGCGCCATGGCCGGGGCCGATCCCAGGCGGGCCCACAAGACCGTGCCCGCAGCCGTTATCAAGGCTTTAGCACCCACCGGACTGCGAGTCCGGGACATGGACCTCGTCGAAGTCCAGGAAGCCTTTGCCGCCCAGGTCCTGGCCGACCTGAAGGACATGGGGGTCGGCCCAAAGGACTACGGCAAGATCAATGTCAACGGTTCGGGCATTTCCCTGGGACATCCCATCGCCTGCACCGGGACCCGGGTCCTGGTCAGCCTGCTCCACGAGATGCAGCGCCGCCAGGTGCGCTTCGGGCTGGAATGCATCTGCGGGGGCGGGGGCTTAGGGATCGCCGCGGTCCTGGA
>CAZUMF010000433.1:0-3473 GCA_964621385.1 uncultured Desulfohalobiaceae bacterium
GCAGCAGGGTTTCATCAGGGTCAGGCCTGTAGAAAATTAGCCTGCCCTGAAATCTTATAGAGCGAAGCGTATTTCACTGGGGTGAAAATTCGTGGAGATTAGTAGATAAAAACCTTTTTTATCACGGACAATTAACTCATTCTCTATGCTTTCTATCCCTCTTCTACCTTTTTCCTGAGCTCGACTTTGTTGATTTTGCCGGCGCTGGTCAGAGGGATGTCCTGCACAAAGGAAATTTCTTCCGGAATCCAGAACTTGCTCAATCTCCCCTCATTCACTTTGGTCTGCAAAAAGTCCTGGAGCTCCTTCGCGGTCACCTCCCGGGCTGTCTTGACAATAGCCAGGGGACGTTCCCCCCACTTTTCATCGGGTCTGGCGATGACCGAGGCGATTTCAACTGCAGGATGCTCCGAAAGGTGAGCCTCCAGTACTCCGGAGGGAATCCACTCGCCCCCGCTTTTGACTGCATCGCTCAAGCGATCCATAACGTAGAGCAGACCGTTCTCATAGAGCACACCAATATCCCCGGTTCGAAACCAGCCCCCTCGAAAGGCGGTCTGGCTCTTTTCCGGGTCCCGCAGGTAGCCTTCAGGCAGCCAGGGACTCGAGACCCAGACTTCGCCGATGCTTTCGCCGTCTTGGGGCAGGACCTTGTCCTCGGCATCCTTGATGAGCACATCCACCATGGGAACGGGTCGCATGCCCTTTCGCAGCCATTCAAGGGCAGTAGTGGATTTGGGATCGACGTCCTCTGGCACGACGGAAATGGCCGTGGCCAGTTGATCCGAGCCCCCGTAGATGAGTCCGTAGGCGATTCCGGCCTTGTCGGCGCGGTTGGCCAGTCCAGAGGGCAGGGGGCTGCCCCCGGTCAGGACCTTGATGTTTTGAAACGTTTCATGCTCCAAGAGCATATGCATCTGTGTCGGGACCATGTTGGCCCAGGAGACGTTTTCAGCCTGAATAAGCCCGACCTGCTCCTCTGGAGTGGCCCGTTCGGGAAGGACCAGCTTGGCCCCGAGATAAGGACCGAAAATGGCCGTGCCCCAGCCATGGATGTGGAAGAAGGGGATCAGAGGCATGATGGTGTCCGAGCTCGTGATGGCCGCCCCGGTGGTATGCAGGGCCAAATGGTGGAAGAGCTGCAGGGAGCCGAGCACCACATCCCGGTGCCTGTAGCGTATGCCTTTGGGCCTTCCAGTTGTCCCGGTGGTGTAGAGAATGGAGTAGTGATCCGTCTCCCGGATGCCACCGGCACTGTCCAGCAACTCTTCCCGGCCGTCTCGAATCAGGTCTTCGTAGACATAAAGATTTGACTTGCTGGATATATCGGCAGGCTGTTCCCGGCCCATGATAACCCAGTTGGGAAACAGATCCAGCATGGGGGCGACCTGCTGCAGAAAGAGCTCGGAGACAAAGACCCACTCATCCTGGGCATGTTGCATGGTATAGACGAGATTTTCCGAAGGCAGCCTGAAGTTGATGGTGTGCAGCACAGCCCCTAGCATGGAGGAGGCAAAGTGCAATTCAAGATTTCTGTGGGTGTTTATCTCCAAAACACCGATGACTGATCCTTTCCGTACTCCCAGTTCATGGAGGGACCAGGCCAGACGCAGGATCCTTTGATAAAACTCGGAATAGGTCAGACGTTTTTCTCCCGAGACGATGACCTGGCTGGCATGTGTTTTGACACTCCGCGTGAGAACCTGGTGAACCACTAATTCTTTCATCTCAGCCTCCTGTCATACCAGAAGTTGACATAAATTGCGCTTTTGTCTCTGCCGTCAATGAAGCCTTATAAGGCTCTTGTATGACAGGAGATTCATTTGGGCCAACTTCTGGTATCTGTTTGATAAAATTTAAAAAACATGTAATTTCTTCTCAACGCCTTTGATCCAGTGCTTAGCCGTTTTTGTGTAACTATTTAAAATATAGATACTTACGGGAGGAATAAATTGCAAGGCTCCGAAATTTCAAGCATCAGCTGCCAGGATTTTCGAATGGGCAACCTCAATTTATGACGACCGGAAGTATAGATGTTGGTTATAATTGCCGGTCTCCAGACCGTCCAAGAACATCTGGATAAAAACCAGGGAAAGGGTTTTCATGTGCTTGTGCAGTTCTTTGCTGCTCCGGCCGGGATAGTTGTGAAAGGTGATCAGGATCCCGTTGAGGCAGGCAAAAAAGGTATGGGCCAGGTAGCGGGCGTTGCTGTGTCCGCCGGAAAGGCGCACAATAGTCTCTATTTTGTCCAGAAAGGATTTCATGGCTTGATTCAGCCTACGCACTGACTTGGCAGAAAGCCCCCCCTCAAGCATGAACTGGGTCATCATCATGAAGTAGTGGTCGTGCTCATTGAGATAATCGATGATTGTTGCTGCTGTTCGCTGGAGCAGATCGTGGGCAGGAGGCGTGTTGATCAGTTTCTCGAGTTTTTCTTCGAGCTCCTTTGCTCCAAGAAGGAATGCCTCCACGAACAGGGCTTGCTTGTCAGCAAAGTAGCGATAGATGCTGGCGTGGGAAATGCCTGCGGCATCGGCAATCTCCCGAAGACTGGCCTTTTGCAGAGATTTCTCGCTAAAGACGTGGATGGCGGCCTGCAGAAGTACCTTCCGTTTTGCCTCTTTCTCCTGTTCCTTCAGGTCGGCAAAGGTTGTGGGTTCGTTCATTTAAACCTCATATCATGTGAAAACCGTTGTAATTTAAAGTTACCATTGGTTACTAAAATGTCAAGCTTTTTTTGTCTCAACTCCGAGCCGGAAGCGTAAAAAGCGCCCAGTAACCGGGTCGCTGTTTTTGATGAAGTTTCACAAAAGAGGCCGCCTCGGCCTGTCCCAGGCAGCTCCATTGACAGTCGGTGTTCGGGGTCATATATCATATATACCAGAAGTTGGCATAATGTGCGGTTTTTTTGCTGCCTGCAATGAAACCGTATAGAATAGAGTGAACCGCCCGCTTCGCTCAAGGGCGCCAAGTACGCCAAGTGAAGAGTTGAGCTTTGCGGGGTAGCTCTTCATCAATCACGCTTGAGGCGTGATTGACAAAGACCATACCGCAAAGCTCAAATTCGACATCCCTTATGGGATAAAAACTGGGTGCATTCTCAAAATTTATCTCTTCAGAGATAATGCAAAATTTTTCTCCGGCGTTCGCCCGCCGGAGAAAAAATCTTACTTGGCGTCCTTTGCGAACTTGAGCGAGTCCGCGAGCGGGCGGTTTAAATTTTAAGGGAGGTCAGGTGAAGAACACAGCCGAACGGCAAATCATCCGAAAGCTGGTCGGGGCGCCGGAATGTGTTGTACCCTGGCTCGATCGATTCTACGAGCCGCAAGAGGCGCAGCTGCTGCTGTTTCTCCGGGATAGGCTGGCCGCAAAAACGGAGGTGCTCTCCGCTCTCGGACTCGACCAGGAGGAACTGGATCGGGCCTGGCAAAGGGGTATCATCGTCTGGAGTGATGAAGACGAGATCAGCCCGG
>CAZUMF010000434.1:0-3467 GCA_964621385.1 uncultured Desulfohalobiaceae bacterium
GAGGAGGTGACTCGTTTCTTTTTCGATCAAACTGGACGTCTGCGGCCAGAGGCAGGGCTGAAACCTGAAACCAGACACCTGAAACCCCAAAATGAAGCAAAAAATATCACATGATGTCCAATAAATCCTTCAGATTTACGCGTCTTGTACAGAGCTCTGTATTCACTCTTCAATCTTCCTTCTTCACTCTTCATGCAGCAATATTCAATAGTCAATAGTCAATAGTCAATCCTAGAGCCGTATCCTCGGATCCACGAGCATATACAAAACATCCGAGACAAACGTGCCGGCCAGGACCAGGAGCGCGGAAATAAAATTGACCGTTAGAATCACCGGATAATCCCTGGCCAGAATGGCTTCGTACGCCATGCGGCCCATGCCGGGCCAGGAAAAAATGGACTCGATGATCACGGATCCCCCGATCAGGCCGGGAAGAATCAGGCCGAACATGGTCACAAAAGGCAGCAAGGCGTTCCTCAGGGCGTGTTTGTAGTGCACCTGATCCGGCGAGAGGCCCTTGGCTGCGGCGGTTCGCACATAATCTTGGCCTTCCACCTCCAACATCTGATTGCGGACATATCTGGACAAGACGGCGATGCCGGCTGAAGCACCCAGAATTGAAGGCAGAATGAGGTGCCAGATATGATCCATGATCCAGTGCAGCATAGATGCATACTGCAGGCCGAAGGTTTTCATGCCGATCACCGGGACCTGCAGCCGGCTGACCACCAGGATGATCAGCAGGTAGGCGAAAAAAAAGCCTGGAATGGAAATGAGCACATAGGCCGCCAGGGTCGTGCTCCGGTCAAACCAGCCGCCCCGGGCAATCGCGCCCCGGATGCCCAGGGGGAAGGAGATGGTCCAGGTCAAGAGCGTCCCCACAATGAACAGAGGCAGGCTGTTCAAAAAGCGCTCCCAGATCTTGGCCAATACCGGCCGGTTGTCTTTCCAGGAGACGATTGTTCCGCTCAACAGACCCTGGTAAAACAGGAGATACTGTTGCGGCAGGGGCTTGTCCAGATGAAATTCCTTTTGGAAGCGCTCCATGACTTCCGGAGTGAATTTCGGGTTCATGGGATCGATCTGGCTCGGCCTGCCCGGGGCCAGGTGAATGATCAAAAATGAAGCAATGGACACAAAAAATAAGGTGATCAGTTTTTGCACCACGCTTCGGGCGAGAAAACCCAGCATCGACTACTCCGCAGCAAAATTCGGGACTGTTGGCCGCTTGACCCATTTATTGAAGTAAAAACTGTAGTCCCCGGTCTTGGTCGGGGTGATCTTTTTGTACACGACCGCGCCTGATGCCTTCTCCTCCCTGATCACGATCCGCTTGTCAAGCAGGGCGGTCCATCGACTCACATACAAAAAGGTGTAGGGCTGCTCCCGGGCGATGATTTCATGCAGCCGGTGACAGGCCTCAATCTGCCGCTGTTTGTCGTATTCCTGCCGGATATCGATGATCAGCTCATCCGCTTCCTTCTGATCAAACCCGACAAAATTCAACTCGTAGGGGTCGGTCTGGGAGGAATGCCAGATCTGATAGAGATCCGGTTCGATGCCCATGGTCCAGCCCAGAACCAGGGCATCGAAATCGAGCTTGTTCACCCGCTCCTGGAGAAAGACCGACCACTCCAGGGTATCGGTGTTCACCTTGACCCCGATCCGCCGCCAGAAATCCTGGACAATGGCCAGGATGGATTTTCGGATATCGTTGCCGGTATTGGTGATCAGGGTGAACTGCAGAATGCGGCCGTCTTTTTCCAACCAACCCTGCTGGTTCCGGGTCCAGCCGGCTTGGGCCAGCAGATGCAGAGCCTGGTCCGGGTCATAGGGCACCGGCCTGATGGCCTGGTTGTAATACTCGGTCTGCTTGACAAAAGGGCCGGTGATCCGCTCGCCCTGACCATACAGGACATAGGTGATAATGCGCTCCACATCAATGGCCAGGGACAGGGCCCTGCGCACCCGGCTGTCATCAAAGGGCTCGCGCCGGCAATTGTAGCCGATATAGGTATAGCCGAAGGAGGTCCCGGAAAAGGACTGAAACCGGGGATCTGTTTTCAACCGCTCCACCTGATGGGGCTGCACGGAATAGGCATCCAGGGTTCCGGCGTAAAACTCCATCTCCTGGGTCAACAAGTCCGGAATGATACGATAGACATAGCGTGCGTAATTCGGCTCCCCTTCCCAGTATCCGGCAAAAGAGGTCAAACGGATGAACTGATCCGATTCCCAGACTTGAAATTGAAACGGGCCGCAGCCCACGGGGCGACGATTGAAACGGCTGTCCCGCAGAGTAAAATCCTGAGGTTCTTTGCCCCTGGATCTGGCCTCCCGGTCCAGGGCCTGCCTGTTCAAGAGATGCTCCGGGAGAATGCCGATGCTCCAGGTCATCAGGGCCGGGGAATAGAGCCGCTTATACACGATTTTCACGGTTCGATCATCCAGGACCCGGACGGCCTTCACCGGCTCATAATCCGCCACCCGCGGAGAAAGGTTCTTGGGGTTGACAATGGACTCATAGGTGAATTTCACGTCGTTGGCATCAAAGCGATGCCCGTCGTGGAATCGGACCCCATCCCGCAGGTGAAAGACAATGACCGGATTGTGCTCATGCCCCGGCAGGAGTCCGTCGGCTAGGGTCTTCAGCTGTTCGGGCTCCAGCATCGACCGCGAGCTTACATATCTGGAAGCCGGGAAATCCTGAAAATAGGCATCCCCGAGCAAAAGCGCCAGGTTCTCAAAAAGATCCGGGTCCACCTCCACGAGATCCAGAACAATGCGCTCCGGGGGTTCGACCTGAAACACCAGGGAATCGTCCTGCCCGGCCGGAGTGCGGCGCACTTGATAGCCTTTGGGGGTCTCCAGTTGCAGCCCGGCGATATTCTTCAGGCTCGACTGCAGGGCCGGGGGATGGCCTTGGCTGTTTGCAACCTGACCACGCAGAAAACGAAGCAATTCCTCCGGGCCCAGGGTTCCTTGACCGGAAATCGGGATTTCCGGCCGGACACAAAAAGCGGCCTGCTCTGAAATGTCCCAGGATGTGGCCAGCCGGCCGCGGTACTCAAGATTTTCATCCAGATCGATCAAGCCCTCGAACACCTTGCTCTGAATGTCGCTGCTGGCGCTGTCCGCCGAAAGGATCGGATTCAGCAGGGAGGCATCACCAATGGAAGCGGTGATGAATTCCTTGAGCCGTCCGGGATTGCCCCGGGTCTGTTCTTCATAACTGGGCACCCAGAAGTAGGACTGCAGCAGGATGAGCAACAGCAGAAACGGGGCCAGGATCAAAAAACGCTTCACAGGCATAGAGTCCAGACTTCGTACAGAGATTGCGACGTTGAATTGTAACGTTTTTCAATCATGAACACTGTACGGAATGTTGATAAAATTGGACGTTCTTTTGGTCTCTGGTGTCAGGTTTCTGGTGTCAGGAAAAGAAAGATAAAGCTATATCAAGGTGT
>CAZUMF010000435.1:0-3464 GCA_964621385.1 uncultured Desulfohalobiaceae bacterium
TGATGCTGGAGCCGGTGGCCAGGCCGATCCCCAGGACCCCGCCGACCATGGCCCGGGAGGTGGAGGTCGGGATGCTGAAAAACGTGGCCAGGGTCACAAAGAGGCCGGAGCAGAGCAGGGCGATGAGCACGGCCAGGTAATTCAATTCCGCCTGGACAATGCCCTTCCCGATGGTGTCCATGACGTTCTGGCCCTGCAGGATGGCCCCAAGCACCGTAAAAATAGCCACGATCATCACCGCTCGTCTGAAATTGAGCAGGCCGCAGCCGATGGTGGTGCCGATGCAGTTGGCTGTATCGTTGGCTCCGATATTCCAACCCACATAGCAGCCGGACAGAAGAAGAAAAACAAGAAAGATGCTTATGGGGGAACCCTCCATTCTCTATTTTGCTTTAAGATTATTGAGGAATCGTCAATGAATCAATAGAAAAAATATTATCCATCCAATAACAAAAAATCATGCAGGTTCCGTGTTGACTTTTCGCTGTAAACGAACGTATGGCTGGGTATGAATACAGAGTTTTTTGTGAAAGAATTTGGAAATTTCGAATTTCTAAATCCGCGGACTATGGAGTCGATTATGGATGAACACTACAGATCCGAGGGCGATATCAACAGTTCGCCGCAACGGCAGGCCTGGCAGGAGCAGCACCTGGATGCGGCAAGCAGGGCCCTGCTGGAAGCGGATCGCCGCTATTTTCTGCAGCAGTCCCTGTCCACCCCCTGCCTGAACGGACTGCAGCACTGCGAAGGCATCTATCTGGAGGATCTGCAGGGGCGGCGCTACATGGATTTTCACGGCAACAATGTCCATCAGGTGGGCTTTGCCAATCCCAGGGTGCTGCAGGCCATCAAAGAGCAGCTTGACGACTGCTCTTTCTGCACCCGGCGCTACACCCACCAGAAGGCCGTGGACCTGGCCCGCAAATTGACGGAACTGGCCCCGGGAGATTTGAACAAGGTCCTCTTCTGCCCGGGCGGGACCGGGGCTGTGGGCATGGCCATGAAGCTGGCCCGGGTGGCCACCGGCCGGCACAAGACGATTTCCATGTGGGATTCCTTTCACGGGGCTTCACTGGATGCGGTGTCCGTGGGGGGCGAGGATGTCTTTCGCAAGGACATGGGCCCCCTGCTTCCAGGGACCGAGCATGTGCCCCCGCCTGATGAATACCACTGCTTTTACGAGTGTTACAACCGGGGGGGCTGTGATCTCATGTGCGCCAAATACGTGGAGTATGTCCTGGAAAAGGAAGGAGACATCGCCGCGGTGCTGGCCGAGCCGGTCCGCAGCACCCCCTATATCCCGAAACCGGAATACTGGCAGCGGATCCGGCAGGCCTGCGACCGTCACGGCGCTCTGCTCATCTTTGACGAGATTCCCCATGCCCTGGGCCGGACCGGGAAGATGTTCACCTGCGAAAATTTCGATGTGGTTCCGGATATGCTGGTCATCGGCAAAGGTCTGGGGGGCGGCGTCTTCCCCCTGGCCGCGCTCATTGTCAGGGAAAGGCTCGATGTCGCCGGAAACCGGGCCCTGGGGCATTACACCCATGAAAAGAACCCGGTGGCCTGCGCCGCGGCTCTGGCCGCCATTGCCTGTATCCAGGAGCAGGGGTTGGCAGAGCAGGCTTATGAACGCGGCCGCCAAGCCCTGGAGAGGATGCAGGCCATGATGGACCGGCATGCCTTGATCGGAGACGTCCGGGGTCTGGGTCTGCTCCTGGGCATCGAACTGGTCAAGGATCGAAGCACCCGGGAGCGGGCCGTGGAGGAGGCGGAGACCGTCATGTACAAAGCCCTGTCCAGAGGCGTGAGCTTCAAGCTGACCATGGGCAGCATCCTGACCCTGACCCCACCCTTGACCATCAGCCGGCAGGAGATGGACCAGGCTCTGGATATCATTGAGACCTGCATCAGCGAGGTGGAGGAGGGTGACTGGCATGTCGGGTGAAGACAAGCAGGCGATCTGGGAGCAGGGGGATGTCAATCTCACCCCGGCCAGGCAGCAATACTGGGAGGGAAATCTTTCGGATCAGGCCCGGGAGTGGTTTGCCAGGGACAAGCAATATTTCCTGCACCAGGCCCTGTCCACCCCGGTGATGAACGTCCTGTCCAGGGCAAGTGGGGCCTGGATCCAGGACCTGGACGGGAAATGGTATCTGGACATGCACGGCAACGGGGTGCACAATGCCGGGTTCAATCATCCTCTGGTCCTGGATGCCGTTCGCCGTCAGCTGGATGAGGGCCTGACCTTCTGTCCCAGGCGCTATACAAACATTCCAGCCGTCAGGCTGGCTGAAAAGCTGGCCACGGTCGCTCCGGGAGATCTCCGCCGGGTGCTGTTCTGCCCCGGAGGCTCGGAAGCCGTGGAAATGGCCCTGATGCTGGCCCGGATGGTCACCGGCCGGTTCAAGACCATCTCCTTCTGGGACGCCTACCACGGCACCGGATTCGGCGCAGCGTCCGTGTCCGGGGAGGAGCATTTTCACGGCCGGGTGGGGCCCTTGGTCCCCGGGGCCTTTCATGTGCAGTTTCCGGATTATTATCGCAACCCCTGGGGGTTCACCCGCAAGGAGGACGTGGATGCGGAATGCCTGCGCCAGATCGAGCAGGTCCTGCAGCGCGAGCCGGAGATGGCCGCGATTATCGCCGAACCGGTCTCGGCCAAGCCGGTGGTGCCCACCCGGGAGTTCTGGACAGCGGTCCGGACGCTCTGCGATGCGTATGGAGCTTTGCTCATCTTTGACGAAATCATCGAAGGTCTGGGCCGGACCGGGAAGATGTTCGCCTGCGAACACTTTGTCCAGCCGGATGTTCTGGTCCTGGGCAAATCCCTGGGGGGCGGCCTGTTGCCCTTTGCCGGGATCGTGACCAGAGAGGCCTACAATGTCCTCCAGGACCGCTCAATCGGCCATTACACCCATGAAAAGAACGCGCTCTGCGCATCAGCCGGTCTGGCCGGCCTGGAGATCATTGAGACCCAGGGCCTGCCCGGCCGGGCCGCCGAGCAGGGGCGGTATTTCTTTCAGGCCCTGGATGACCTCCGGGACAAACACCCCCTGATCGGGAATGTCACCGGACTGGGCCTGCATCTGGGCATCGAACTGGTCAGGGATCGGACAACAAGGGAAAAAGCCGTGCAGGAAGCCGAGGCGGTCATGTTCAAGGCCCTGGAGCAGGGCCTGTCTTTCAAGGTCATTGACGGCAACGTCCTGACCCTGCGGCCCGCTCTGACCATCAGCCGGGAAGAGATCGATCTGGCCGTGGATATCCTGGATCGAGCCTTGGAAGCCGTGAAGAGTGAAGATTGATGATGAGAAGAAATATCAAAGGCAAAGAGGACTCAGTCGTGGAAAATGGGCAGTGGGCGCAGGCGAGGGTGCAGCGGGGCAACGGGCCTGGGGCGTCCGGCATCAAGGCGGTCTGCTTTGACTTCGGGCAGACCGTGGTGGATTCGGCCCAGG
>CAZUMF010000436.1:0-3454 GCA_964621385.1 uncultured Desulfohalobiaceae bacterium
CCATTCATTTTTTGATGATCAGGTCGAAATCTCCTCTTTTTTGATTGAGATTGACGACAACGTCCTCCTCGTGCTTTTTTAAAGTGATATCCGCACTGCCCGAAGGAAGATTGAGCTCTTTCAATTCAACCTCCTGCAGGCTTGGCGGAAGCATGGGTTGATTAAAATATATGGTTCCACTCTGGCCGTCGACACATAAACCCAAACAGGCTTGCAGGATTTGATAAACACTCGCTGATGCCCAGGCCTGCGGCAGGCAGGCCACTGGGTATCTGGTCGGACCTGTTTTGGGTATTCGCTCGAAACCACAGAAGAGCTCCGGCAGTCTGTTCAGTTCCATGAAAAGGCTTGTGTCGAATAGACCACCGAGGATTCGCACCGCCTCCTTTTTGAAACCGTAACGGGCCAACCCGCTGGCAATGATGCCGTTATCATGTGGCCAGACAGTGCCGTTATGGTATGACATGGGATTATATCTGATCTCGGTTGAAGCGACTGTGCGGATGCCCCATCCTGTGAAAAACGGCTTAGTCATGAACTGTTCAGCCATGCTCTGGGCGTGTTTCTGGTCGGCTATGCCGCTGAAAAGGCAGTGACCGGCATTTGAGCTCCTGATCAGACAGGGCTTTTTCTGTCCATCCAGAGCAAGCGCATACATTCCGATATCTTTGCACCAGAATCGTTTTTGAAAATTTTCGCGCAAGGCAGCTGCCTGCCTCTCCAATTCAATAGCCTGATCGTTTTCCTTACACACTTTAGCAATACTCGCGGCCTGCAGTTTGGCCTCATACACATAGGCCTGCACCTCGCTAAGGGCTATGGGAGATGGTGCTTGGGAGCCGTCGGCATGAAATATCGAGTCGTCGGAATCTTTCCAGCCCTGGTTGTTGAGTCCGGTCCGGCTCTTTCGTTCATACTCCACGAAACCATCGCCATCCATGTCGCCGTAAGTATCGATCCAATGAAGGGCTGCTTGAATGGAAGGCCACAGCTTTCTCAAGAAGTCTGCCTCCCCTGTCCTTTGTAGATAGTAACCGGCAAGAATAATGTACAAAGGGGTGGCATCGATGCTCCCGTAGTAGAGCTTGAAAGGGATTTCTCCGGTATTGGCCATTTCACCCCGGCGTTTTTCGTGCAGTATTTTCCCGGGTTCTGCATCCCTGGTCTGATCGATCCTGTCGGCTTGGTGCCGGGCGAGAAAAGCTAAAACACCCCTGGCAATTGCAGGGTATATCCACAATGTCTGCAATGCAGTGATTATGCCGTCACGTCCGAAAGGGGTGCTGTACCATGGAACTCCTGCGTACGGATAGAGGCCTTGAGGGGTTTCAGATACCAGCATCATCAGGTCGGACCAGGAAGCATTCAACCAGTCATTGAACTGCTCGTTCGATGTTTCGACCCGGCAACTTCCTTCTCTAACCCGCACCACATGCTTTTTCATACCCTCAAAGGCAGTGTTTATGGGTAAAGCCGGCGGCTCGTTTTCAGTTGAGCCGCACTGAATCGTCAGACATATCGCGCTGGTCTGTTGAGGATGAAGCTTAAGGACATAGTCTGTAGTTGTTCCAACTGAGCGGGGTTGCGGGTGAAAGGTGATGGTGGTCTGCCTTTGTATCTCATCGAGTCCGGTATAGTAAAAAACCAGGGACTCAGGTCCAATTCGGGGATCTTCGAGGCTTCCCCTTTTTTTGCGGGTGATGCCGCGGACTTCAAAAATGTCGACAAAATCAGCAGCAAATCGAAAGGTCAAGGGCAGGTTGATCATGTCGGCCAGATAACTGTGAACAGTTATTTTTTCGTAATAGACGGCTTTCCAGACAAAGCAGGTGCGCTGCATGTGCACAGCGCTTTGAGGCAGCCAGGTCCCGTCGGGACAGACCAGACCGGGATTGGTCAAGTCAACGGCCAGAAGATCGTTGTCCTCCCTGACCTGTGAACCGAGAAGCAAAGGATAAAGGCCTTGAAGCTCCAGGACCAATCGGGAGAGAAAACGGGTCCCTTGATGGAAAATCCCGTGTTGTTCAATCCCAAGGGGCCTGATATTGCCTCGGGAGTCGATTACGGTAAACGTATCGCCGTGTTTGAGCACATGAGTCCGCTCATCCACCGGAAGCGAATCCGCCTTGACGTAATAGGTGTTCTTGACCAGGATGATATCTTTCAAGGTGATCGTTCCTCTTCCGGGTTGGTCTGAACTTTGTTGTGCAGCATTGAGGAGTAAGCCTGTAAGTAATCCGAAGCCATACGTTCAGAGGTGAACCGTTCCTCGAAAACCTGTCGGCAACGAAGCCTGCTCAGGGTCGGAACTTTTTCTACAGACCTGACGGCTTCGTCTACGTCGGAGACGATGAAACCGGTAACTCCCTGTTCCATGACTTCAGGTACAGAACCATGCCTGCGGGCAATGATTGGAGTTCCGCAGGCCATGGCCTCGATCATGACCAGGCCGAAAGGCTCCGGCCAATTGATGGGAAACAAGAGAGCATAGGCATTTCCCAGGAAGTCGTTCTTTTCCGCCTCGCCGATTTCTCCCACGTATTCCACCAGGGGGTCTCGGAGCAGGGGGTGAACAACCTCTTTAAAGTATTCCATGTCGACTTTGTCCACCTTGGCGGCGATTTTCAAGGGGATCCCGAGCCGGCGGGCGATTTCTATGGCTGTGTCGACTCTTTTTTCCGGAGATATCCGTCCCAGAAAGGCCAGATAGTCACCCGGGCGGTCATGATATTGAAACAGATCACGCGGCAGGCCATGGTAGACTGTGCGGATCCAATTGATCCAGGGCAAAGGTTGGCGCTGGGAATTTGAGATCGAGATCACCGGGATGTCGCTGAATTCTTTGTACAATGCCTGGAGATCCGGGATGTCCAGGCGGCCGTGCAGGGTCGTCAGTATATTCAGTTCTGGATGTCTGCGGATCAAAGGAAACGGCAGATAGTCGATATGAGAGTGGATGATGTCGAAGTCGTGTCCGAGCTGAAAGACTTTTTCCAGGAGCAGGATGTGATGAGCATAATTATCAATGCATTGCCGGTTTAGACGTAAAGAGTGACTGCAGATAGGGAGAAGTTTGGCCTTGGTCACGGAGTCACCGCTTGCGAAAATGGTCACGTCATGACCGCGTTTAAAGAGTTCCTCTGTCAGCCAGGAGACAACCCGTTCTGTACCTCCGTAATATCTCGGAGGAACACTTTCGTAAAGCGGGGCTACCTGGGCGATCTTCATCCAGCCTCTCCTTGGCAATGACACCGAACTTTCGGTGTGTTTTGTCGGGAAATTGCGAAGTTCTCGTACGCATTTAAGGATATCATTTGCAACAGACGGAGCCAAGGGAAAAATTTCATTGGCCAGACCAGGTGAAAGCAGGCTCATATGTATAACTTCAGACTTCGTACTAGCGTTTTGACACTTAATCGTAAGTCTTTAAAGTAATTGAGAATATTTTAAATGA
>CAZUMF010000437.1:0-3448 GCA_964621385.1 uncultured Desulfohalobiaceae bacterium
CGTCACTCTTCACCCCGTCCACTCGTCCATCCATCCAACCGTCCTCTGTCCTCCGCCCTCTGTCTTCTGTCTTCTAATCAGAACCCTATGCTCTCTGCCCTCTGCCCTTTGCTTCTTGGTCATCCCAGCATTCCAGTATTCCAGTATTCCAGCATCCCAGTATTCCGCCCTCTGTCTTCTGCTCTCTACTTCAGCCCACCGTCATCCGTCCTCTGTCCTCCGTCTTCAGTCCTCCGCTTCTTCCCGACGTCCGACCTTCCGCCTTCGCCCTACAGAGGCTTCCGGCGTGACAAGCCGACATCCGACGTCCGTCTTCAGTCCTCCGCAACCCCAACCCGCCCCAGTCCATACGTAATATTGGCCCCGATCCCGAGCAGGGACCCGGCCTGGAGCAAGGGCAGGAAGGGGGCCAGTTCGCCCTGAATGTAAATCTCGCCTTGCAGCCCGGTTAGGGGGATGCGCTTGCCTTGTGAGCCTGGGGCGTACCAGGAGATCCGCCTGAGCGCCCCGGTGTCCATCTGGATCTGATCGGCCAGGTCATAAAACTCCTGGCTGAACTCGCCCATCAGGCTGTCCTGGCCGTAGGCCCGCTTCAGATCTCGCATCCTGCGGATCACGGCCTTGATGAGACCGGTGAAGCTCAAGCCGCCCGCACTCTTTTTGGCGCGGATGTCCAGGGGGGTGATGAGATCGAGTTGTATCCTGTCCGCAGGTTCAGATGCGAACCGGTCCGACTGGAGCCATTCATCAAGGCTGTGCCCCGGGTGGTGCGTCTGGGCAAAGGGGTAGTCCAGAAATTCCACCCCCTGGCCGGGAACCGGGACCAGGCACTGCCAGTTGGAAAGCCTGATCCCGGGCAGCTCCGGCAGGCGATCCCCTTCAAGGGATTCCAGGCCGTGCCAGCCCGACTCCAGAAGAGGGCGGAAATACACAATGGCCGGGCCGAACAGGCTCAGTTCCAGGTTGCCTTCGCTTTCTCTCCAATCATCGTCTTGGTCCTGGCTGAAGAGGTTCAGGAAAAAAGGGGGCGGGAAGTTGCCCTGTTTGCTGTGGGAGACCCTGTCCCAGGGTTTGAAGAGCAGTGGATAGAGGCAGTGTTCACTTCGCTCGCACCTTGAACAGTCCCGGGCCGGGTCCTGGAAGTCGTCAAAGGGACAGAAGCGGGCCTTGAGCAGGTATAGCCTTTAAGAAAAAGTTTTTGGATTTATCCCAGATATCCAACTCAAATTCTTTGTCTTAACAATCCAAAATCCAAAATCCAAAATCTAAAATTCTATAGCCCACCCGGCCCCTGAGGGTTTTCTCCAGGCCGTGAATACGGGTTCCGCCGCTGTGACCAGAAAGGGCAGGACGAACTTGGCAATTTCGATCTCGAACAGGGGAGCGGTCTGGTAGAGGGGCGGGGTGCATCAGGTGCATTCCACTTCAGTATCCCATACCGAACAGCCAGAGTGGGATCCGGTTGGGGGCACCGGTTTCGATATCGTCCGCCACCAAGTAGGCGTCCGACTGCCTATCCAGTTGTCGGCCGCTTTTACCTGCCCCGCCGATCTCGAAAATGAATTGGTCGTCAACGATAAAATCACCCCGGTCATGGTAATGCACTTGGTGGCCGTGGGAGAGTTGCGAAACAAAAAAAGCCTCCCGGATCGCCCCGATGCTGGGTGCGGCACACAGGGCGTAGAAAAGATTGGGGTTGTTGAGCAGCAGCTTATCAGGTTTATTGACGGCCCGCATCCCCGAACCCGCCCGGACACTGTGCAGCAGACCGCCGGCCCGCATTCGTTCCAGGTAACGGGACAGGGTAGGCCAAGAGGTTCCCACTGCAGCGCTGAGCTTGGACTTGTTCAACTCCAGGGGAGGGGTGGCACAGAGCATGTAAAGGATTTTCTTGAGTTTATCGAGTTTCACCGGCTCGATATTGTAGATTCCGCACAGGTCGGAATCAATCGTAAGGTTGACTACCTCCAGCAGTTTCTGCTGATAGCTTTGTCGTGATTCCAGGAAAAAGGGATAGGCGCCGTGGCGAAGGTAGTTGCGAAAATATTCAATCGGTCGCAGACGGGCGCCGAGCGCCGTGGTCAGGGCTTGGTGACTGGTCAGGATATCGTTGAACGAACAGGGGGCGAAGTGCTGCCCGGTTTCTATTTCCATGAACTCACGCAAGGAAAGCACCGGTAACTCGTACACCACCGCCCGACGAGACAGGTCCGCCAACTCGTGTTCAATGCGCAGGGCCGACGAACCGGAAAAGATCACCTGTAAGCCGAAGGTGTCGCGGATCGCCTTAAGTTCAGCGGCAAAGCTTTTGGCTTTATGCACCTCGTCGACCAGCAGCAGCTTGCCTCCTTCCTGGTAAAACGTCTGGGCCAGTTCATAGATGCCGCGACCAGCCATGGCGGGATGGTCGCAGGCGACGTAAAGTATTTTCTCCAAGGGAACGGTCTCCTGCTGGGCATATTGCAGGATCAAGGTGGTCTTGCCGCTGCCCCGTGCCCCTTTGATCCCGATCAATCGTTCGCTGAAATCGATCACATAGTGCAGGAACCGCCGGTATGGCGGCAGTGGCTGCGACAATATGAAGGCCGAAGCCTGCCTGGCAATGTCGGGGATCATCATAGACCTCTATAATTGAGTTCAGAATAAATGGCAATTTATCTAAAATGTATTTTATAGCAAAAGCGGATGGATGTAAACCGAAAAAAACAAGGTGTCAGCCCTGCCCCTGGCTGGGCTGACCCATAATTATTTGATTTTATGACAGTATACGACTGCCAGTTTGATCAGTGGCGAAAATTTCACTGACAAGGCTTATCCTGCAGAATTTGAACATCGTATTTTGAATGAAGAAAAATAGAGTGAATGAAAGAGCACTGGCGGAGGGTCTGTTTGAGCGAGGTTTGCGCCTGTCTTCGGGGACGGCTTTGACAGCGCAAGACCTTTAATTGTCTCCTTTCAAGTCATGAAATCATCTCTTTGTTCCCTGTTTGCCCAGGGTTCGACCCAGAAAGCTCACCCAGGGGCCGCTCTTGACCACCCGGGTCTTGTCCTGGTTCAGGCGCAGGCCGAGTTTTTTCAGACCGGCCTCCACGCAGCGCAGGGCCTGGCCGGCTGCTTTTTTACTGCAGGTGAAGTATCAAATCCTAGTAATCCAGTAGACAGTTATCATTGGACAGTGGAGTAGAAACAAAAAAGTCAAAACTAAAACAACAATATTTGCTTCATTTCTCCTCTTGCCGACCACCGACATCCGACCACTGACGTCTGTAAGAAATCCCTTCTTTGCTGATCCAATGTGCATTTTCCGCCAACATGTGCATATTTCATTGTTTTGTACACACCATAAAAATTCAGTCGATCTGGATCAGCATCTTCAGGTCTCAGTTTAAATTAATGTTTTAATCTATTGTTTTTCCAAACCACTGCCTCCTGTCCACTGAGCAATATT
>CAZUMF010000438.1:0-3436 GCA_964621385.1 uncultured Desulfohalobiaceae bacterium
GTGCTTGAGGAGCAGTCTGAGAAAATGGCTCCAGTGATCGGCAGCGGAGGTCTTGCTGCCGGCAAGGCCGGGAGCCTCCCCTTTCAGGTCGAGCACAATGCCCTGGTCGAAAAAGTGCCAGCGGCAAAGCGCGTCCGGATCGGCAACGGTCTGTGCCGTAAAGGCGTCCAGGCCGGCCTCCTCCAAAGCCGTGGTTTTGCCGGATCCGGATTCGCCGATGATCGCAAACCAGGGGATGGTGTAGCGGTAATCGCGTCCGGAAACGTTGCTCCGCAGGACCCGCACAGCCCGGCGAAAGGTTCGGCTGAGATTCAGACGGGGGAAGTGGGTGCCGCCGTCCTCAGCGGCCTCCTCGGTTTGCCCGGGCTCGCGGGAGGTGTCCTGCGCCTTTTCCCCGGCCTGGGACGCGGTTTTCCGCGAAGCGCGCAGCAACAGGAGAATACAGAGAATAATCAGGACAATGCCGGCCAGAACCCCGATGAGAATCTCGGTGTGATACGGGTGCAGGTTCTGAAACAGGGCGGCAAGATTATTCATAGAGGCAACACCGGTTCGGACGGCCGCAGGGGACTCATGATCCCCGGGTCAGGATTTTTTGGACGATCAGGTCAAGTTCGTCACTGACATTGATCCAGCAGATTTGCGATATCACAAGGAAAACAAGCAGACTGAGACCAAGAATGGTCAGCCATTTTTTGACATGGGGCAGACGTTTCGGTTGCGCCTCCTCCAGGGTATGGCCGTAGGCTTCGGGGAAAAGGGTTTTTGCAGCATGATCAATCCGGGGCTCCCGGTGATTGATAAAGGCAAAGAGTTTCCGCTTGTATTGCTCGATGGGCGTGGTGTCGGTCCTGCCGCGGAATTTTCCCTGAAAGCCAAGGCCCAGGGCGGCGAGATAGATCAGGGCGATTTCGCTGTTTGCAGCATCCCGTTCGCTGAGCAGAGTGTCGATTCTTTCGAAAAACTGCTCTCCGGCGTTATGGGTGCCAAAGAGTTTGTATTCCAGAAGAAAGGCCTGCCAGGCCTCCCGGCCGGACCAGGGCAGGTGCAAAAAGGTTTCATCCCCGAGAGCCGCCATAATATACTGGGCTTCTCTATAAAAGGCCGCGCCGTACTCACCTCCGCGCCGGCTCGCCTCCAGGGCTTGACGCTGGAGCACAGAGAGCAGTTTGTGATTGATGTGTTCCGGGGTCAAAGACTCGGGTTCCAATTCCGGATCAGGCGGGAGCAGCCCGGCCTCCCGGTCCGACGAGGTCAGGGCCTGCTTGAAGCGGAGCACTTCAGCGTAAAACTCATGGAAATTGTCGAGGCATGGGGACTGGGTAACAGCGGGATTCTGGATCATTGACTTCCGGGTGTCCTGGTCGTGGTCAGTTTTTCAGGTACAGAACAATCTCTCCAGGGCCCTTTTGGCCGGACGGATCGGATAAATTGTGTATTTCCAAGCGTTCATGCGCTTTGATGATTTCCGGGTCCACCGCGATGGAAAACAGGCAGGCGCCTCGGGTGGGCATAAGTTCGCCCTCGGCATCGATCTGTTTGCGTTGCGCGCCGAGGACGCGTTTGCCTTTCAGGCTTTCAATGCTGGATCGGGATCCGATCAGGGCCTTCTCCAGCCAATGCACCATTTCTTCGTCAGTCATTCCCGGCCGGGTTCTGGCCCCGATCACCAAATTCCGGGTCAGCCAGTTCGGTTCGAGGGAAAGGCTGAAGGTGCCTTCCTCAAAGTCGAAAGGTATCGGGGTGTGCGAAATGAGGATGCCTTCCTCGATCATCCGGGTAATGTATTGTTTGAGCTGCTGGAACGATTGCTGTAGGTCATTGTGGTTGTAAGCGGGAAGGACGGGGGGGATGTAGCCGCCGCCCAGGGCCGCGATCTGCCCGGCAATAGAGCAGAGGGAGAGATACAGGACAAAGGGGTGGGCTGTGTTGCTGTTCAGGAGGGCCTCAAAATGAGGGAGGCCCGCCACCAGACTGTGGATCATCAAGCGGGACTCAAAGAGCATGGGCCCTTTTCTGACCAGGGAGGGCGAGAGCATTTTTTCGGAGAGGTAAATGGCCTTCTGGCGGATCAAGACGGCGATTGTCTGACACATCTCACCCAGGGCGGAATCAGTGGAAACCTGCAATGTCGGGGGGATGAACCGGGTGCTGCTGATGGTTTCGTTGGCGAAGATGATGCCGGCCAGGGGGAAATACACGTACTTTTGGGGAGGCGCTTCATCTACGAGCAGATGCAGTTTCGGCCGGAGGCGGGGAATGACGAGTTCATTGTCAAAGGAGTTTTCGTCATATACGGCCCTGCCTTCCACGGAGCCGTATCGGGGAAGGTCCCCCTTCATGGCGGGCGAGGAGAGCTTCCGGGACGCTATCGCGAGAAAAACCGTGACCGGCCGGCTTTTCATGGTTTCAAGGTACGGATTCAGGTCGCAGTCCAGGACGGTGTCGTCTTCGTAGGGATAGGCCACAACCAGGCCGTCCGGCATCACGGCTTCCAGATCGACGACCCGGAAAAGGCCGCTGATGGGCAGGTCCGGATCGAATTTCAACCTCCGGATGCCCCAGTGATACGGGGCCAGGAGCAGGGCATGATAGCCCAGCAGTTCTTCCTGGCGCAGTGCAGACTGCTGGAAATGCTGCGGAGCCAGGAGCATCCCCTCATGCCATTGGATCGCTTCAGGAATATGGCGGGCGTGGATCATACAGGCTTTCCCTCATCGAAAAAAAAACAGGAACAGGGATTTCCTGAACAGGCTTTAGTCAAGCGGACGGACCTGAAATTCCTTTTCCAGCAGATGGACGGCAATGCTTTGATTGGCCCGGGTCTTGGCTCTGTAAGCCCCGGGCTCGGCATAGAGGACATAGAGGATTCCGGCTTCAGTCCTGGGATTCAGGGGAAGTTTGATTTCCGGCACCTCTTGACCAGGGACCCATTCCCATTCCCAGACCCGAAAGCCGGAATCTTCCGGGTAATCTCTCTTGTATTGTGCCTTCTCAGCGAACCATTGCTTGGCAGGAAGCTGCAGAAGCTCCTGAAGCAGCTCTTCGTCAAAGACATACAGAAAATCCAGGGCGATTGGGGAATCAGCATTAGCCTGCTCGTGGATTTCGACCTGGAGGGTGAGTTTCTGGCCGAATAACGAGCGGACGCGGGTGCCGAGCCCGCAGGAACTCAGGGTCCCGGCCAGGAAGAGGACCAGCAGACCCAGAGAGACAATGGAGGGAATACGCGTCATGGGCAAGGAGTTTTGTTAACTGCCTTTAAGAAATTCCTTTTTCCTTATTCGAAAAAAAAAACCATGTCAAGCCCCTGACGCATAACAAAACCAGCCAGCGATCCGGCCCGGGCGGGCCGGGTACATTAGTGACTTATGCCTGAATCACTGTCATAGAAAACAAGAAAAATTATCTCTTTTGTACAGTTGAAGTCTTTGTC
>CAZUMF010000439.1:0-3433 GCA_964621385.1 uncultured Desulfohalobiaceae bacterium
GTTATCAAAACTTGATCAATGAAAAAATTTATATTAGATTCGGCGATCAGGTGGGGGTCTATACCATTCCCTGGGAAGACGTCCCGGTCCATGACCCTATCGATATCACCCAATTGGGTGAACCCTGACCTTTTTCTGGTGTGATAAAGATCATTGCCCCGGGTGCTCCTAAGAGCCTCTAGTTCAAAGTCGTCTCAGTCCGCAACCCAAAGGTTCCAGGTTCATTTCGGATTGAGAAATTTGAAATTGGATCAGGCTTTATAGAACATCCTGCATATCTGCATTCTTTTTCTGCCAATTTCAAAGTTTAAGAAGTCTTTGGTGCTCCTCCGCTTATACTTTGATTATCATTGAGTTGCGAATCAAGCACATGAAAAGAAGAATTATGTCCACGAATGCGCACGAATAGGCACGAATGAAGAATGTGATTTTCCAGCCTGCTGATCGCAGGCAGGAAAGTTTCATCCCGCTGTCGCGGGATAAGGGGAAATTGCCATGAATTTTTTTCGTATTCAGCTTATCATCTTGTGCGCCGTGTTTATCCTTGCTGTAGCAGGAACAGCTACTGCCGGGGACACCCCCCTGGAAATGATCCCCCAAAAGCCGGCCGTTACCATGGAGGTTGCTGCCGGGGGGAATTTTGGGATTGCCGGCATGCCCTATCTCTTTAATAATAACAATCCTGCGAATTCATTTCTGCTCGACGCCCTTGAAGGCGGGCTTGTTGATTTTGAGAAGACCCAAAAAGTTTTTCGCTTTCAGAACGGAGGTTTCAGCTCAGCCGAAGGAGAGGAACTCTTTGACGCCTTTCGGTACCTTGATGCCGGGCTTGGCTATTTTGTCTGGAGCTCTTTGAACAACCCGAGCACGATCAGCTACAGCGGAAAGCAATACGCCTATCGCAAACTTGAAGCAGGCTTTAATCTGACCCATATCCCCACCAAATTTTTCGCGACGGTGACGGACTTTCTCAACAAATTCAACAATAACGGCTGGACCATCGACAAAATCTATCAATGGACCGGTACCGGCTACGCCTCAGCCTCGGGCAGCATGTTTGACGGCTTCACAAACTTTGAGCAAGGAAAAGGCTATTTTGTCCATGTTGTTGACGTCAATGCCACCATGCCGGATTTGACCATTGATGACTTTGACTGCTCTGAATATCAAAATGAAATGCAGAACTATGATCTGCTCATCGATGCTAATGCCAGCGCAACCTATGATGTGGATTTCAAACTTTACGGCAATCAAACCGGGGTTACTATAGCCGACGTTATTCCTGCAACTGCATTGCAGTCTCCAGAAATCGTCAACGGAACCTCTCAAGCATCAACGCAAATTCAAGATCCTTTGAACAAGGCGAATACATTTTCCGTATATGCCTCCTTTACCCCTGGTACCCCGCCCTCGCCCGGCCAGGATGTCTTTGTCGATGTGGACAACGATGAATCCGCAACTGCAGATTTTAAATTGACCTTTGTTGGGGCCGCTACAGGGAAAACAGTCTATCTGGTCTATGTTGACGAAACAAATATTACCCATTATCTCGCTTATACAGTTGGTCAGGAAACTGACGGAAACAGTGAAAACAATCCGATTGAGCTCATAAAGAATGGAGAATCCTTGAACGTACAGGAAGTGACCTTCCAGGGCGAAGGCTATCTAGCGCATCCCGTCGAAGTCTCCATTCCACTGCCCAGTGGGGAAGTCTTTTTCATGGAAGCGACCCATGCCACAAGCGGCAAGACCATTGTCCGCAAGTACCTGGTGCCGGAGGGGGCGGTACCCTCCATAGACCTCACCGATGTCTCGGCTGAATACGCGGTGGTGGACTCCTTCACCGGCACAACGCCCCCAAGCGGAGGGGAGCCAAGCGATGACTTCGTGTACGTGGAGGCCGGGACGGATGCCGGGAATAATGTAACTATTAATGAACCCTTTTATATCTGTAAATACGAGGTTACCAACCAGCAGATGGCGGATGTCATGCAGTGGGCTTTTGGTCAGGAACCTCAGTTGATCAATGCGTCAAGTACCACGGTGACAAATGCCGAAGGGGATAGTCAGGAGCTTCTTGATCTTGATGATGGCCCCTGTCAGATCAGCTTTTCCGGAGGCACCTTCAGTGCAGATCCCGGCAAGGAGGTCTACCCCTGTGTGGAAATGACTTGGTACGGAGCGGCTGCCTATTGCAATTATCTGAGCGCGCAGGAAGGCATGACGCCGGCCTATGATCTCTCTCTTTGGACTCTCAATTCAGATGCTGACGGGTACCGCCTGCCCAGTGAGGAACAATGGGAATATGCAGCCCGGGGCGGCAAAGACGGGATGGATACGGAATACAGCGGCAGCGATACTATTGATGAGGTGGCCTGGTATGGTGACAATTCAGGAGGTCATTCCCACGAGGTGGGCACTAAGACTGCCAATGAATTGTGCATCTATGACCTGAGCGGAAATATCGCCGAATGGTGCCAGGATTGGCATGAAGATTATGTGGGCTCTGCCCGCGTGTTACGCGGCGGCGCCTGGACTTCCTACTTTTCCTACTGCCGCGTGTCGATCCGGTTCGACTACGGGCCAAGCTACAGCAGCTACTACAGCGGCTTCCGGCCTGTCTTGCCCCCAGGTCAGTGAGGGTTAAGTCAGGGGAGCATCATTGTCCAGCCTTCTTGGACTGGCGCTCCGCGCCCCCGGCGTCCCGTCAGGACGTGCCAAGAGTCCTGTCCAATGATGCTCGAAAAAATTCGAGATCGCTTCATCCGAAAAAAATTCGAGTTCAGGTCATTCACACAGCCTGCAGATAGTGTTTTTTCACCGTCCCCATCAAGCAGGGCACTGATGCTGCGCAGGAAGCCAATCGCTTCCTGCTGGTGCATATCGTATTTTGCACACGGATCGGCGTTTTGTGAAGGACGGGGGACAATTCATTCTGTACCGTGGCCAACGAATACATCGATGGCGAACAGATTGTTTCAGACAAGGCCAGGGGGGTGCTTCAAAACGAATCGATTACCAGGAGATTCTCGATCAAAAGAATGTGGATATTTTCAGCTGTTATCAAAACTTGATCAATGAAAAAATTTATATTAGATTCGGCGATCAGGTGGGAGTCTATACCATTCCCTGGGAAGACGTCCCGGTCCACGATCCCATTGATATCACCCAATTGGGTGAACCCTGACCTTTTTCTGGTGTGATGAAGATCATTGCCCCGGGTGCTACTAAGAGCCTAGAGTCTAAATTCGGGTACGTCTGCAACCCAAAGACTCCAGGTTTACTTCGAAATTGGAAATTGGCAAGAAAAGAATGCAGAAAAGCAGAATATTCTATTACGCCTCATCAAATTTCCAATTTCAAATTTCCAATTTCAATGACAAGGGCTTCAACTGCATCGGAGCAACTCATTTTTTCAAGCTGTGCAATTAGC
>CAZUMF010000440.1:0-3432 GCA_964621385.1 uncultured Desulfohalobiaceae bacterium
ATTTTTCTCCGGCGTTCACCCGCCGGAGAAAAAATCTTCCTTTGCGTCCTTGGCGGCTTGAGCGAGTCAGCGAGCGGGCGGTTAAAAAATTCTTCCCTTTTCTGACAGGGTTCAAGGCAGAAGCGCCTAACAGTCAATTGCACAACGCCTTGAAAGAGTTTCAGACTCAGGTTGCGCAGGCGCAGAAACGGTCCCAGCCCATAAGCGAAGCCGCTCCGGCTATGGTCGTGCCGTAGAACAGGACCGGCTTTTCCCCGAGAAAGCGGCCGATGCTTCCGTTGACCAGGGTAGTCCCGGTCACCAGCAGAAGATCGCTCCACTGAATGACGGACTCCGTGGATTCAGGGCCTTCCACCTCTGTGCCGTAGCGCACGGTCCCGATATTGTCCGGGTCCATATCCAGCACCCGATAGTCAAAGGCCGCCCCGAGGGCTTCCACCATGCGTGGTTGAAACCCGACTTGGCCGATCTTGGCCGCTCCATAACGCCTCCTGATGTATTCGGCCAGCTCGCCGGCACAGCGGGCCGGTTCCTGATCACGGCAGTGGATGGTTTTCTCCACCAGGCCCAGATACCTGAGCAGCGCGTTCAGGGTGGCCACAAACAGGGCCCGCCGGTAATTGTTGTCCAGATCCATCCCGAGGACATCCTGCAGCGCCCCCTCATAATTTCCGTAGCGGTCGGTGAAGGCCTGACCAAGGGCCTGGCCGAAATCCGCCTGCATCAGGGTCTCCTTGCCCTTTTGCAAAGGGAAATCGTCCCCTTCGGGATCGCCGATGGCCTCCTGCACACTGAGGCCCCTGGCCTGAATCACGATATGTTGGTCCAAGAGCTGGTGCTTCTCGGCCAGGTCCCGGGTCTGCCGGGCGAGTTGGGCATAAATTAAGTCCTTCATGATATCTCCTCGATAAACGATACGGCCGGTCCGTCCAGCCAGCTAATCCAGGCATCCAGAGTACGCAGTTTGAAATCGAGCATGGTCTGCTGAAAGCGATCCGCTTCCCGGTCCTGCTTCCCTTCGATTCGCTCCCTGGCCCCTGTCAGGATATCCCGCTGGGCTTTGAGCAAGGCCGATCCATCCGGCAGGGACAGATAATCGTAAAAAAACAACTTGGCCAGAAACTCGATGCGCAGATCGCGCACGTGCTTGACCGGGCTCTGCACCCACTCCAGAAATTCCTGTCGTCCCGCGTCCGTCAGGGAAAACATACGCTTGGAGGGCCGGCTTTCCTGAGACTGGACCGCAGAGGCAACCAGGCCCCGGGATTCAAGCTTCTTCAAAAGCAGGTAAAGCTGACTGCTGCTGATGCTCCAGAAGTCGGACAGGGATTCCTCCAGAAACTTCAGGATCCCGTAGCCATGCTTCGCCCCGGGCACCAAAGCCCCCAACAGGGCGTATTCAGAGGACGGTTTTGTTTTCATGTCAGCGTTGCCCCCGACAAAGCTGACAGAGATATCTCTGCCACTACATGGATGAACTCTTCGGTTGAAATCACAAACGAGAGAAAGTTTATATTCCATTTTGGAATATTGCAAGTTGGAATTTATAGCTGCATTCGAACCCCCTCACCCTGCTTCTGTTCTGGCAGGTAAGGAGTGTATGCCATACTTTTTTTATCCACGAAGCTTCTTTCTTCACGGCAACCTGAAAGTCAGAATCATCCAGCCGTGAACTGCATCGCCTGCCGACGACACACATACAGGGAGAAAAATTCATGATAAGGCGGAGCCTTTTGTCTGCCGGTCTTGCCCAGTGAAACAACCTCGAAGACGTTCCCGAAGGGGTTTCACCAGGGTCTTCCTTCCCGGCAGCCAAAACTCGTTTTTCTTCGTGGTCCTTCGTGAGTCTTCGTGGACAAAATCGTTCGCCATCACAGATCCGGGTTGCGAAGCAGCGTGTTGTCGGCTATACTTGATTCGAAGCAAAACAAAGACGAGGTAGACCATATGACAGTTACGACCGAAAAAGTTTTCAATGATGCGCTTGTCCTGCCGCCCATTGAGAGGGCTGAGTTGATTCAACGCCTCTTTCAGAGCTTTGATGTTCCCGAGGACAACCGTATTGATACCGCTTGGACGGAAGAGATTGAATCTAGAATCGAAGCATACGACAAAGGGTTGCTCACAGCTTCCCCAGCAGAAAACGTCCTGGCCAGGATCAACCGGAGATGAAAATTCTCGTCCTTACCCGACACCCCGCCAACACAATGTCCAGGGCATTGCCTGGGTGGTCTCCAGGATTGTGCCCCTGGTTCTGGAGTACCTGGAGGAGATCCGAAAGCCGGACCCCAGTTCGGCGGCACCGTCAGCAGCGGTCTGAGTCATAACCATTGAACAGGGATGAAAAAGAGAGAGCCCTGCCAATTGGATACATGCTGACAAAATTGACAGAAAAAAATTGCTTATGGAGAATAATTCCTATCAAAAATAGTGTTTTTGGTGATGGAGATATTGAAACGATGCCCGAACAGGCATCCGGTTGCTGAAAGCTGCTCGAAGCTGAAAAAGCCATCCAAATATAGGGCCTCCTTCCTGCCGATCATAAGCAGCCCCGGTGTATTGAGGACCCGCAGAACCGGATCGGTCTTGCGGGCCAACAGCTCGGGCAGGGCCTTCCCGACCAGTTCCTCCCAGCAGGCCCGCTCCCGGAAGAAGCGGCTCAGGGTCACCCGGAGCAGGTTGGGCAGCTGTCCGGCCTCGTCTGGACGCTGGTCCAGGTAGCGCAGATAATCCTGGTAGCCTCCCAGGCCGAGCTGCCTGATCCGCTCCAGAACCCGCCGCTGGCTGGCCCGCCTGTATTTGCGCCAGTCCAGGTTCCGCTGGGCGCAGGCCGCCCTGATGAAGTCATCGAAGTGCATAGCAACAAGGGACTGCAATTTTTCCAGGAGCTTGACAGCGGATTTTGCCTTCGGTAGACTGTTTCCAATTTATCCTTCAAAATCCAGAGGGCTTCTGGCCTCTTTCCTGGTTTGGCTCTTGACGGTGTGGGTGTAGATCATGGTGGTCTTGACGCTGCTGTGCCCCAAAAGTTCCTGGATGGTCCGGATATCGTAGTTGGCCTGCAGGAGATGGCTGGCAAAGCTGTGCCTGAAGGTGTGGGAGGTGACCCGCTTGGTGAGCCTGGCCTGGCGGACCGCCTGCTTGATGGCCTTCTGCACATGGGATTCATGCAGATGGTAACGCTTGCGCTGCCCGGTTTCAGGAATACGGGTCAGGTAGGTCCCGGGGAAGAACCAGATCGTATGGCGGCTGCAAATGCTGGACTATCCTGTCCACCTCGGAACGAGTCAGCACTACAGGGATATACGGCCGTCGCTTGGCCCGGACCACGCCGTCAATGCTGCCGAACTCCTTGTCCAGGACATGCCGGAAAAAGAACAACAGGGCGTTGAAGGCCTGGTTCTGGGAGGAGGCTGGCATGTGCTTCTCGGC
>CAZUMF010000441.1:0-3416 GCA_964621385.1 uncultured Desulfohalobiaceae bacterium
GGACCAATACAGGCTACCTTGGCCTTGGCATCGGTTTCCGCAAGGACCTGATCCGTGGTTTCGTGGGTGGTCATTCCCCAGAGATGGTCGGCCTTACGCAGTTCGTAGCGGCCGTCATTGATCCAGAGATAGACCGGCTCTGCTGCCTGGCCGGTGAAAATGACCCCGTCCAGTCCGCTCCGCTTGAGCTGGGTGGGAAACATCCCCCCGGAGTTGGAACAGGTGATGGCCCCGGTGAGCGGGGATTTGGTCATGACCATGTATCTGGAGCCGGTGGCGGCGCCGGTTCCGGTCAAAGGCCCGGTGGCCATGACCATGATATTGTCGGCGGAAAGAGGAGCCGCTTCCGGGTTGAGTTCCTGATTCAGGTAATACGTTCCCAGACCCCGGCCCCCGATGTAGGCCTTGCACACTTCTGGATCGAGCGCTTCCTCCCGAATGTCCCCCGTTGCTAAATCCACCCGCAACATTTTGCCGCAATAGCCGTGCATAATGTGCCTCCTTTTTACGATGTTGATACAGTTAGTTGAAGGGATATACCGACTCGTTTTGCTCGGATCATCGAGACACAACCTGATAAACGTAGTGGATCATGGTCAGAACGTCAAATACCGGCAGGCCGGATACCTGATGCACGGCCCGGGCATAGGGCGGCATATTCGTGCACTCCAGGATCACGGCCCCAATCTGTGGATAGTCCTGGAGCAAGATGCGGGTCGCTTGAATCATTTCCCCTTGCACCTTGGCAGGATCAAGGGTCATTTTGTTTCCGAGAAAGACGGCTGGAAATTCTTCAGCCTCCTGCAGGCCGACAATGGCCTGTGGGGGGCGGGTGATGCCCAGTCCGGCAAAATGCTGTGGACCCAGACTGTGGCTGTTTGCGGTGATGATCCCGATTTCCTGATCCGGCGACAGGATCGCCCGGGCCTGATGGATCTGCAGCAGACTGGAGCTGAAAACCGGGATGTCCAGGGCCTCGACGAGTTCCTGCTGGAAGATGGCCAAAAAACCACAACTGGTGAACAGCGCCTTGGCGCCTTTGGCCTCCAGCCTTCTGCCGGCATTGCAAAAGGGCAGGAGCAGGGCCGGATCTGTCCGGGCGACCACACGCTCGGGCGATGCGCCGCTGACAGTCTCGTACAGGACCGGAAAAGGGAAGCTCTTGGGGTTGCCCACGTCGCCCACAAGACGGGGAAAAACAGTGTCGAGCATGATGATGCCGATGCAGGGGCGGGCGGTTGCCGGAGGTAAGGCGCTGGGCATAGAGGACTTACTACTGAATATTGAAGATTGAATATTGCAGAATACCAGAAAATTCAGAGCTTGCAATGTTTCTTTCCGAAAAGCATTTTGTCAAAGGATTTATCGCGCTCCTTCCTCAGGTTCAAGCAGTGATTCAAGGGCGACGGGCTTGACAGGGGAGCGCACCGAGAGAGGGGTCGGGGGGGTCTGGGTCGCCTCTGGATGCGCCATCAGGATTTCCTGAAGGATAGGCGCGCAGGTTCGTCCCTGACAACGTCCCATGCCGCAGCGGGTGGCTTTCTTCACGCCGGCCACTGTGCTGAATCCCAGGTGGATTGACGCCAGGATTTCGGACAGGCGGATCTGCTCGCAGCGGCAGATGATGGTGTCTTTGGGAATGGAAGCGTATCCGGCTGCAGGAATACGGCTGAGTCTGTTCACAAACGCGCCGAAGTCCTGTTCCTGTTTGAGCCGTTTCCTGAGCCTGTTCCATCTGCGCCGGTCTTCGCGGGAAAGTCGCCCTGTGAGACTGGAGGCAATGGCCAGGCCGGCGATTTCTCCCTCCAGAAGGGCCTTGCTCCCACCCGCGATGCCTGTGGGCTCTCCAGCGGCATAGAGGCCTGAAATGCTGGTTTCCTGGGAAGCGTTGACCACAAGGACCCAGCCGCCTTTGCTGCGATTGAACTCCGCCCTGCACCCCATTTCACGGCCCAGTTCGATGTTCGGCACAAACCCGCAGCCCACAGCAAGGCCTGGAGTGCTAATGGTTCTCTCACTCCCGGGAAGGGGGGCCCCACTGGAGTCAAGTCTGGCCATGGTGCACTCCGCGAGCCGCGTATCTCCCCTGGCCAGGATGATGCGGCTTTGCCGGCGGGTGAGGACTCCGGCCCGCAGCAGTCGTGCCTGGAGCCCGAGCCCTTGAAGGAGCCGCGGCAGCTGGTGCGGGAGCAGCTTCAAAAGACCCAGGGAATCGATAAGCCGGGATTCATCCAGTAGAGCAGTGATTCGGCCTTTGTGCCGCAAGACTTCCCGGGCCAGGGCCAAGGGCAGAGGGCCGGAGCCGGCGATGACCATCTCCGGGGCAGGCAGGACTCCGGAGCCCGTGATGAGTACCTGAGCCCCGCCTGTCGAGATCACACCAGGCAGGGTCCAGCCCGGAAAAGGCAGAAAGGTTTCTCTGGCCCCGGTGGCCAGGAGGATTGCCTCGGCGGAAAGTTCCTGCAGCGGAGCCTGGGGAGAATCCACCCAGACCCGTCCGGATCCGTCCGATCCGACAACCTGGGCCTGGGAAAGGACCTCGACCCCTTCGGCCTTGAGCCTGGAGAGATGGGCCAACCCCCGGCGCCTGGGACTGTCCCAGAGACCTCCAGAGCTGCGGGAGGCGGCAGGAATGCTCCGAAGCAGCTGCCCGCCGGGATGCGGGTTTTCGTCGATGATCCGGACCTTGACACCCTGTTCTGTCAGACAACGGGCTGCCGCCAAACCGGCCAGGCCGGCGCCCACAATGATCACCCGGGCTTTAGTCGACATCAAGCTCAATCTCCATCTGATCGTGCACGAGGGTCATGCAGGCCCGCTGCCTGGACCGGCCGTTCACCGTGATCAGGCAGTCGTAGCAGACCCCCATGCCGCAGAAGATGCCTCTGGGTTCCTGTCCGGCCAGTCGCAGGGCCTGAAAGCCTCCGGCCAGAAGCGCGGCGTGCACGGTCTCACCGGCATAGGCCCGGACCTGCAGGCCATTGACCAGGATGGATACTCTGTCCTGCCGGGACTGGGCGGGGGTGGGTAATGCAGGCATGTGAAATTTTTGATTTTGGGTTTTGGATTGCAGATTGCGGATTCTTCTTACTGATCCCTTGGGGTCACCAGAGGATTTCCTCGTGAATAGTGAAGATATACTGCAGAGCTCTTCACAGAACGCGTAAATTTGAAAGATTTTTTGGACATTCTGTGATATTACGTGCCTCTTTTTCAGGTTTCAGCCCTGCCTCTATCAGGGCTGACACATAATTCTTTGATATTTAATACAATATTCGACTGAGATGTTATACGTTCATTTAAAACAACGACTGCCAGTTTGGTCAGTGAAGAAATTTTGTTTTCCGGCATTCTGTCGCCGTAACCCGTCATTGCTCGCCCAGTTAAATGCCGCTTTACGGCACTGGCCTTTGGCC
>CAZUMF010000442.1:0-3413 GCA_964621385.1 uncultured Desulfohalobiaceae bacterium
CAAAAGCCGAATATTTTGAAATCAGGCGAGCATCCCCCGGAGTTTTACCAACATATGTGGGAGACCATCCTCAAGGGGGAGGTCTATCAGGATACGATTATCAACAAGACCAAAGACGGTTCATTGTATTACGTATACAAGACCATAACCCCTTTATACGACCACCAGGGGCGATTGACCCATTTTCTGGCCACCGGCAAGGACCTCACGGAACAACTGCAGACCGAAAGCCGCTTGCAGTATCTGACCAGCCATGACCCCATCACCGGGCTCATGAATCATAAGGAGTTTGTCCGGGAGATGGACCAAACCATTGCCGACCTCTCAGATCCAAAAGAGTATTTGGCAGTTGTTGTCCTCGGCCTGGACAATTTCAAGGCCGTGAACGAGCTTTTCAGTCGATCCACCGGGGACCGGATTTTAAAGCAGACCGGGCAACGGCTTGCCCAGCACGCCGATATGGCTATGGCCAGGCTGGAAAGCGATAAATTCGGGGTGCTGATCCAGGGCTTTGCCCCACAGCAGACCGGTGTGTTGGTGGATTCATTTTTAAACGCAATTGCCCAACCTCTCAAACTGGACAGGGAAAAGGAAGAGGTGGTGATCACGGCAACAGCCGGGATCAGTTGCTATCCGGCTGACGGCAGCCAGGGAGCGAATCTGGTACAGAAGGCGGACACCGCCATGTCCAGGGCCAAGGAGTCCGGAATACAGCGTTTTGAATTCTATACCCTGGGTATGCAGGCCTCTTCCCTGGAACGGCTGCTGCTGAACAAGGAGCTGCTGGATGCTCTGGAGCAGAAGCAGTTCACCCTGTATTTTCAACCTCAAATAGATGTGGTTGCCAAAAGAATTACCGGGGCCGAGGCCTTAGTCCGCTGGCGGCATCCTGAAGGACGGCTCCTTGGTCCTTTGGAATTCATTCCTGTCCTGGAGGAAATGGGCCGCATCGGCGAACTGGGGGATTTCGTCCTTGGCCGGGCCTGTGCAACCCTGCAGCGCATCCAGAAAGCAGGGCTGGTTCTGCCCCAAATGGCTATCAACCTGGCCGCGCCCCAACTGGAAGATCCCGCTCTGGGTTCAAAGATCGCAGAGGCTCTGAATACGGCCGGTATTTCTCCGGAGCGCTTGGAGCTGGAGGTCACGGAAAGCCAACTCATAACCAGATACGAAAAGGTCCAGGATCGCCTGAGTGAATTTATGAAAATGGGAATCGGGGTGGCCTTGGACGATTTCGGAACCGGGTATTCATCATTACAATATCTGACCAGATATCCCTTTACCAAACTTAAAATCGACAAGTCCTTTGTCTGGAACATGGCCCTGGGAAACAAAGATCTTGAGGTGGTCAAGGCCGTCATCTCCCTGGGCCGGGGTCTCAATATCAAGGTCCTGGCTGAAGGTGTGGAAACTGAGGAACATGTCCGCAGTCTGCGTGCCCTGGGGTGTGAGCTGGTCCAGGGATATCTGTACAGCCCTCCTGTGGATGAGGAGGCCTTCCTGGCCTATCTGGACATCGACTCGGACAAGACTGGATAATTATTCGCCCTGCAACCTTCAGGCCGGCCTGCCGTCAATTCCCACATACGGGCCATCCTATGGCTCGTAGGGGGAAAATCTTTCGCCCCCTCCGGGTTGCAAACAGAGCCGGCTTCAGCCGAGCCTGCCTCTGCTCCACAACCGTTTCCACCAGCCCGGTTTCTGCACGCCGCCTTGCACCCATTCCAGATATTTGTCTTTTCCTTCAATGACGATGGTGTGGCCTTTGCGTTTGGCCTTGACTCCCTGCGGCAGAAGGCGCATGAAGCGGTCCACTTCATAGGCCTGGATAGTGGTCGGCGTCCGGACGAATATTTTATTCTTCTGGTCTTCCAGGGAGAGAACTTTGGTTTCAAAAAGTTCCAGCCACTCCATGCGGTCGATGTCGTACAGCCGCTCCACGGGTTCAAGGGGGAAATACGCAGGCAGGGGGCGTTGTGCATAATCATAAAAGGACTGCATGACGGATCGGGCCAAGCCCAACTCGTCAACAAGGAGTCCGTTTTTAATGTCCTCCAGCGGCTGCCGGAGTTTACTGAGATACCGGGCGGCAAACCAGGAAAACAGATCGCACCGGGCGGTTAAAATTCGATTCAGCTCTTCACTGGCCCGGATATTATTTTGGTCGAATTTGACATCGAAGTTGATTCTCTTGATCCTGGTGTTGGCCCATTCCGGGGGATTGAACTTGTTGGTGGTCATGATCAGCTGCGGAATCGGCGTTGAACGGTCCCACCAAATCTCCCAGTAGTTTTTGAGGACCACTTCCATTTTGGAGTCGATGTTTACATCGTCGAATAGCAGGGGAAAGACTGTAGCAAAGGCCCTGGCGCTCATGATTTTGGTTTTTTTGAAATGTTCCTGGGCAATGGGCTCCACATGTTCACCTGTGATAAGGCGCAGGCAAAAGCGGAGAAAATTGGTTTTACCGTTGAAGGAAGGACCGTAGAGATAGAGAAAACTCGGCCCGCGGGAGTACATATCGACCGATTTTTTTTCTTTTTTTGAATTCGTGGGCAAATGGAGCAGCCAGGACATAGAGCAGGGCTTCATAAACATTGGTCTGAACCCGCAGTATATCGCTGCACTCTCCGAACCTGAACGAGTCGATATAGCTTTCGATATAGTCCAGAGCTTCAGAAACCTGCTGTCTGTTTTCGGGTTCTCGGGTCAAGACGCTCCCTTTTTCGCCCATGTGGAGCACCAGCCGGCTGTTGTCCTGGGTGACGCCGAGCAAGGGAACGCCGCACATCCGCTTGACAAAGGAGGCGTATTCCTGCCTCGGTACGCTCAGTTCCGAACCGCCGATGGAAAAATGGAGCTGGGAGAGCTTTTTTTCGATATTTTCCCGCGTCTTGAGTTCAGCCGGGATGAGTACGGTGATCTCTTCTGAATCGGCAAGAGCATCCTCTTGCCTTTGTTCGGCTTCTATGGTCTGGTTGGAGAGTTCCGACAGAACTTTTGTGGATTCAGCTTCGACCTCGCCTTTGACATTCCCGATATCCTGGGAAAGCCAGGTCCTGATCACCTGTTCCTCTGATTCTTCACGGGAATCAACCAGCTGGATGAGGTCCTGAAGGAAAAGCTGTGAATATTTCAAATGTTGTTTGTAATCGTTGAGAAAGGTTTTGAAGAGTTCACTGCCGTCTTCAAGATCGCAGTAGACGATGTAGTTGTGCTGTTTGGAGGCCTTGCGGGCGGTTTCGCTGAAATTGGCGCTGCCGACGATGACCCTGTGCTCGCCGGATCTGCTCAGGATGTAGAATTTGGAATGAATGGTCTTGTTCTTCGGAAAATAAATGTTGAGTTTTTCCTTGCGAACTAGAGCGTGTTGCAAAAATCAGGAAAATTTTTTTTACAATAAAAACAAAGTG
>CAZUMF010000443.1:0-3410 GCA_964621385.1 uncultured Desulfohalobiaceae bacterium
AGAAGCGGCCAAGAATACGGCAGCCCTGATCGAGGGGACCGTCAAAAAGGTGCAAGAAGGCTCGGAACTGGTAACCACCACCAATGAGGCGTTCCGTCAGGTGGCTGAAGGCGGCGCAAAGGCGGCCGAATTGGTGGCCGAGATCGCCGCGGCCTCCGAGGAGCAGGCTCAGGGAATCGAGCAGGTGAACACGGCCGTGGCAGAGATGGACAAGGTGACTCAGCAAAATGCAGCCAATGCAGAAGAGTCGGCCAGTGCCTCCGAGGAGATGAATGCCCAGGCCGAACAGATGAAAGGGATTGTGACGGAACTGGTGGCCATCATTGGTGGACACGCCGAAAAGACCGACGGCCGGCAGACGCGTCTCACAACCGGGACCTCCAAGCCCCAGGCAACCCCCCATCGGATTCCTGAGAAGACCCAGAAAGCAAAGGCACATGAACCGGCTCACCATAATCGGGAGGCCACCCCTCAGGAAGTCATCCCCATGGATGAGGAGGATTTCAGCGATTTTTAACCCTTACCCCCAGGAGATGACCCTGAGGTCATCTCCTGGGGATTTACATCAGGTCAGGGACTCGCAAAGGAGCAACCTGAAGGAACGGATCATGCCGAAAAATCATGTGCCCAGCACCGAAGGCCGCGCTTTCCAAGGCGCCCCTGAGGACTGGCAAAGCCTGCTGATGACCGCGCCCATCGGGATATACGTTTCCACACCCGAGGGGAGACTTGTTTACGCCAATTCAGCCCTGGCGCGCATATTTGGTTATGACTCCCCCAGTGAAATGATCCGTGTCATAAAGGACACCGGCGCGCAACTCTATGCCGACCCTGAAGACAGAGAAGAAATGAAGCGATTCCTTGAGCAGAACGAACGGCTGGATCATGAATGTCGTTTTCTACGCAGGGACGGTACCCTGTTCTGGGCATCCTACAATGCGCGGGCGGTGCGGGACCAAAAGGGAGGCATGGCCTATTTTCAGGGCTTTTTGCTGGATATCACGGACCGGAAACAGGAAAGAGAATCTCTGAAAAAGGCCCGGTTCGCCATGGATAGTGCACGGGACAGCATCCTGTGGGTGGATGACCAGGGCGACATTGTGTATGCAAACGATTCCGCCTGCACCTCAATGGGATATACCCGAGAAGAATTGCTGACCTTGAAGGTCTTTGATATCGATCCGGACTTCCCGCCGGACAAATATGAACAACACAAAGAACAAATGAAACGTCAAGGATCCATGTTTTTTGAATCGCGCCACCGCACCAAGGACGGACGCCTTTTTCCGGTGGAAGTCAGCACCAACTATTTCCGGTTCAATAATCGTTACCTGGCCTGCGCCTTTGACCGTGATATCACCGAGCGGAAACGGGCAGAGGAAGCGATTGAAAAACGAATCATGGCATTGACCCGGCCGCTGGATGTTGCCGAGGATATTGTTTTGGAGGACCTGTTCAACCTCTCCGATCTGCAGCATATCCAGGACCTGTTCGCTAAGGCCTGGGGCGTGGGGGCCCTGATCACCCTTCCGGACGGCACCCCCGTTACTCAGCCGAGCAACTTCACCTATTTTTGCGGCGAGTTCATTCGCAAGACCGAAAAGGGCTCCAGAAAGTGTCAGGAATCCGATGCCATGCTGGGACGCCATAATCCCTCCGGTCCGATCATCCACACCTGCCTGAGTGCCGGATTGTGGGGCGCGGGGGCCAGTATCACCGTCGGTGGACGGCACATCGCCAACTGGCTGATCGGCCAGGTTCGAAACGAGACCCAAACCAGGGATCGGATCATAGAATATGCCCGGGAGATCGGGGCCGAAGAGACCGCGTTTTGCGAAGCCTTTGACAAGGTCCCTGTCATGTCCCGGAAGAAGTTCGAGCAGATTGCCCACTCCCTTTTTGCCCTGGCCAATCAGCTTTCCACCACCGCCTATCAAAATATCCAGCAAGCTCGGTTCATCAGCGATCGCAAACGGGCGGAAGCGGAGCGGGAAAAGCTGCAAGAACAACTGCTCCAGTCCCAAAAGCTGGAAGCGGTGGGCACCCTCGCCGGAGGCGTGGCCCACGATTTCAACAACATGCTGGGGGCCATCACCGGCTATGCCGAGCTGACCCTGGCTGAAATGGACCCGGCGGATCCTTCTCGCAGGAACCTGGAGAGAATTCTGGACGCGGCCCAGCGCTCCGCCAACCTTACCCGCCAACTATTGGCCTTTGCGCGCAAACAGACCATTGAGCCCATTGCCATTGACCTCAACGAATCGGTTGAAGCCACACTCAAAATGATTCGACGGCTTATCGGTGAAAACATAGAGCTGGCCTGGCTGCCGGGGCCAGGCCAGTGCACGGTCAAAATGGACTCTTCTCAACTGGATCAGATTCTGGTCAATCTGTGCGTCAACGCCAAAGATGCCATCGCGGATGTGGGCAGGGTCACCATTGAAACCGACACGGTCTCTTTTGACCCGTCTCAGGTTACGTCCTATGGCGATATGGAGCCCGGGGAATACGTCCTACTGGCCCTTAGCGACGATGGGTGCGGCATGGATAAGGAAACCCTGAAACACATTTTTGAACCTTTTTTCACCACCAAGGGGTTGGGCCAGGGGACCGGCATGGGGCTGGCTACCGTGTACGGCATTGTGAAGCAAAACCAAGGGTTCATCAACGTATACAGCGAGCCGGGACAGGGGACCACCTTTAGGATCTATCTCCCGCTCAATGCGCTGGACGCTGGAGAAACAAGGCCTGAGACCGATGAGGCTATTCCTCAAAGCCGGGGTGAGACCATCCTCATCGTGGAAGATGATCCCGGGATTCTGGAAATGAGCACCATGCTTCTTAAACGACTGGGCTACGCTGTTTTATCCGCAAATACGCCGGGCGAGGCCCTTGGGATCGCCACAGAAGAGAGTGCGGAGATTCATCTGATCATCACTGATGTGGTCATGCCGGAGATGAACGGCCGGGAGCTTGTGGAGCGACTTCAAACGGCTCGACCCGAGATGAAAAGCCTCTTTATGTCCGGCTATACCGCCGATGTCATCGCCCCTCAGGGCGTTTTGGACAGGGGCCTCAATTTCATTCAAAAACCATTCTCCCTGAGAGACATTGCCGCCAAAATCCGAATGGTCCTGGATTGATCATGCTTTCTGTTTTCCCTCTAAGGCCTCTATGACATGCCCGTCTTCAGGATGTCGCCACTCAAGGCCCTACCCTGGTAGCACCCCTAATGAATGATCCCACCTGAAAACAGGGAGTAATGTTTGGTCGGACATACTGCACAGGTCCGGGATGTTTTTTTTGAAAAAAAATAATTTTCTTCTTGACAGAGATGGTGATTTAATGAAACATAAAAACCAACTGAGCACTCAGTCGGTTTTTAACGCAAGGTTTGATATGTCTAAAAA
>CAZUMF010000444.1:0-3389 GCA_964621385.1 uncultured Desulfohalobiaceae bacterium
TAATGGGTTTTATCCCACGTTTTTCCCCCCCGTACAAGGGGGAGGCCCCCAGGGGAAAATCGGTTTGGAAAGCCCCCCCGCCAAAAATGGGGGGCGGACTTCAAGGGTCTGTCGAATTAAAAATCGGAAAAATCATCCTCGCTGTCATCCATGGGGATCACATCATTCGGTGTTACTTCTTTTTTATGCGAAACTGCTTTGGACCCGCTCTTACCGGAACTTTGTGATTTTCCCGTGCCCAGCTGCTTTTGCCGGCCTGCCCCTGCTTGCCGGGTGCCGACATGTCTTTGTGCACTTTTGGATTCCGATTTTGACTCTCCCACCATTGCAACCAGTTCGTTAACGATCTGTTTCATCTGGTCGGCCTGGGCATTCATCTCTTCGGATGCGCTTGCCGCTTCTTCGGCATTGGCCGCGTTCTGCTGGGTGACCTTGTCCATGTCCGCCACAGCCGTATTGATCTGATCGATTCCCTGGGTCTGCTCGTTGGATGCTGCATTGATTTCTCCCACAAGCTCTCCTACTTTTTTAGCACTTTCTTCCACCTTGATAAAGCTTTCTTTTGCGGAAGATGTCATTCTGGCGCCTTCACCGATTTTTGTTACCGTGCCTTCGATCAGTTCGGAGGTGTTCTTTGCCGCTTCTGCAGCGCGCATGGCAAGATTGCGAACTTCGTCCGCCACAACAGCGAAGCCTGCCCCTGCTTCTCCTGCCCGGGCCGCTTCCACGGCCGCGTTAAGCGCCAGAAGATTCGTCTGGAAAGCAATCTCGTCGATATCCTTGATGATCTTGGAAATCTCGGAACTTGCATTGGAGATCTCTTCCATGGAGACACTCAGGCTTTCCATGGACTCGTTGGCTTCCGAGATCACTTTGCCGGTCTCTTTCATCATGGTATCTCCCTGGGTGGCATGTTCGGCATTCTGCCTGGTCATGGAGGCCATCTCTTCCAGGGAGGAAGAGGTCTCTTCAAGGGAGGATGCCTGCTCCGAGGCACCTTCGGCAAGTGTCTGGCTGGAGGCGGACACCTGTCCGGAAGCGGACGCTACCTGTCCTGCTCCGCTGTTCAGGCCGTCTATGATCCGACGGACCGGACGGGTAATGCTGAGGGTGATGAACACGGCGAGAAATACCCCGATCACCAGGGCGAACCCGAGTCCGATCATCATGATGGTGGAAGAACTGTTCAGGCTGTTCATGGCTCTTGTGGCGATATCCGATGTATTGGCAAGCCCTGCATCCGCCAGGACGATCGAGGCGTCGATCATGCCCTGGCCGGTTTCATCTCTTACTTTGCCCAACTCCTGCAGGTGTTTCCATTCCGCCAGAAAATCGGTCATGGCCTGTTTGTACTCATTGCCGCTCTGCTCCACGGCATCGATCATGTCCAGATCCTTTTCCAGCCGGGTGATCTTTCTCAACCCCTTGAATTTCGGATCAAGGTCAGCGAATCGTTTCAAACCCTCCTGCATGACTTGAGGGTCCCTTGTGGCCTGGGATTTAAAGTTGTTGATCCGGGCTGCATTGCCGATATCGATGACCTCGTTGGCAAGGGTGATTTTGTCATGCCGTTCTTTCATGTCCACGGCAAGTTTTTTCTGCTGGCCGTCCAGGAAGTCTTCGCAGTTTGATACATAGGCTGCCGCATTTTTATCCATTTTATCTCTTGCGTTTTCAAGCATGGATTCGCTTGCGTCAAACCCTTTTCGAAGTTCGTCCGCAAACATCTGCATGGCATCCTGGTACCCTTTTGCTGTAGCCACTGTTTTATTGATGCGCCGGATGTCTTCCTCATCCCGGGTAATCGAACGAAGAGACTCCACAAGGTCGGATACATCGTCAAGACGCTGGACCGCTTTTTCCATCATGGCCGGATCTTCGAGGCTCTGGGCCTTGAAATTGAGCACCCTGACCCCGTTTCCAAGATTCAACAGTTGTGTTACGAGATCGATTTTTTTGCGCCGTTCAGCCAGATCCTTTTTAAAGGCCTTGTTCTGGCCTTCTAAAAATTTGGCGCTCTGGTTCATATAGACCGCTGCGGACCTGTCAAGTTCATCTCGATATAGATTAAGAGCGGTCACTGCCTCAACCGTATCCTCAACCGCGCTTCGGTATTTTTCCTGCTGCTGTTTTACAGTGTCCAGCTGGCCGGTAAGTTTTTCCAGGTTCTCTGCTTTATCATCCAGGGATCTTCCCTGCTCGAGCGCATTTGTCAAGGCGGCGAGTTCCTTTTGCGCCTCCTTGTGGTATTTTTCGTTATCGGTAAACCCGTAGCCTCTCATGGCATACATGATCCGGTTGGAAGCGCCTCTGATTTTAGCACCCACATTCACTTCAGGTACGTATTCTTTTGCAAGCATCGTGGATTCTTTTGATACGCCCTTCATGTTGAAAACGGCCATGCCGCCCAGAATCAGTGCAATAATAATCAAAAGTCCGAATCCAACGCCGATCTTCGTGCCGAGCTTCATGTTCCTCATCATTTCTCCTTTATTGTGTTTTGTGGTCCTGCAGCCGGCGGTTTCAACCGGGGGGCTTTTTTGCCCCCGGTTGGCACCGTCAGCCGTGGAAATACTGACCTGTTTTTACTTCAAAAATTGGAAAAATCTTCACTGTCGTCGTCTTCCATGGGAATGACATCATTCGGTGTCACTTCCTTTTTGTACGTCAGTGCGCGATTTTGCTTTCCTGTGGATTGTTTTGCAGTTTGAGAGCCGAGCTGCTTCCGGCTTTTTTTCTGCGTTTTTCTGCTGCCGCTTTGGGCCGTTCCTCCGGTTTCTTTGTCCTCTTTGGAGGCCCCCACAAGCGCCACCAGTTCATCCACCATTTTCTTCATCTGGTCTGCCTGGGCATTCATCTCTTCCGCAGCGCTGGCAGCTTCTTCGGCATTGGCCGCGTTCTGCTGGGTGACCTTGTCCATGTCCGCCACAGCCGTGTTGATCTGATCGATTCCCTGGGTCTGCTCGTCAGATGCCGCGTTGATTTCTCCCACCAGTTCACCGACTTTTTTCGAGCTTTCCTCCACCTTGATAAAGCTTTCCCTGGCGGACGTGGTCATTTTGGCGCCTTCATCGATTTTGGTGACGGTGCCCTCGATGAGTTCGGCCGTGTTTTTGGCGGCTTCCGCAGCGCGCATGGCAAGATTGCGGACTTCGTCGGCCACAACCGCGAAACCTGCCCCGGCTTCTCCGGCCCGGGCCGCTTCAACAGCCGCGTTAAGCGCCAGGAGATTGGTCTGGAAGGCGATTTCATCAATGTCCTTGATGATCTTGGATATTTCGGAGCTTGCATTGGAAATCTCTTCCATGGAACCGCTCAGGCTTTCCATTGAATCATTGGCCTCGGAGATCACCTTGCCGGTCTCTTTCATCATGGTGTCTCCCTGGGCG
>CAZUMF010000445.1:0-3382 GCA_964621385.1 uncultured Desulfohalobiaceae bacterium
CCGGGCACCCAGAGGAATCTGTTACCGCTGCTCCCTCTCGGGCCTGACGGGGTTGGCAGTGCCTCTGCCGCCCGGCTTCCCTAAGATATGCTGGCGGAGAGGGAGGGATTCGAACCCTCGGTACCGCTTTAACGGCACACACGATTTCCAATCGTGCTCCTTCGGCCAACTCGGACACCTCTCCAAAAACAAGGACTTATAGCCTAAAAAAAAGTCCTTGGCAAGCCTTGAATTCAGCACCGGATTCATGCCGCCGGCTGGAGGAGACGGCACCCGGCACACAAGGCCGGGATTATTCAATCTTTTCCTTATCTGATTTTGTGTTGTCTTTCGGCTGCCAACTGCAGCTGTCCTGTCCGGCGCCTCAGCCTTTGATCCCGAGTTTGGGGAAAATAACCCGGACCAGGAAAATCCAGGCCGCGAGGATGAGCAGCAGTGTTCCGATGCTTTGCATGGTGATGACTCCTTGTCTTGAATGAACGATTGGTCCTGTCCCATACGGGCTGTTTGACCAGTCGGAAAACGCGGGAACGTGCTTCCCGCGGATGTCCCTTTGTCTCTTGTCGTTTTCCCGGTTCCGGTGCGTTTCCGGGCGGGTGGTTCAATCGGTAACCTGAATCGTCCGTCCGGTCAAGCGCCGGTAGGCCTCCAGGTATCTGTCCCGGGTCTGCTCGATGATTGTCTCCGGGAGCCTGGGCGGTGGCGATGTTTTATCCCAGTTTTTGGTCAGCCAGTCCCTGAGAAACTGTTTGTCAAAACTGGCCTGGCCCTGTCCGGGGCTGTAGCTGTCCCGGGGCCAGAATCTGGATGAATCCGGGGTCAGCACCTCGTCAATGAGCATGAGCTGATCGTCGACCAGTCCGAACTCGAACTTGGTGTCCGCAATGATCAGTCCGGACTGCTCCACCTCGACGCCGGCCTGCTTGAAGATGTCCAGAGAAATCGACTCAACCCGTTTCAAAACGTCGCCATCCATGGTCTTCCGGGCTTGCTCCAGGGTGATGTTTTCATCGTGCTCGCCCTGCTCGGCCTTGGTGGACGGGGTGAACAAAGGCTCGGGGAGCTGTTCGGACTCCCTGAGTCCGTCCGGGAGCTTATAGCCGCAGACCATGCCGCTTTTCTGATAGTCCTTCCAGCCGGAGCCGCTGATATACCCCCGGACAATACATTCGATGGGCAGCGGGGCTGTTCTGCGGACAAGCACGGCACGGCCCTCCAACTGCGCTTTGAATGGTTGCAGGGATTGCGGAAAATTGTGGAATTCAGTCTCCAGCAGGTGATTGGTGATCACGTCGGCGAAACGCTCCATCCAGTAACAGGTCAGCTGATTGAGGACGACTCCCTTATACGGAATCGGATCCGGCAGGACCACATCAAAGGCGGACATGCGATCGGTTGTCACAATGAGCAGAGTGGCTGCATCCAGTTCGTAAATGTCCCTGACTTTTCCTTGTGAAAGCAGGGGCAAGGCCTTGAGATCAGTCTGGGTGACAATGTCCATGTTCAGCTCCGTTTGCTTGTGGATTCAGAGATGCTCGGTTGCAGTCGGCTTTCAGCGCTTCTGGCATGGGCTTCCAATCCTTCCAGTCTGGCCAGTCTGGAGATCTTGCCTGCCTGGGCGGTCAAATAGTGGTGATCCGCCGCGATCAGGTTCGTTTTTTTACAGAAATGCTGGACGGACAGCCCGGAGGTGAATCGGGCGGTTCCCAGGGTGGGCAGCACATGGTTCGGACCGGCAAAGTAATCTCCCAAAGGCTCCGGACTGAAGTGCCCCAGAAAAACGGCTCCGGCATTGTGGATGCGGCCCAGGGCCGACCAGGGGTCCTGGATGCAGAGCTGCAGATGTTCCGGTGCCAGCCGGTTGGCCACATCAAGCGCTCTCCTGAGATCGGCGGTCTGAATACAGGCCCCATGATCGTGCAGCGAACGCCGGGCCGTTTCCTTGCGGGGAAGCTGTTCAAGCTGCAGTTCGACCTCCCCGGCGACCTGGTTCAAGAGCTCTGCCTCCGGGGAGATCACAATGGCCGAGGACAGGGCGTCGTGTTCGGCCTGGGACAACAGGTCCGCTGCGAGCCACCGGGGGTCGGCCGTGGCGTCGGCGAGAATCACGATTTCGCTGGGACCGGCGATCATGTCGATCCCCACCTGCCCGAGAACGAGCCGTTTGGCCGTGGTCACATAGATATTGCCCGGACCGCTGATGATATCCACTTTGGGGATGCTCTCGGTTCCAAAGGCCAAAGCCCCGATGGCCCAGGCGCTGCCAACCGCGAAAATGGTTTCAATGCCAAGCAGATGTGCCGTACCCAGGATATACGGATTCAGGGTCCCGTCTTCCGCAGGCGGGGTCACCGCGACGATTTCCCGGACTCCGGCGACCTGGGCCGGGATGCAGTTCATTAACAGGCTCGAGACCAGGGGGGTTTCACCGGAGCGGCCTCCGGGGATGTACACTCCGGCCCGCTGGACCGGATGGACCAGCTGTCCCAGAGTCAGTCCCGGTGTCTCGTGGCTGATCCAGGAGGTCTCTTTCTGGTGCTGATGAAAGGCGCGGATATTGGCCGCGGCCTCCAGGATCAGATTTCGGTCGTCTTCCGGAATCTGCCTGGCGGCCCTGGCGCTTTCCTCAGGCGCAGCCTGCAGCTGTTCAAGGCGAAAAGCAGGGCAGTCGAACTGCCTCGTATACTGAACAAGGGCTTGGTCCCCGCGGTTTTGGACCTCCAGCAGAATGGACTGAACAGCGCCTTCAACCTCGGGAGCCGGCTGCTGTCTGGTTTTGGCCCAGGCCTCCAGCTCCCTCCAGTCAGCAGGCGTGTGATAGCGAAAAAAATGCAGCACGTGTATCCTTATTCAAGATTTTGTGAACAAAATCTTGAATATATGTCAAGAGTTATAAGGAAAAACGGAAACAGACACTCGGTTAACAATAAGTGGCGGCCGATACTAAAGATGTTTCAAAGGCTTTTGATCTGCACGAGGCACAACAGCCATAGCTCAGAGTATAATTATCCAAGACCGGAATGTCTACAGTGGAAAATTTGACAGATTTTTTCAGAGTAAAATCCTGTTTAAAAAATGAAATCAGAAAGTTAAAAAAAATTTTGAAATCGGTTGACAATTATTTTTCGATTGTATAGAAGGACTCTCTTGCGCGATTGGTTTTTGCTCTTTGGCTGGATTTGAAAAAAGTGGTTTTGAGAGCTTGACAGTGGGGGGAGAGATTGTGTATTGTACTCTTCTTCCGCGAGCAATCGCCGGTTCTTTGACAATTAAATAGTGAGTTGGGTTCATGAGTTTTGGATTGCGGCTAGAGATAGTCGCGAGAAGGATAGATTCAACTGGAGAGTTTGATTCTGGCTCAGAATGAACGCTGGCGGCGTGC
>CAZUMF010000446.1:0-3356 GCA_964621385.1 uncultured Desulfohalobiaceae bacterium
GAGGAGGATGACTGATGCCGTCAATCACCGAGGGACAGTTGGTATTTGAATTTCCCAAGGACTGGCAGGCATAGAAATTCGATCACTGGAAGCTGCAGTTGTTGCAACTCATTTTCGATTATTTCGAAGAAGCATAATAATTTTTTTCACTATGTCTATTTAAAGGTTTTGTATGCCTAAACTTTCTTTAGCGAAACTGGAGCGACACCTCTACGGCGCAGCCGATATCCTGCGCCGGGAGGGTATGGACGCAGCTACTTACAAGGATTTTATCTTTGGAATGCTTTTTCTCAAGCGATGTTCAGATGTTTTTGACGTAAGCTACGAAGAAATTGTGACTGAAAAAACCAGCTCAAAAAGATTGGACCTGGAAGAAGCCAAATCCAAATATGCTGAGAATCCAGATTTTCACGATGAGTTTTTTGTTCCCCCACGATCTCGCTGGTCCTACCTGCAACGCAAACTCAATGATGCTTCAGAACCTTTTGGTTCAGTACTGGATAGAGCCCTGCAGGGCTTAGCTGAATTCAATATGTCCTTGCAGCATGTGCTGGATCACATCCATTTCATGAGGCTGCAGAGCAACAAGCGCATTGTATCTGATGAGGCGTGCAAGGATCTTGTCCGGCATTTCAACCGCTACCGGCTGCGCAATGAAGACTTTCAGTTCTCCGATTTGCTGGGATCTGCCTATGAATACTTGATCAATATGTTTGCCGAAGCAGCCGGGAAGAAGGGTGGAGACTTCTACACGCCCCGGGATGTGATCCGTTTGATGGTCCGCATTTTAAATCCGAAGCCAAAGATGAAAATCTACGATCCCACCTGCGGGTCAGGGGGCATGCTGATCATCAGCCGGGAATATATCGAGCAATCCGGCGGAAATCCCCAGAATCTTCGTCTCTGTGGTCAAGTCAATGACGCTTCAGCCTGGTCCATCTGCAAGATCAACATGCTTTTGCATGGCATCTACGGGGCAGATATACAGCTTCAAGACACCCTGCTTCATCCCATGCACCGTGAAGGCGGAGAGCTTGAGCACTTTCATCGAGTCATCGCCAATCCACCTTTCAGCCAGAACTACACCCGGAACACTATGGAGTATCCGGAGCGTTTTCGCTGGGGATGGTGCCCGACGTCAGGGAAAAAAGCGGATTTGATGTTTGCTCAGCATATGCTTTCGGTGTGCAAGCCCGGCGGGATGGTGGCCACGGTCATGCCCCACGGTGTGCTTTTTCGAGGCGGAGCGGAAAAGGAGATCCGTACCAAGTTTCTACAGCAGGACCTGATCGAAACAATTATCAGCTTGCCGCCGAATTTATTTTACGGTGCCCCGATCCCGGCCTGTATTCTTATCATGCGCCCCAATCTGAGTGGGCAGAACCTCAACCCGCACAAGCCGGAACTGCGTCGCGGAAAGGTCCTGTTCATCAACGCCGATGCCGAGTATCAGGCCGGCCGGGCTCAAAATTTCCTGCGGCCGGAAGATATCGAAAAGATCTGCTCCACCTATGAACAATACACTGATTTTCCAGGCTATTCCAGAGCAGTAAGCATTGAAGAGATTGCCGAGGAAGCCAATGACTTCAACTTGAATGTCCGCCGCTATGTGGATAACTCCCCGCCCACGGAGCCTCATGATGTCCGAGCCCATCTGATCGGTGGGGTCCCCTGGACTGAAGTTACTGACCAAAAGCATCTTTTTGATTCCCTAAACTTTTCTCCGGAGGCCATTTTCATCCTCAAAGCAGACGATACCCGATACTGTTATTTTGCGGCTGAGATTGCTGAGCGCTCAGCAATAGCCCCGCGCATAGAAAACGATTCCGGGGTCCAAGATCGGACTCAGGCTCTGCACACAGAGCTCAGTGAGTGGTGGAGTTCACAAGCCCAACATCTTATCGCCCTGCCCCGGGAGCGAAATCTGAACGCAGTACGTTCCCGATTCCTGCAAGGGTTTACGCAATCCCTCCTGCACCTTGGGGTTTTAGATTCCTTTAAGCTCTCAGGAATTGTGGCCACCTGGTGGACCAGTACCCTGCCGGATCTGAAGACCTTGATGGAAAACGGGTTTGGCGGAGTTGTCGATGGCTGGATTGATGCCATAGCCGATGCCTTGGAAGACGAGGATAAATCAGGACCGGCCTTTGATCCTTTCAGCCATAAGCTGGTTAAAGAAACCATGGCCGATTATCTGCAGCGCCTTCAGGAGGCCAAAACCGAGATTGCCCGCCTCAAGGGAGACAAAGAGGCCTTTGAGCAGAGCAATCCTCCAGAGGATGCCGAGGATGAGGAGTTTGCTTCCTGGAACTATGCCAAGAACCTGGAAGACAAAATCAAGAGTTTGAAGGCAGAGATCAAGGATAGGCGCTTTCCAGTCAAGGATCTGAACAAGGCTTTCAAGGCACAGCAGAAAAGGAAAAAAGAGGCGGAAAAAATCATTAAGCAACTGACCGGCAAGGGCCAGAAGTCCATTGCCCAGGCAGAGAAAAAGGGACATCCGACGCAAGCACTGCATGCGGAGCACTGGAAGCAGCGGGGCATAGTAGATGAGGCCAATGCTGAGGTTCCGCACATTAAGGGTCAGATTCAGGATATTGAGGTTGCAGTTCAGCCTCTTCAGGATGAGATAGACAGACTGCAGGAGCTTTTAGCCCCATACGAGCAGATCAAGACCGATCTTGCCGCGGCCCGGGCCACCTACCGCTCTCTGATCAAGGACTTTTTGGATGAGCTGACCAAACGTTGTGGGGACATGACCCTGGATCACAAACAGGAGCTGGTGCTCAAGCTCTTTGTCCAGGACTTGCACGCCGGTCTTGATGATGCGGTCAGGGAAAGGCAACAGGAGTTGGTACGATTTGTGGAGAACTTGTGGGATAAGTATCGGGTGTCGCTTTTTGAAATTAAAGAAGATCGTCAAGAAATCGATCAGTTGCTGGAAAATATGCTTTCAAGGATGAATTTTAGATGAATTTTGTTTTCGAAAATGGCATTCCGAAAGATTGGGAGGTACGGGAACTCCGGAGTTTTGGTTCGTTGGTTGGTGGAGGAACACCGTCTCGTAATCAATCTGCCTATTGGAACGGGAATATTCCTTGGGCATCTGTAAAGGATTTTAATGATAGCCAAATATTTCTTTATGATACGAGTGAACATATCACTCATGAAGGGCTTGTAAGTAGTGCCGCAAGACTTGTACCTGAAAATACACCTGTGATTTGTACAAGAATGGCAGTCGGGCGTTGCGCATTGACTGCTCGTCCAATCGCGATAAATCAAGACTTAAAAGCTCTTTTGTTACAAAACGAGATAGATACCCATTTTTTTATTCATCTTTTAAAGCAGTTAGGACC
>CAZUMF010000447.1:0-3353 GCA_964621385.1 uncultured Desulfohalobiaceae bacterium
TTTGATGAGCCGTAATAGAACACTCTGCTTTTCTGCATTCTTTTCTTGCCAATTTTCAATCTTCAATCCCCGTGCAGGGCCTTGAGGATGTGTTCATGACGAGCCCGGCCCTGCGCAGGCGTGCCCCCTGATAACATTGATTTCAGATTCGATTCGCGATAGGGTCCGGTTTTTCAAGCGGTTCTGCAGCAGCAACGCAGCAAGTACAGGAAGGAGCGCGTATGGGGGTTTTTTCGCAGCGGATGACCCGTCTCGGGACTGAGAACGCCTTCAAGCTCGGCCGGGACATCCAGCTGGTGGAGGCGGGCGGCCAGGATGTGATCAAGCTGAACCTCGGGGAACCGGATTTTCACAGCGCGGAGAACATCAACCAGGCCGCCATTGACGAGATCCAGGCCGGGAATTCGCATTACGTGGACCCGCGGGGTCTTCTGCCCCTGCGCGCTTCCATCGCCCGGCACATTGAGGCCACCCGGGGGGTCGAGGTTGATCCGGAGCGGGTGGTGGTGACCAGCGGGGGCAAGCCGCCCATCGGGTACAGCATTTTGACCTATGTGGATCCCGGGGACGAAGTCATCTATCCCAACCCGGGCTTTCCCATCTATGAATCCTGGATCGATCTGGCACACGGGGTGCCCAGGCCGCTCGAACTGAGGGAAGACAAGGACTTCCGCTTCGACGCCTCGGATCTTGAGCCCCTGGTCAATGCACGGACCAAGCTGCTGATCATCAATTCGCCGTCCAATCCCACGGGCGGGGTCCTGACCCGGGAGGACCTGCGGCAGGTGGCCGAGATCCTGCGGCAAAAAGCCCATCCCGATTTCCGGGTGCTCTCGGACGAGGTCTACGAGGCCATCGTGTTCGACGGTCTGAGCCATGAGAGCATTGTGTCCGAGCCCGGCATGGCGAATCATACCGTGATCATGAACAGCCATTCCAAGACCTTTGCCATGACCGGCTGGCGGCTCGGTTATGCCGTACTGCCCAGCCCGGAGGAAGCCGATGCCTTTTTTCAATGGAACGTGAATATCTACTCCTGCACCCCGCCGTTTATCCAGATGGCGGCCAGGGCGGCTTTGGACAATCCGGAGAATCAGGGGATTGTCCGGTCCATGCGGGAGACCTTCCAGCAGCGGCGGGATGCGGTGATTCAAGCCCTGAACCGCATCGAGGGCGTGCGTTGCGTCCGGCCCAAAGGGGCCTTCTACGCCTTCCCGAATATTGCCGGAGTCTGCGAGCGGCTGGGGATTCTGGAGTACTGCGACGGGCTGCGGACTCACAATCAGCCGGTTGCCCAGCCCTCCACCCTGTTTCAGCTCTTCGCCCTGTACCATCACGGGGTGGCCACCCTGGACCGGCCCGCGTTCGGAACCCGGGATATCGAAGGCCGGCATTATCTCCGGATCTCCCTGGCCTCGGACCTGGCGAGCCTGCAGGAAGGCGTCCGGCGGCTGGAGGCCGCGGCAGGGGACGCCGATGGATTCGCCGGGTTCATGCGCAGCCGGGGGGCGGGTCTCGCCTGAACCACCCGCAAACCCGGCCTGTTGGAAGAGGGGACCATTGAGAGACCTTTTATGACACACGGGCTGCTTCAGCCTGTGTATTCGGAGACAAACCATGAAAGTTGAACTCGAAGTGCTGCTGGAAGACAAACCAGGCAACCTGATCCGGCTCTTGACACCCATCGCCGAGAGGAACTGTAATATCCTGGGTATTTATCACGGACCGAAACGGGAAGAGGACAATCTCATTCCGGTGTTCATCAAGTTTGACGCCCCTGATGAAGCCTATTCCCGGGTGATCGAATCTCTGGGGGAGCAATTGGCCGAGATCGCGGCCCAGGTCATTAAATTTGCGCCCATCGGCATGGCCGGCGGCGACGTAAAAAACAAGCACAAGGGCCTGTTGATCGTATTGGACGGGGCGGCGGATCTGCCCATGGCTGAACTCGACGGGAAAACCCCCCTGGAGGTGGCTCACATCCCCACCCTGGACCGACTGGCCCGGGAAGGCATCAACGGACAGTTCTCCGCGCTGGGGCCCGGGGTGATCGTGGGATCGGACACGGCGATCATGGCCATGGTCGGCTACGACCCCTATCAGGTGTATACCGGCCGGGGCCCCCTGGAGGCGGCCGGGGCCGGACTGGACATTCTTCCCGGCGATGTGTCCTTTCGCTGCAATTACGTGACCATCACCTCGGATATGAAAATATTGAACCGGACCGCGGGCTACCCGCGGGAGGGCATTGAGGTCCTGGAGGCCGCCCTGAACGGGATTCAGCTCTCCGATCCCAAGGTGGACTTTACCTTTAAAAACTCCCAGGACTACCGCTGCGTCCTTCGATTTCGAGGCTACAATCTCTCGGCCAAGGTCTCGGATATGGACCCCAACTACAATACGATTCCGGACGCCCTGGACAATTTGGAGATGCTGCAGCCCGGGGAAAGCAAGATCATCCTGTCCAAACCCACCCAGGCCACCCCGGAGGCCAAGAATACCGCTAAGATCGTAAACGAGTTCGTCTCCAAGGCCCATCTGGCCCTCAAGGATCTGCCCTATAACCAGGAGCGGATAGCCCAGGGTCTGCCCCCGGTGAACGGGATTCTTCCGCGCGGCCCCGGAGAAACCCCTTCCCTGAAATCCTTCCGTTCCCAATGGGGGCTCAATGCCGGCTGTGTGGCCGGGACCGGTCTGGTCAAGGGCATGACCCAGCTGATGGGCATGACGGTGCCGGATGTCCCCGGCGCCACCGGGTATGTGGACACGGATTACATGGCCAAGGCCCGGGCGACCGTGGAATTGCTGCAGAACAAGTGCGATCTCGTGGTCCTGCACATTGAGGGCATCGACGAGGTCAGCCACGACCGGAATGTCCAGGCCAAGATCAAGGCCATTGAGGAATCCTCCGAAAAAATGCTTCCCTATATCTTGGAACATGTGTCCGAGGATCTGGTGGTGTTTGTGCTTTCGGATCACACGACCTCCTGCAGCCTCGGCGACCACACCTCGGATTATACCTCCCTGCTGGCCTGGTCCAACAAGCCGATGTTTCGGCCCGACGAAGTGGACGGGTATACGGAGAATAAATCCCTGGCCGGCGGCCTCGGGCATGTACGGGGCACCGAAGTCATGCCTTTGTTGCTGAACTACATGGGCCGGGTCTCCAAGTATGGGGCCTGATTTGGGATTGAAGATTGAAGATTGAAGATTGAATATTGAATATTGAATATTGAAGATTGAAGAATGAAGAATGAAGAGTGAAAATTGCAGAGTGAAGAGGGAAGAGTAGTCTTCTGCAGATACTTTGTTAATGAAAGAAGCAGATGTTTGTCCACGAATGCTCACGAATG
>CAZUMF010000448.1:0-3337 GCA_964621385.1 uncultured Desulfohalobiaceae bacterium
ATCCCCGGATAGGGGGGCGCCGGGGCGGCGTGCTCCCGGCTGGATCCCTGACCGTAGTTGCTCCCGCGCAGAATAAATCCGGTTCCGGCGGCCAGGGCCCGTTCGAAAAAGCCGGGATCGATTTTTGTGAAGATATGCCGGGAGATGGCCGGGATATTGGCCCGTTTGGCCAGGATATCGGCGCCTGCCGGCAGGATGTCGTCCGTGGTCACATGATCGCCCAGGCTCAGAAGCAGTTCCCCGGTCAGGACCCGGGGGGGAGCATCAAAGCGGGGCAGGGGGGCGATGTTCGGTCCGCGCAGGATTTCGCTCTCGGAGCCGTTTGCCGCAGGAGGCACGATCATGGAATCGTCCACGGAAAAGGTCGCAGGGACCTGGACGGTGATGGGTTCTCCAAAGGTGCGGGGATCGGTCAGCTCGCCTTTCAAGGCGGACACAGCCGCGGTTTGCGGGCTGACCAGGTAGAGATCGGCTTCGGCGGTTCCACTGCGGCCGGGGAAATTGCGGTTGGACGTTCGCAGGGAGACGCCTTTGGAGCCCGGGGCCTGGCCCACTCCGTTGCAGAAGCCGCAGGAGGTCTCCATGAGTCTGGCTCCGGAGCAGAGGATATCCTGCAGCGCCCCGGTGGCAATCAAATCCATGAGCACCTGTCTGGACCCCGGGGCCAGAACCAGGTTGAGCTCAGGGGGGATGGTCCTGCCTTTGAGTATCGCGGCCACACTGAGCAAATCTTCCAGGGATGCGTTGGTGCAGGAGCCAATGGCCACCTGATCCACTGTGAGATGCTTGATCGAGGCCACCGGGACCACATTGTCCGGAGAATGGGGCCGGGCGACCAGCGGGACGATGCGTGAGAGGTCCAGATGGATCTGCTCATCGTAGGCAGCCCCTGCATCAGCCTGCAATGCCTTCCAGTCGGCCTCTCGCTGCTGGGCTCTGAGAAATGACCGGGTGATGTCGTCACTGGGGAAAACTGCGCTAAAGGCCCCGCATTCCGTACTCATGTTCGCGATGGTCGCCCGAGCAGGCGTGGACAGCGTCTTCAGGCCGGGGCCGGTGAATTCGAGGATCCTGCCCCGTCCGCCTGAAACCGTGAGGCGCCGCAGCAGTTCCAGGGCCACGTCTTTGGCCGTTGACCAGGGTGGCAGTTCACCGCTGAGATGGACATAGAGCACCCGGGGCATGGGCAGGTAAAACGGCTCTCCAGCCATGGCCGCAGCCACATCCAGACCCCCGGCGCCGATGGCCAGCATGCCGACCCCACCGGCCGTGGTGCTGTGACTGTCGGCTCCGAGCAGGGTGTCTCCTGGCACGGAAAAGCGTTCCAGGTGGACCTGGTGGCAGATGCCGTTTCCGGGTTTGGAGTAGTACATCCCGAAACGGCTTGCGGCAGAGGCCAGAAAACGGTGGTCGTCCATGTTTTCGAATCCGATCTGCAGGGTGTTGTGATCGGTATAGATCACGGAACGCCTGGTTTTGACCCGCTCGATTTCCAGGGCTTCGAATTGCAGCATGGCCATCTGGCCGGTGGCGTCGTGCATCAGCGTCGTGTCGATTCGCAGGCCCACTTCCGAGCCCGGATTCAGGTCGCCGGACAGGCAGTGGGCCTGCATGATTTTTTTGACCAGGTTCGTCATGATTGTCCTCGTTGCGTCCTGCTGGTGATGCCTGGTGGAGGCCGGGTGTCTCTCAGGCCCCATGTATAGCACAAGCCGTCCCTTTCCTCAAGTCAGACCCGCGGCAGATGGCCGGTCTGACCCCCTTGGACCGACAGTTTCACCTCGGGTCAGCCCATTGACTCCCTGGTTCGGTCCTGGTAAGCAGACCCAGATTCGCTGCTCAAGATTGATCCTGAGCTGTCGATACGAGAGGAAAGAACGGAGAGCAGCCTTTTCGATCATGTGTAAGAGGATACCCAAAAATTGTAAAAAGTTGCGCACTGGAAAGCGTTCTGCAGTCTGATAAACCGTCCAGCATGATGTGTCAGCCCTGCCGGAGGCAGAGCTGACAGTGGAGCCGGGTGCCATGCACACAACACAACGCTTTGACCGCCAGATCGAGTTCCTCCTGGAACTCGATGGATTGAAGGATGTCTTGCGGCGCTCCTATGTACTCAAATCAAGGCGTCCGGAAAACAGTGCCGAGCATTCCTGGCATATTGCCGCCATGGCCTTTGTCCTGGCCGAATACGCTGATGCAGCCGTAGACCTCTGCCGGGTGGCGGTCATGCTTCTGATCCATGACGCCGTGGAAATCGATGCCGGGGACACCTATTGTTATGATCAAACCGGAGCCCTGGACAAGCATCAGCGCGAAAACAGGGCTGCGAACAGGCTGTTCGGCATCCTGCCTCCGGATCAAGAGCGGTGGTTCCGGGAACTCTGGGAGGAATTCGAGGCCAATGAGACGCCGGATGCCGGATTCGCCAATGCCGTGGACAGGCTCATGCCGCTCTTGCACAACTACTACAGCGGCGGCATCAGCTGGATGGAACATGGCATCAGCACGGATATGGTCCGCAAGCGCATGGAGCCGATTCAAAACGGTTCGAAGCGGCTCTGGGAATATGCGCAGGGGCTTATTGACAAAGCAGAGGCAGCCGGGTATTTGATTCCAAAACCATGATGAAGCGCTATTTTGATATCCACCCCCCGGTTTTTTGGCCGGCCGCCGTGCTGAGCGTTCTGTTTATCATAATCACCCTGTGGGTGGGTGATCCCATGCAGGCGGTTTTCAAGGGCTTGCAGGGCTTTATTTCAAATAATTTCGGCTGGTTTTTAGTCCTGGCGGTCAATTGCTACTTGTTCTTGATGATCTTTTTAGCCTTCAGCAAGTACGGATCCATCCGTCTGGGAGGGAAACAGGCGGTCCCGGATTTTTCAAGACTGTCCTGGTTTGCCATGCTCTTTTCCGCGGGCATGGGCATCGGCATTCTGTTCTGGAGCGTGGCCGAGCCCATCTACCATTTCATCGAGCCGCCGCATGGGGTTGAGTCCCCTGCCGAAACCGCCGGTCTGGCCATGAAGGTCACCTTTCTGCACTGGGGCCTGCATCCCTGGGGTATTTATGCCCTGGTGGGGATGTCCCTGGCCTTTTTCGCTTTTAACCGGAAAATGCCCCTGGCAGTGCGTTCGATCTTTTATCCGCTGCTTGGGGACAAGGTCTACGGATTCTGGGGAGACTGCATTGATGTGCTCGCTGTTCTGGCAACGCTATTCGGGCTGGCCACCTCGCTCGGCTTCGGCGTGCGCCAGGTCAATGCCGGCCTGCACCATCTGTTCGGCCTGCCGGATAGCGTGGCCATGCAGGTTTTTCTGGTGGCCGCCATCACCCTCGG
>CAZUMF010000449.1:0-3334 GCA_964621385.1 uncultured Desulfohalobiaceae bacterium
CCCGATTACAGCGGCGGGCCCGTCCCTGACTTGCACAGGGTTCCCTTTTCAGTCCGTAACCTGGAATCTCAATACAAACAACAGGTTGTGGACACCTCAGTGATGTGTGAGCAAACGCTAAATCAAATGCGGTCAGTATGTCAAGCCTGGATTTCGATTCTTGACAATCCGAACAGGTTTCCTTTAATCTTTCATTGAGATGAGAGAATCGTGTTTATACAGGTTGCATATCCGGAAACCATTGACACGGGGTGCTTCATGGGCACGGAAACCCAAGAAAACTTGAAACGGGCGATCCTGGCGGAACTCCCTCGCCTTATGGAAAGCGATCCAGACGTTCGTGATTTCATTTTACGTATCACTCGCGAGCGCTTTGCAGACAAAGAGGAAACCGAAAGTCGTTTCGACCGAATCATGTTTGAATTGCAACGAGACAGGGAAATCCAGGAGAAGAAATGGGAAGCTCAGGAGAAGAAATGGGAAGAGCAGACTAAAAGATGGCTCGCCTGGGAAAAGAAATGGGAAGAAGAGCGGAAAGCTGAGGAGAAGAAATGGGAAAAGCAGGATAAAAAATGGGAAAAGCAGGATAAAAAATGGGAAGAGCAGACTAAAAGATGGGAAGCCTGGGAGAAGAAATGGGAAGAAAATCAACAAGTCATTAAGGGAATCCTGAATTCCATCAAAAAGCTGGAACAGAAGCACGAAGCCTCCATCGGCGGTCTCGGCGCCAGATGGGGTCTGCAATCCGAATCAGCCTTTCGCAACGGCTTGAAGGCCATTCTGGAAGAATCCTTTGCCGTGCAAGTGGAACGCTATGAAGACTATGACCATGAAGGGGTTGTGTTCGGCCGGCCGGAACAGATTGAATTGGATGTGATCATTTTCAATGGAATACTGATCCTGTGTGAGATCAAATCCTCAATAAGCAAATCTGACCTGTATGCCTTCTGGCGCAAGAAAAACTTTTATGAGGACAAGCATGGGCGAAAGGCATCCCGGACGATGATTATTTCTCCAATGATTGACCCTCGTTGCCGAAAAGCTGCTGAAGAACTTGGCATTGAGCTTTACAGCCACAGTCTGGATGTCAAGCTCTAAGCACCTGCAGATCCGCATACCTTCTCGCCAATTTTCAATCAGATAACGTTGAGGCAGCTCCTGCACAGGCCCTGGCCGTCAATCATTTCAAGCTTGGTGCGCATAGTGGACTCCCCGCACCGGCTGCAGGGCTCGGACGGCTCCATTCTGGCTTTGGCCGGCATCTCCTCCTGAACTTCTTCGAGAAGAAACAACTGATCATCGGGCATGTCCAGGACATCGCAACTGCGCTGAAAATGGAGTTCCTTGAAGCGCTTGCGCTGTTCATCAGTGGCTTCACCTTGCATGACTTTTTGCATAAGCTCCCGGTGTTCCGCATTCGACTCAAAAGCCCCTGGCTTCACCGAGACTCTGAGCCCCCTGCCGCTGTTCCGGCTGAAGAGGGTCAGGGCCATCTTGCCGTGGTCGCGGTGCAGAAAATTGCCTTTGCCGAAGGTGCAGCCGGTCAGGACCTGCACGGCATCGGCCGAGCAGGCATCGGTTTCCACGATTGCCACGACCTCTTCGTCGGCCGCCCGAACCTCTTCCAGCCTGGCCATGGCGAATTTGGACGCTTTGTAGCCAATGGAAAGCCCTGGGCAGAGATGGCCGTGAAAAGCCTGGCATTGTTTAAAATCATCACTGTTCAAAATGTCTTGGGCGTTCATGACTCCTCCTTGCGCCGCAGGGTGTGATCACCTTTTTGTAGCACGAAATTGATTGATGTGACACTATCATCGGTTTAGCGGCCTGTCAAGAACCGGACGGTGGTAAACAATGCTCATGGGCATGCTCCGGGTCGTCGGCATGAAATGCATGGCTGTGCTCGTGCTCGTGTTCATGCTCCTTTTCATGGACATGGGAGTGTGAATGCTCATGTTCATAGTGGTGAACGTTTTCCTGCTGATGGTCGTGGGTATGGACATGGATGGTGAATTCATTGGCGGTCATACAGCCGCAGGCGTTACACATAACAGCCTCCTGTCAAGTGTTTTGAATCTGTTCAGTGCCATTCAAACAATTCATCTCTATCATGCGAATGAAGCTAAACACACCAGGAGCGATTGTCAACCTGAGGCCCAAACGAGGATGATTATCTTGACGTATGCTAAAAAATAACAGGTGCTTCAGCGACGTTGATGTTTGTTGAGCTACACTGCTCCATGGCGATGCCCGTGTGCGTGCAGGTGGTGGTGCAAGTGAAGATGTTCATGCTGCAAGGTGCGAATGGTCTGACTGCTCTGCCGACTCAAAGAAAAGGCCGGTCCGTTCAGACCGCTCAGGCTTTCATCACGCATGAAACCGGAAGTGGTCACATCCTGAATGATCCGCCCCTGATGCATGATCAGGGTTCGATCCGTCAGTTCCTTCACCAGGAACATATCGTGGCTTACCAGCAGAAGCGTTGTTTCGAGATTTTTGAGGATGCTCAAAAACAGGGTTTGTCCCTGGGGGTCGAGGCCTGCGGTTGGTTCATCCAATATCAGCAATTCAGGGTCCATGGCCAGCACACACGCCAGAGCCAGACGCTTGCGCTCACCTCCGGATAAATGCAGGGGAACACGGTTTTCGAAGCCCTCCAAATGAACCATCGAAAGAACGTTGTTGATCCGACCTTGTATTTCAGAACGGGAGCACCCCATCCGGCGCAGTGCGAATGCGATTTCATCCTTTACACTTGCACTGAAAAGCTGGTCGGCACAGTTCTGGAAGACCATACCAACGTTACGCCAAAGCTGTTTGTATCCCTTTTTCATCATGGGCTTGCCGGCAAAATAATAGTCACCATCCCCCTGCTGCAAGCCGATCAGACAAGCCAGCAGGGTTGTTTTGCCTGCACCGTTCTCGCCCACCATGGCAACCCGCTCTCCGGATTGGACGAACAGGTGGATTCCCTGTAAAGCCTGTGTGCCGTCTGAATACCGATAGGCATAGTTGTCCATCCGGACCAACGGTAGGGTGTCCTTTGTATCTGAAACCGGCATCTGCTTTTCCCGGGACGGAGTCGACGCGGGTGCTTCTGACTCGGATTGTGTGGGCGGAACAGCCAGGCGGAAGGAAAAATCGAGGCCGTGCTCCCGTAAAGATTGAGGCTGCGAAACAAGATCCTGCATGGCATAATCATGATGGATGCGCCCCTGATCAAGAACCACAGCTCTTTGACAAAGATGATCGAGAAAGATCAGGTCATGGCTGACACACATCAGCGTGCCGTCAAACTGTTTCAGGAGATCGAGAAGCACCTCTTCCTGGCGGG
>CAZUMF010000450.1:0-3235 GCA_964621385.1 uncultured Desulfohalobiaceae bacterium
AAATATGTCACTAAGGAGCGGGCAAGACGGTTTGCAAAAAATACGTAATGCTCCCCTGGGCTATGTCTCATTCTGGTCTGGATGCGGTTCAGGATGCGGTCAAGGAAGCTGAGGAAATGCATCAGGCAATCCTGGCCGATCCCGGATTCAGGCCGCGCGATACAGAGTTGACATCTGTCCGGGACGGGGTGGCTGTCATCGAGGTCATCGGACCAATTTTTCATTATCGAAATATTTTGACAGAGATCTTTGGTCTGCCTTCCTCGGAGGCGGTCCTGCAGGAGCTCCAAGCGGCCCTGGGCAATCCAAATGTCCAGACGATCGTCCTGCAAATCGACAGTCCAGGCGGCCAGGTGGGAGGGGTCAGCGAGCTGTCCGGCTTCATCCGGGGGCAATCGACAAAGCCCATTTACGCCTTTGTCAGTGATACGGCTACCAGTGCGGCCTTCTGGATCGCCTCCGCAACGGATCGTGTGATAACAGCTCCCACTGCGGAGCTCGGCTCCATCGGAGTGGTCTTTTCCATGCGGCGGCGGTCAAATAACGTTTTAGAGATTGTCAGCTCCACGAGCCCCAAAAAACGGCCGGACCCGGAAACCGACGAAGGCCGCAAGCAGATTTTGCAGCGAGCCGACGCAATTGCGGAAGTCTTTATACAGGCGGTCATGACCAATCGCGGCATAAGCCGGGATCAAATTCTATCTTTGGCCGGTGATGTTACAATAGCTTCTCAAGCGATCAACCTTGGTTTGGCCGATGGTATCGGCACGCTTGAGGGGTTCACGGCAGACCTGGCCAAAGGAAAGCTCCCAAAGGAGGGGACCATGTTAGCACGAAAAGGAACTAAGCTCTCGGAGCTGAAGGGAACTGCATCATCCAATTCAACATTGCCGGCAGGCGGAAATGGACAGTCTCAGACTCTGGATCTGACGCCGGAGCAGGAACAGCTCATGCGGCAAGTTTTCGGAAGTCGGGCTGGTCATAACCAGAGCGGCCAGGCTGGATCTGGTAAAGACTTCGCGGTTTTGGTCGATGAACACCAGCAAAAGCACGGCTGCAAAAGGTCAAAGGCAATGGCGGTCATTTCCGGGAAGTACCCGGAGCTCCATCAGGCCTGGCTCAGTGCTCATCAACCCCAGCCGTCGAATTCAGAGCCCAGGCAGCCAAAAGCAAAGCATCAATTCATGATCGATGCCGAATTGATCAGCGTTGAACAAAACATTCCTTTGTCACAGGCTATCGCCATTCTGGCAAAGGAAAAGCCTGATTTGCACCTGCGATATTTGGAAGAGGTCAATGCAGGATGAGCTTTGCCAAAGTTGAAAAAATGGTAGACGGCGAAGACCAATACACGGATTGGATTACGCCTAATTCCGAAGGCTACCTCAATGTTTCAGTTTTTGGCGTTTGCGATAGCAAGGTAAGTCTACAACGTTACGTAGAAGGACCCAACTGCATACCTGTTCGGACAGTCCGTCTCTACAGGGGAAGCGTTGAAACCAGCATAGTGGATAAGGGAACTGGCGTGCAGTATCGGCTGGGGATCCAAGAAGGCAGACGACATTTTGGAAAGAGCCAAAATTTCCCCATTATTTTAATTTTATGGAGATGAGAAAATTATGAAAGACATGAAAAGACATGAAAGGCTTTTGGCGGAAGTCGAGCCAGAGGTTAAAGAAATCCAGGAGCAACTCCAAACGCTGGAGCAGGTCGCGGCTCGGAAACAGGCGGCTATGGAGCATTTCAAGGAAGAGATTCAAGTCAAGGAGCAGCAACTTCAGGAGCAGCGAGAACAAGCAGAAATGGCCCTGGAACGCGGAGATTCTCCAACGCAACATCTGAACCAGGTCACAAGCCTGGAGGCTGATATCCGGACTATGCAGGGAATGCTCCCCAAACACGAAGGTTTAAAGCCAGATGCTAAGGAGCAAAAAGAGATCGAGCAGCTGAAAGTCGAGCTGGCACGAAAGCTTGAGGTAGCTGTCAAGGGTTCCCAGGCTTTGGCCGACACGCAAGAAGGGTTTCAGAAAAAACTTCAGGAACTCAAAGATCTTGTGGACGACTGGGGTCTGGCTGAACGAATCGTTTTTAAAGAGTATGGATGTCCAAAAAAAGGAAAGTCTGATTTCAAGGTCGGCGATAAGGAGCTGCTTCGATTTTGCAATTTTTTCTTAGGAAACCTTTATTCATAGTTTGCTGTTTGCTTGGTCGTCTGCCCGGCCATGGAGGGGGTCGTCCCCAGGTAGTTTCGAGTTCTAGTTTCATAGGCCGTCTGCGGGCGCGGTCCCTCCAAAATCCCGCGAATGGTTGAAGCCCCTGGTCGTCTTCGGCGGCCGGGGGCGGCAGCCCAAACATAGAGAGGTAAACATGCCTGAGAACAGAGTTCGCATTACCCTGACCGCCTCCGGAGAAGACGCCGAGCAGGCCTTCCGAGGCTTGAACCGGCAGCTGGATACGACCCAGCGCGAGGCCAAGCAGACTCAGCGTCGTATGCGAGATCTGAACGAGTACGTCGATCGTGGCGCACGGGTTCTGGGCGGCCTGGTCACAGCGGCCACGGGCGCAGGTGCGGCCCTGGCCTATGTTTCAAAGCAGCAGCTGAACAACATCCAGGAGATGCAAAAAAACGCGGAGATGGCCGGGCTGAACGTCGAGGCCTACCAAGAGCTGTCCCACGCAGCGGCCGAATACCAGGTAACCCAGGAGGCCCTGTCTGATGGCCTCAAGGAAATGACCCTGCGGGCGGATGAGTTCGCTGTCACGGGCAAGGGTCCTGCGGCCGAGGCCTTCGATCGCCTCGGTATATCTTCTGCGGATCTTAATTCAAAACTGGCCGACGCCCCGGCCCTGTTTTCCGAGCTCATCGATCGCATGGAGGACCTGGACAAGGCGGCCCAGATCAGGATCGCGGACGAGATCTTCGGCGGCCAGGGCGGGGAGCAGTTCGTGGCCCTGATCGAGGGCGGGGCCGATGCCCTGTCCGGCCTGCGTCAGGAAGCCCGCGAGCTGGGGCTGGTCATGGATCGGGATATGGTTACGGCCGCGGTCGAGGCCAACGAAGAGATCGACAAGCTGAGCCGGGTCATTTCTGCCCAGTTTAGCGTGGCCCTGGCTGAGGTGGCCCCGGACATCGCGGACATTACCCAGGACATGCTGGACTGGGTAGGGGCCAATAAAGCATTTCTGACCCAGGATGTGCCTGGCCATATCCGAGATATGGCGGGGGCTGTTTCAG
>CAZUMF010000451.1:0-3231 GCA_964621385.1 uncultured Desulfohalobiaceae bacterium
CACCAGAAACCAAAAGAATGTCCAATTTTAAGAATATTTCAAATATTATCAATTAGTTTGAACTGTTAAGATTCAAAGACGTAATGTAGGTACGAAGTCTGAATTTAATAAAAACGCATAAATTCATGTATAATCTTTTATGACAGTCTTCTGTCATAAAAGATTCAGGGGCGATTTTTCTTCGGAATAGCCCATCTGATAATCAAACTCACTGTCCATGATGGAATAGATCTTTTTGTACAGGGTGCGCAAGGGGATCCCCACCGGACAGGCCTGTTCGCAGAGTCCGCAGTCCACGCAGCGGCCGGCCATGTGCACCGCACGGACCAGATGAAACAGCGGCGTCTCCGTGGGGAAGGTTTTGGTCTGGATCAGATCGTCACTGGCCAGGGTGCACTCATTGCAGAAGCAGACCGGGCAGACGTCCCGGCATCCATAGCATTTGATGCATTTAGAGAACTGTTCATTCCAATAGTCATAGCGTTCCCTGCGCTCCATGGCATCCAGTCTGGCCACACTGTCGAAGGAGCGTCCAGACACTTTTTCACCCGCCTCGCAGGCATCAGGATAGGGCTGGAGACATTCGCAGGCCTCAGCCAGCTCATCAGGGCAGGCAAAACCGACCGGCACAACCTGGTTGGGATCAAGCTGGTTCCAGTTGTACAGGGTCTTCAGGCTTCGTTCATCACACCCGCGCACCAGGATGCCAAAGGTGTGGTCCGGATGGGCTTTGGCAATCTTGATCAGGTATTTGGTTAAGGGGTACCGGGCGTCTCCGGGTTTGTCCCGATCTCCCAGACTGAGAGCCTCGAGCTCGTCGGGATCGGTAAACAAGTGGGGTGCGATGTGCCCGTTTTTATTGATTAAGCCCAAAAAACCCTGAATCGCTCCGGACTCCAGGAGTTCTTTGGCTTTTGCCTTGAGCGTTTCGATCATGGATCACCTATATAATTGAAGATTGAATATTGAACATTGAATATTGCTGAATAGAAAATGAAGACCTTGCTCTGATCATAGAGTTCTTTAAACGATTTTTTCTTTGCAATCCAAAATCGCAAATCGAAAATCGAAAATCGAAAATTTTCAAGCCGCCTCCTGCACCGCCTGTTGTTTCAGCGGAGAGGGGCCCAGGGCTTTTAAGGCAGTAATAAAATCTTCAATTTCGTGTCTGAATTCAGGGGCTTCAGCTGAAGAGACCCATCTGGCCCGGAGCCGATCGGCTTCAATGCCGCTGAACTCGAGAAGCGGCTGCAGGAGCTGAATGCGTTTTTCCAGTGATTGATTACCGTACAGGTAATTGCATTCACCGATGTGTCAGCCGCCGACAAAGACGCCGTCCACCCCCTGTTGGAATGCGAGCAGGATGTGATGGGGGGAGACACTGCCACTGCACATGATCCGAATCACACGGATGTTGGTCGGGTACTGCAAACGACTGACCCCAGCCAGGTCAGCAGCGGCATACGCTCACCAGGTGCAGAGGAAGCAGATGATTTTCGGTTCGAAATCTTGGGTGCTCATAAGGTTTCCTTTTGCAGTATTTCGTATTTACAATAGAAGATTGTATATTGCGGAATGGAAGATCAATCATCAGGAAATTTCAATTCTTGTGCAGCAATCTTCAATATTCAATTTTCTTTCTTCAATATCATTCAGGCCGCGGCCCGGATCTGGGCCATGAGCTGTTTGGGCCTGTAGCCCCGCAGCTGGACCGATTCTGAAGGACAGGTCGCAGCGCAGTTCCCGCAGCCTTTACACAGGATCGTGTTCACATAGCAAATATTCTTTTCCGGATCGAAGTCAATGGCCTGATAGGGGCAGACGTCCATACAGCCCATGCAGCCCACGCAGGTTTCAGGATTGATCACCGCCACGATGGCGCTGGAGATGAGTTTGTCCTTGAACAGGATGGTGGCGACCCGGGAGGCGGCCCCGGTGCCCTGGGAGCGGGCTTCGTCCACCGTGGCCGGATAGCGGGCCGACCCGCAGACAAAAATGCCGTCCGCTGCAAAATCCAGAGGCCGGAGCTTGGCATGGGCTTCCAGAAAGAACTTGTTTTGATCCGTGGGAACCCGCAGCATTTGTGAAATCCTGCTGCTGTCCTCCCGGGCCACCAGGGGGGTGGACAAAACCACCTGGTCGGCGGTCAAGCTGATTTCTTTTCCGAGCAGGGAATGATCGAACGTGACCCGGTCCTTTGCCACCACCGGCTTTTTGGCCGGGTTGTAGACATGAAATTGAATGCCCAAGGCCCTGGCGTCCCAGAGCATCTGCTCCTTGTCCGTGCCGTACATCTGCATGTCCCGGTAGAGGATGTGCACCTCGGCCTCGGGATCCCGCTGCTTGATGAGCATGGCGTTCTTGACCGCCGTCAGGCAGCAGATCCGGGAACAGTAGGCCCGGTGCTCGTCCCTGGCCCCGACGCACTGGATCATGACCACCTTTTTGGCCTGGAAGTCCTCGGCCTTGAGGCGCTCTTCGAGTTCCATCTGGCTGATGACGGTCTGACCGTCATAATCATACAGGCCTTCAGGCTTCAGGGGGACCGCCCCGGTGGCCACCACCAGGCAGCCAACTTTGAATTCTTCTGTCTTCCCGTCCCGGGTTTTGAGGTTCACCTCGTAATTGCCGATATAGCCGCCCACGGTCTGAACTTCAGATCCCAGATAGACTGTGATGGCGGGGTCGTCGACCACTGAGTCGATGATGGCGTCGATGTAGTCCCGGGCATCCAGGTCTTCGGGACCGAGACGGTTCAGAAAACGCAGATTCCCGCCGAGTTCGGTGTCCTTTTCCGCCAGGATGACTTCCAGTCCCATGCCCGCCAGGGTTTGGGCTGCAGAGAGGCCGGCCACACCGCCCCCGATGATGAAGACGGAGTTGACCAGGCTGGATTCAATGTCCTCCTGGGGTTCCAGGTTTTTGCTTTTGGCCACGCCCATCCGGACCAGATCCTTGGCCTTTTGCGTGCCTTGTTCCCGATCCTGCATGTGCACCCAGGAACATTGATCACGGATATTGACCATTTCAAAAAGATAGGGATTCAGACCGGCCTCCCCGCAGGATGAGGCAAACAGGGGCTGGTGGGTCCTCGGGGAACAGGAGGCCACCACGACCCGTTCCAGGTCGTTTTCCTTGATCGCTTTCTTGATTTCAGAAATGCCGCCTTCGGAACAGGAGTAGAGGTTTTCTCTGGTGAAAACGACTCCGGGCAGGGTGGCGGCATACTCC
>CAZUMF010000452.1:0-3185 GCA_964621385.1 uncultured Desulfohalobiaceae bacterium
TGGGGGTCTTATCCCAAAAGCCTTACCTGGGTCCGTTTTTGGCCGCCTTTAATATCATGGATCCGGGACAGGCCCATCAGGTGATCATGAACCTGTGCACCAATGCCTATCAGGCCCTGCCTGAAACCGGGGGGAAAATCGAGATCAGGCTGAGCGAGTATCGTTCTTCGGAACAAGATCCCTTTCCTGAACTGCAACCCGGAGATTACCTCCGTCTGAGCGTTGCCGACAACGGGGAGGGCATCTCTCCGGAGGATATCGAGCATATTTTTGTACCCTATTTTACTACCAAGGAAATCGGCCGGGGGACAGGTCTCGGGCTGTCCGTGGTCCACGGGATCGTGACCGGGGCCGGGGGCACGATTGACGTGCACAGCCAACCGGACCGGGGGACCAGTTTTGATGTCTTTCTGCCGGAGTGGAAGGGGGAGATTCAAACTGGCGGTCCTTCGCCTGAAGAGGAGCACTCTGTGTCCGGGAGACAGGAGCATCTGCTGCTCGTGGATGATGAATACCCTGTGTTGAAAATCCTTGAAATCAATCTGAAATCTTCCGACTATCGCATCTCGGCCTATACCGAGCCTTCAAAAGCCCTGGAAGCGGTGCGCCAAGACCCGTCACAGTACGATGCCGTGATCACAGATCTGTCCATGCCGGAAATGACAGGAAAAGAACTGGCCCGGGCATTGGCTGATATCCGCCCGGATCTTCCGATCATTGTCTGCACCGGTTTAAAGTACGGGCAGGATTCACAAAGCGCGCCATCAGGCAATATCCAGAGCGTGATTTCAAAACCGGTGGATAAACAGAGCCTGAGCAAAATCGTGCGGCAGGTTCTGGATCAACAAACAGCGGTCAAAGGCGGCGGGGAAAATGAAGATACCGGTACGCCCTCACAAGGAGGCAAAGCCGATGAAACATGAAGACCAGAGTGTGTCAAGCCAGGCATCCTCGGATATCCTGGTGGTCGACGACGAACAGTGGAATCGTGAGTTGATGAAATCCATGCTGAACCCTCTGGGCTATCGCATCCACTTGGCCCTGGACGGACGGGAGGCTTTGGAAAAATGTGCGGAAATCCATCCGGATGCGATATTGCTGGATCTGACCATGCCGGGCCTGGACGGTTTCGAGGTCGGCCACCGTCTGAAAAATGACCAGAGATTTCAACAAATCCCAATCATCGTGGTGACGGCGAGTAAAGACGAAGACAGCCGGATTCGGGCCCTGGAGATCGGGGTGGACGATTTTCTCACCAAACCCGTCAACAGATCGGAACTACAGGCCCGGCTCCGGAATCATCTGAAATTGAAATCCTATCAGGACCGGCTGCTCCGTCATCAGACCGAACTCGAAGACACCGTGGACGAACGAACCCGGGATTTGCAGAAAAGCTATGAGAAAGTACGAAAAGCCTCTCTTGAGACCATCCAGCGCCTGACCCGTGCCGCTGAATACCGGGACGAGGAGACCGGCGATCATATTCAGCGCATGAGCTTGATGACCGCTGCCGTGGCCCGTTCACTGGGTTTGGGCCAAAAGGTGATCGATCACCTGTTGTACGCCACCCCCATGCACGACATCGGAAAAATCGGGATTCCGGACCGCATCCTCATCAAGCCGGGAAAACTGACTCCGGACGAATGGAGCATCATGAAGCAGCACACCAGCATCGGGGCCAGGATTTTGGAAGGGTCGCATATCGGCTTTCTCCGCCTCGGCGAAGTTATTGCCCTGACGCATCATGAACGCTGGGACGGCAGCGGCTACCCCCAGGGACTCTCCGGCAGAGACATTCCGTTGGTGGGCCGGATCGTGGCCATTGCCGATGTCTTCGACGCCCTGACCTCAAAAAGACCCTACAAAGAAGCCTTTTCTCTTGAACGATCCGTGGCCATTATCAAAGAAAACATCGGCTTCCATTTCGATCCGCACATTGCGGAGGCTTTTTTGTCCATTATCGATGAAATCGAGGACATCCAGAAACAATACCAGCAGGAGGGCATAAGCCCTTTGTATGCCATGGCCGAACCCGGCGGCGCTCAGACCGATACCAGGTGAACGCCGCGGTCCGGACCGCGGATTTTACTTCTTGACCTTGGCGATCATTTCCTCGACTTCTTCGTACCCGTCCTTGTAGAACTTCTCTTCTTCGGGATCGAGCTCCCGCAGGAGGCGCAGGAACTCCCCGGCGTGCTCCTTCTCTTCATTGGCGATGTCCAGGAGCACTTCCTTGGCCAGTTTGTTGTCCGTGCTCTCCGCGGTCTGCTGGTAGAGCTGGATGGCCTCGTATTCGGCCGCGATCATGTAACGGATGGCCCGGACCAGCTCCTCGTGGGTCAGCTTCCGGTCGTTCTTCAGGACGGCAAAAGGGTTGGAAAATTCAGGCATGATCGACCTCCTTTATGATCAAATTTACGAGTACTGTAAAGAGCTCTGAATTTACAGAGGGTTGCCAGTTTAAACTTCTGTGTTTATTGAACGGCATTGAACTCTTGACAACTTTGATAAAGTCTTGCCGGCGAAAGTTCCAAGCCATGAGGCCAGCTCAGTGCATCAGCTTCAATATAATAAATACCGGCGAAAAAACGATTCGTTTCGTAAAGGATCCAATAATGGGCCGTGGCGACTGAGAAGATCATTTCTGTCAAATAAACCGATAAATCCATCCGAAAATTGTAGTTCTATCTGGAAATCACCTAAATAACGAGCTTTTAATATTTTAATCATCTTGATCTGCTCCTGGAACTCGCTCTAATGGTTCAAATTGTTGGGCTCGTTCCCAATTTCTCAACTTCATTGAGAAATTATTCTAAACCATCCCCTTTTCATTGACAAGAACAAGAGGGGACTTTTCCGGAAACATGGATTTGTCTGGATTGATTTTTGAAAGGGAAAAGGCTATACACTTCAGTATGAACAGAAAACAAACCGGCATTCGCCGCATGAAAGACCAGCGAAATGACGACTATGTCACCGGCACCCCTGAAGAACGTATATCTCTTGTCTGGCCGCTGACCAAAGAAAGTGCATCATTAAGCCCGAAGCACAATGTTGAACAAAGATTACAAAGACATGTTACGCGCCTTGTCCGACGAGAAGGCAGCGGCTCCCGGAATGCTTTTTGCAAGGACCGTGATTGAACGAAAAAATCTTCTGATAGGCTAGTAAGTGTAAAAATACAG
>CAZUMF010000453.1:0-3177 GCA_964621385.1 uncultured Desulfohalobiaceae bacterium
CAATCGCTCCCTGGCCTCGATCCTGACCCTCATTTTTCTCTTCCTGCCCATTTTTCTCTTTCTGGTCCTGGACACGACCCTGATCCGGGTCTACCGCAAAAAGGGGATGCTATAGAATTTTAGATTTTGGATTTCGGATTTTCGATTGTTAAGACAAAGAATAAGAGGTGGTTATCTGGCATAAATCCAAAAACTTTTTCTTAAAGCCTATAACCTGAATCTTACACGAGGCTATGCTTTTCTGAAATCATATACGTAGAGGGTACTTGCATGAAAACACAGTGGATATTCCTGTTTCTTATCCCACTTGCAGCAGTTGCAGTCCTGGCAATGTCGAGCTGTTATCAACGCGGACCCATGCACAGTTCTTCTTCCGCATCTCAGGGAACCGCTTCCAAAACTGCGGTGGCTGGGCAGCAGGATGTTTCGGGCAAGCTCTCTCAAACATCTCCAATCTTAACCAGGAATGAATCGATCGGCTCTCGACTGGAAAGTGATGAAGTTGAACAGATCCTCAGGCTTCACAACCAGGCCCGGGCAGAAGTCGGTCTCGAACCGCTTACCTGGTCGAGCCATCTCGGGGCCTATGCCCAGGAATGGTCCGATCATCTGAAGGCAACGGGCTGCCGGATGCAGCATCGGCCGGGTGCAGGGGAATTTTCTCGGAAAGAGTACGGCGAGAACCTCTACAAGGGAACAGCCAGGGTTCATGGTGTCGAGGACGCGGTGAAAGCCTGGCTGAGCGAAAAGAAGCTGTATGAGGGAGATCCCATTGATCCGACCAATTATACAAAGGTCGGGCATTACACTCAGATCGTCTGGCAGGGGACCGAGCGTCTCGGCTGTGCCAAGACCGCCTGTGAGGGCCTGATCATTGTGGTCTGCAATTACGCTCCCCTGGGGAACGTTATCGGTGAAAAGCCTTATTGAAAAACAGGTGGTTTCTCGCTCGGATGCTTACAAGCATACAGAGGGGAACGGTCTTCACGATTTGCTCGAATTAATGCCGCTGCGGCACCAGCAGGCTCAGGCCGAGGAGCATGAGGACCGTGCCCGAGCCGAGCCTGATCTTCCCGGCGATCGTCGTTCTGCGGCTCAGCCAGATCCCGATCCAGCCGGAAAAGAGGCCGAGGGTCACCATGAACATGATGCTCAGCAGATAGTAGATCAGGCCGAGGCCGATCATGTACAGGCTGTGGTTAGGGCTGTCCATTTTGGCAAACTGCGGCAGAAAGGCCAGGAAAAAGACCGCGACCTTGGGGTTGAGCACATTGCACAGAAACCCCTGGGCAAAGCACTTCTTCAGGTCCAGGCCGTTGCGAAGGGGGCTGAACTCCAGGACGTCCTTGTTCTTGATCATTTGAAAACCGAGATAAATGATGTAGAGACCACCGCAGATCTTGAGGGTCCAAAAGGCGTAGACCGAGGTTTGCAGGAGAACGGCCAGGCCCAGGGAAGCGGCCAGGGTGTGCACCAGGATGCCGGAGGTGATGCCGGCGGCCGACATGACCCCGGCCCATCTGCCGTCGGCAATGCCCCGGGTCAGGACGTAGAAGATGTCGGGACCAGGGGTGATGATGAGGGCAATGGAGGCCGCGATGAAAAGGGGGAGTGACTGCATGATCTATCCGAGTCCTTTCCAGTGTATAGGGACAGGTCTGGATTCACCCTCCAGCCAAGAGTATATTGCCGGCATCAGCCGGGTTGCCATTGAATCCTGCAGCTTGGTGAAGCGATAGATGAACTGGTCGATGTGCTCGATTTGTTCCTCAGACAAATTCGGCATCTTTGAGGTCCTCAAGGGATAAAATGAACTGAGCAGCCGTTTTGCCCTGACCAGTCTCTGGATATGGCTGTCGTTCTCTCTCGCTCAATCTCATCTCTACGGTGTCTCCTTATTCCCATCAAGCATAGCTTTCGGTGATGTGCTTGTAAAGCCTGGAGAAATGAATCTGTCATTTTTTAAAGATCCAGCCAAAACATGGATTTCCCTTTTTATTGTCATATGCCAGGGAGAGAAGTTTACAAACTGGTTTTCATGTACTCATAGGGTTACAAACTGCAAATACTTATGCTATCCTGTTTGCAACTCCGGGCGATTATGCCCGGAGTTGCAAACAGGTTAGGAGAACGCGGTATGATACTCGCCGTACATTCAAGTCCGTTCCAGGATGGCAACCTGGAGAGGATGGTCAAGAGGACGGCCCAGGCCTCCGGGCACCGTTACGAACTGATCTCGCTCAGTGAACTGAATCTCTCTCCCTGCAGGGGCTGTGCCTGCTGCGCAACAGGAAAGCGTTGTGTACAGGAGGATGATATAGAGCCTTTGTACGACAAGCTGGAAACCATGGATGGTCTCATCCTGGGTGGGGTCAATTACAACGGAAGGTTCAACTCGCTGGTCCACATTTTTCTGGAGAGGCTTTTTCCCTTCTATCATCAGGAGCCTGTGTTCCTGAATCGCCCGGCGGCGGTGGTGGCTGTGGGCGGCACTGAACCGGAGCGGGCTGCACAGGACATGACGGACTATTTGAAAGTATACTTTTTCCAGGTGATCGGCACGGCCGTGTTCGCCTCTGACACTCCACCCTGCTTTTCCTGCGGTCTGGGGACTAAGTGCCAAGTGGGGATGCCGGCCCTGCATTGGTCCAGTCAGGAGTTTGAAGAGTTCACAAAAGTCGAAGACGAATCGTTCCAGCGTTTCGAGGACAATGCAGATGCGGTTCAGGGATGCGAGCGTCTGGGCCGGACCCTGAGGACGGCCATAGACGGAAAGTGGAGCAGGCCAAGAACCGGGGGCGGGTTCTATCTGCCAGCTTCCGGATAACGAGCCCATGAACCGGATTTACGGAGAAAACTCAATGGGTATGTTCAAACAGAGGGTCTAAGTTTCCGATATAAAAAAAAGCCGGAACTTTTTTTCGAGGAAGAGTTCTGGGTGGATACAGATGCACTCTACAACTTACGCTCCTGATGATTATTTGGAAAAAATCGATGTTGAGCCTTCGGCCAAAAGGAATTTGATTCTTGCTGACGGACGGCAGGATACCAGACTGATAAAAAAAAGCTCAAGAAAAAGAATGCCGTCCACGAATGCTCACGAATGGGGCACGAATGACTATGCTTTTACAATAAAAAACGCGAGAAAAATTTACGTTTTTTCCCGTTTACTGAATC
>CAZUMF010000454.1:0-3174 GCA_964621385.1 uncultured Desulfohalobiaceae bacterium
GAGCAAACCGGCTTACGAGTCGGCGGTGTTTGCCCCTTTGTCGTCGAGGGACTCGAAGTCTATATCTACCCAAACCAGGCATTGCCTGAAACGAGTAAAAAAAGAACAAATTACTTACATGCAGTTCCAGAGGAATTCTCCTTGATGCTGCGCTATGTGGCCCTGGCTTCAAGCCGTTTCTGCACCGCCTCTACAAACTGAAGACAGCCTACTGCCAATGCTTCTGTCCGGGCTTTTTCCCGGTTCGTTTTTGTCTGGATGAAATCGCTTGCCCCATGAAACAGCACCGAATTTCTTAAAGTGACGATTTCGATCCCAAATTGGTAATCCTAAGATACCAACAGGGCCTGACTTTGATCACTTATATTATAATTCAAGCAAGATATAGAGGATCTTAATTCTCTGCCATGAGAAGCAAACGCTGCTTGTGGCAAAAGCCCATGGCTGGAGAACAGCAAGTCAGGATAGCGAAGAGCGTTCGGCATTGTGAAGAGCCAGTTCCCGGTATTCTTCGGCCAGAGAGCGGTAAAACGCCGGAGTGGACCAGATGGGATCGTCTTCGTCAGGGATGCGTTCTCTCTCCGTCGTTTGTTGGAAAACGGAGAATCCCCTGGCCAGGTAATTGTCCAGGGCGTGCTTATGATCGCTGGTGCAGGTATGGACCCACACCCTTTCGGGATTCAGCAGCCAAGCCTGACGAATCGCCTCCGAGAGGAGGTACCCTCCGAGACCCTGTCCGATGAACTGCGGGAGTACGCCGAAAAAGGCTATTTCGACGTCTTCTTCCTGCTGGTCGAGTTCAATATAGCCGAAAGGGGTCATGTTCAGGTATCCAACAAAAGTGTGGACATTTTCCTTCTCCACCCAATCCCGCCAATTTGCAAAAGTCCAGATCAACCGGCTGTGCCACTTCCAGGGCCGGCCCACATTGACGAAAAAAAAGTGGTTCAGGGCAGGGTTGGGGATTTCGGCTTTGTCCACGCGAGCATCTTCTCTTGCTGAGGGTTTTGCCTTGAATTGATCAGGCGAGAGCATCTCCAGCGAGGTCGTAGTCACGTTCTTTTCCAAATCACACATCTCCTTTGCGTCAGCTTCAGTATCATGAATATGAGGCCTGGTTCAGGTGGACATCTGAGAGAAACTTGTCCAGGGCCTCAAGGTCCACAAGTTTGGCCAGAGAGCCATAGAAAGCCCTGCTCCAATCGAATCTAAGTTTTCACATGACGTAGTATTTCTAATACGATCCCTTTGACCAGGTTGTGCGTGCCGGGGGCCTTGCTCTCCCTGGGACCGGCCACATTCAGAATGCGGATGTCGTTCTCTGAACCCCAATCCCAGATCTCCTGCACATTGACATTGAGGGGGTCGAATTCCAGGTCGAAGATGAAGATCGGTTTGCCGAGCTTTTGCGCGACCTCGATGGTAAAGGCCGTCCCGCCGGTAGGCTGGTCGTAGGTGAAGACCAGGGATCCGTCGGAGTCCTTGACGTTGGCCTCTGTACGTACATCGTATCTCTCGGAGGGATGCTCCTGGACCGGATACTTGTCTGGAATCGGGCCAGTCTCGGACAACCGGCCTTTGGGGCACCAGCCGCCACAGGGGTGGTTCAGCTGCAGAGCAGCTTCAAGCGCACCCTGATCTGCACCGGTCTGTCCACCGGAGACGATAGTTGCGAAGATGTTGTCTTGCATCGTGATGCACCCTCGTCGCCTGATATTCAAGTTGCGGGTTCGGGCTTTTGCGCAGAGAAGGCAAAAGCCGGATCAAAGGACTGGTACTGCATGGAATCCGTGGGTCCATCCAGGACCTTCCTGACAGTACCAGTCAGGCCGACAACTGAAAAGGATTTTTTCAAACAAAGAACATAGTCTTCGAGAATGCCGTTCCTTGATGAAGAGGTCGAGTTACAGAGCTTGAAGGCAACTTCCAGTCCGAGTTCAGGGAGGAGGCGACGAAGCTGATGTTATCCTTCTCGAGACCGAGGACATGAGTCAGAGCGAATCCGGGAACGTTCCCGAGTTGTCACTTGCCCAGCAGTCCAATCATGGACACTCCCAGAATCATGAGAGCGGTGCCTGCCAGACGGACTTTGATGTTGGTCTCCTTGAAGACGATTCCCCCATAGATGACTGAGATCAGCGTATTCAGCCGTTTGACGGCCAGCATGTAGGCTGCCTTGGTCAAGGAAATGGCGAAGTGATGGCAGATGATCTCCAGGGCCAGGCATGATCCGGCCAGAAGAGCCGGTCCGGGGGATTGCCACAGGCTGGACAGTCGTGCCTGACCCGAGATCAGGCCAACAAGGACAAAACATATCCCAAGAGCCGGAAAGAGGGTCAAACCGAAGAACAGGGGAGAAGAGTGCAAAACCCCCATGCGGCCCAGGACGCCACAGATGCTGAAGACGACGGCCGTGACGAGCATCCGCCAGGATCCAGGTTCGCGGAATACGGCTTTGATCGGGTCAATCAAGCTTCGATTGCCCCCGGGCTCTAAGTTCAAGACGTACCCCCCGACGGCAATGGCCACAACCCCAAGCACGCCCCAGAAGTTGAGCACTTCCCCCAGGAGCAGGAACCCGGTGAGAATCACGAATACCGGGGTAAAGGAGAGATAGGGCATAGTCAGGGACAGGGGGGAGAGTCCGATGGCCCAGTATTGAAAAAACAGGGCGATGATCAACAGCGGCAGGGACAGGGACCAGGCCAGCCAAAACGAACCATCCAGAGGAGGAACCGGAATGAAGGGCAGGATCAGCAGGCAGATGGTTCCGCCGAAGAAGGTTGGTATCATACCGATTTCCCATGGCCGAAGACCGGAAAAGTGCCTTTTGGCTACAGTAATGGCTGAGGCGTTGAAAAAGGCAGTGGCAATGGCGAGGAAGAGCCAGAGCATGGGTTAGTCAAGATCCTGCATTCTTCTACGTTTGCCTTGTTTGTTTTTTCGTTCTGCATTCCGCGCTCCGAGTTCCGAGCTCTGAACTTACAATCCCGACTGAATAGTAAATTTTGTCTGTTCCAATTTCTTTGCTCGATTCTTGGAGACGGGAGGCATCTGTATGTGGTATTGACAGGAGCAGGTTAGTTGTCGGTAGCACGCATGACCTGTTCTTTGAACTTATCCAAAGAATTCAACCGGAAGGTCTGCTTAAAGAGCATATTCAGCGATTCATGG
>CAZUMF010000455.1:0-3173 GCA_964621385.1 uncultured Desulfohalobiaceae bacterium
CGGGCGATTTGTATCTGCGTCTCAACGTCGACTCGGACCTGGATGAAGCGTGAACCGGGAAACATTGAGGTGGAAGAGATTCACGGCCTGGCCCTGTCCTCGCATTTAGAAAAGCGCCGTGTTTCCCGCCGCATGCGGCAGGCCTGCGAAGATCGTTTACAGGGCATGAATTTTTCTGTTTTCATCGAAGAAGTCAATGACACCAGGAAACAGCCTGCCTACCTCGAAGCGGCCGAACAGGCCGGGGCCTGTCTGGCTGTCTGGGCGAGAACCAGCACCGGCTGCCTGCTCGGGTCGGACCTGGCCGGAGCACCTGGCAGGCCTGCCGAAGAGATAGGTCAGAAAGTGGCCGACCGGCTGATCGAGGACCTTTCCGCCCGGGCCTGTGTGGACCGCTTTCTGGCGGATCAACTCGTGCCCTTCCTCCAGGCCAGAGGAGGGGCCGTGCGGCTTGAGGGAGTCAACCTTCCCAAACGGGTCCTGGTATTTTGCGATGACGAGGGAAACTGTCACGCCTTCCACAACCGATGCACTCATCTGGGGCATCGACGACTGGACCCGGATGTCGGCAAGGGAACGGTTCAATGCTGCAGCGTCAGCAAATCAACCTACGATCTGCAGGGACAAAACGTCTCCGGACCTGCTCCCAAGTCGATCACACCGTTTCCGGTCAGCCACGAAGGCCCGCGATTAAAGATCACTGTGACATGAGGAAGAAGGCCTGGCTGAAGTCAAGATTCAGATTCGGCCAGATCCTCTATCCACAGGCCCGAGAGAACCGAGTAAGGTTCGGTTTGCAATGGATCGACCAGGCTGTTGGCAACCGCATCCCTTTTCTTGATCAGCAGCCACTGTTCTTTTCCCTGCCGGTCCAGGCCGGTGCGCACCAGAACGAAATCCCCCTGGAGCTTGGCGCCCTGGAGGGTCACTTCCAGCTTGCCCTCTTTTAGGGCCTTCGAAACGCTCGCCTCATCCGGATACGGTGAACCGGCCGGGCTGTATGTACCCCTGTCCCAGACAATGACCTGTCCGCCGCCGTACTGGTCCTCGGGTATCCGGCCCTCGAATTCCGCATAGGCCAGCGGATGATCCTCGGTTCGAACCGCCAGGCGTTTCTGGCCCGGATCGAAGCTGGGACCCCTGGGAACGGCCCAGGACTTGAGCACTCCTTCGCATTCCAGCCGCAGGTCGTAGTGGAGCCTGCCGGCGGAGTGCTTCTGCACGAGGAAGCTGCTTCGCCATTTGTCCTGGTTGCTTCCTGTGCCCGCGGGCTCGGGCGTGGCCTCGAACCTGCGCTTGCCGCGATATTCAGCGAGACTGCCCGCAATATCTGCATCGGATGCCGTGACATCCGAATTGTTCCAAACCCGTACCGGTTCGATCTCCCTGGATCTCATTCCGGGCAGCCGCTGTCGCCGGGTCAGGACCGGGGACATGAGATCGCCGAAGGTGTTCAGCCGGTTGATCACCTGCTCAGGGGTAAAGCGCAGGTCCTGTTCCTGGTTGCGCTGCACGGCCGAGTCGACCTCATCCCAGGATACCGGCGCGGCAGCCAGGGGCCTCTCTTCCCCCCGAAGCGAATAGGGGCAGACGGTGGATTTGTGTTCGTCGTTCTGGCTCCAGTCGATAAAGACCTTCCCGGTCCGGTGCTCCTTGCCCATTTTGCTGGTCACAAGCTCGGGGTAATGCGCTTCGATACGTGCGGCCACCGTTCTGGCAAACTCCTTGCTCTGTGTATAGTCATAAGGCGTGTTCAGGGGCAGGCAGCAATGCAGTCCCTTCCCCCCGGAGACCTTGGCCAGGGAGGCCAGACCGATGTCGGCCAATACGCGCTGCAGGAGCAGGCCGACCCTGGCCACCTCGATCAGTCCGGCAGGCAGTGAGGGCAGGCCGCTTCGTCGCACAGCCGGCAGTTCCGCTGTTGATCGTACTCATACTCCAGACCGCAGTGCGGGCAGGCGATCGTTTCTAGGCCGGGTGCCACCCTTATCTCCTCTTCTCTCCCCGGGCCTGCTTCAGGCTGGCCTCTAAAAGCTCCATAAGCTTCCCTGATTCGACGGGCTCGGGTTTGGGGGCCTTGCGTTTCTGAACTTCCCCGCCCCGGGCTTTCGTGGTGATGAGCTCTTCCAGGTCTTCCCGGAAGTCGTTGTGGTACTTATTCGGATCGAATGGACCAGAGAGCTCCTCCACCAGGTACCTGGCGGTCTTGCGCTCCTTCTGGGACAGGCCGGCCTCGGGCAGCTTCAGTTCACCCGCATCGATCACTTCTTCGGCCAGGCGCAGGGTCACCAGCTCCAGGACGTTCTGCCCGGGGAACAGCACCCCGTTGTAAAAACGCTTGCGGAACGTCCAGTGGCAGATCGCGGCTTTGCCCGACTCAGACAGGGCTTCGGCCAGGGAGGCATACTTGTGGGACTCGCCGTCCGGTGCCAGATGGTAGGTCCGGTCGTAGAAGCGGGGATCGATCTCCTGCGGGTCGACGAAGCCCTGGACCTCGATGGTGCGGTTCGTCTCCGGCTCCAGCTCGGCCAGGTCTTCAGGCTTGACCACCACATATTCGTTCTCATCTATCTGCAAGCCCTTGACGATCTCCTCGTCCGGAACCGGCTCGTTTTCGAGCTCGCAGACCATCTGCTGCCGCAGGCGGACCTTGTCCTGGTCATGCAGCCGGTGAAAGGAGATCCCGGAGGGATTCACCGCGGAGTAAAGCTTTACAGGGACACGGTTCCTCCCGAAGGAGACCACCCCCTTCCAGATGGCGCGCCTTGTCATAAAGAGCTCTGCAGTTATCTTAATATCCAGTTTGGGCCTCCTGACCGGTGGTCAAAAGGCCCAAACTAAATATTAGGTAAACCACGATCCGGTTTCGGCATCCAGGATTTCCAACTCCCAGTGGGTCAGGCCTTCATTGATAAAATACTCCCGGACTTCGGCGAGATAGTCCGCCAGGTCACCGGGATCGATTTCATTATATGGCCAGACATCGAAATCCTGATTGTCAAAGTATTCACCAAGGACCCTGATCACCTCGTTTCTGTTCCTGGACTCCAAAAGATTCGGGATGTCTTGTTCAATGAGTACCTCATCCCACATCTGGGCGGCATCGATGGAAGCGTCGCGGCTGGACAGCTCTTCGCCGGCTTCGATTTGTTTGTAGCGCTCGATGAGCAGAT
>CAZUMF010000456.1:0-3169 GCA_964621385.1 uncultured Desulfohalobiaceae bacterium
TCCTTCCCTGCCGGTGATCTTTATCACGGCCTACGCCGATATCCAGGGCGCGGTGGCGGCCATCAAGAACGGGGCCTCGGATTATCTGGCCAAGCCCTTTCAACACCACGACGTCATCCGGGCCGTGCACAGGGCGGTTAAGGAACGCCGCTTGCTGCAGAAACTGGCTGTTTTGTCCTCCCAGGCAGAGGAGTCTTGCAACCTGTGTAAAATGATGGGTCCCAGCCGGGCTGTGCAGCAGCTGGTGGCCGATGTGAACACGGTGGCCCCTTCCAATTTTTCAGTGATTATCCAGGGTGAGACCGGATCCGGGAAAGAACTTTTGGCCAGGGCCATTCACCATTTGAGCCATAGATCCGGGAGACCCTTTGTCCCGGTAGACTGTGGGGCCATTCCGGAAAACCTCCTGGAGAGCGAGCTTTTCGGTCATGAAAAGGGGGCCTTTACCGGGGCGGTTTCCCGCAAAAACGGCAAATTCATGGCCGCGGACAAGGGCACCCTGTTTCTGGACGAGATCGCGAATATGCCCTTCTCTTCGCAGGCCAAACTGCTGCGCGCCCTGCAGGACAGGCAAATCAATCCCCTGGGCAGCACCGCCTTTACGAACATCGACGTCCGGCTGCTGGCGGCTTCCAATCAGGATTTGGAGCAGGCCGTGGCTGCCGGGGTGTTCCGGGATGACCTCTTCTACCGGCTCAATGAGTACACCATCCGCATCCCCCCTTTGCGGGAGCGCAAGCAGGATATACCCTATTTGGCCCAGAGATTTGTACAGACCACCAATATGGAGTTGGACAAGCGGGTGCTCGATGTGGAGCAGCCGGTCATGGAGGCCTTGAAGCGCAGCGACTGGCCCGGAAATGTTCGGCAGCTCAGATCGACGATCCGGCGGGCCGTTCTCCTGGCCGGGGATACGATCCGGCCCGAGCATCTGTCTCTGGGTCGGGAGTCCCGGCAGACTGAGCAGGCGAATGATTTTTGTGGAAATCGACCCTGGGAAAAGGGCTCGTTCAAGGATATCGTCAAGGAGAGCACCACGGTCCTGGAGCGGGACATTCTCTGCCGGACCCTGGCCCATACCGGGGGGAACAAGGCCAAGGCGGCCAGGCTTTTGCAGATCGACTACAAGACCATTTATACAAAAATGAAACAATTCGGTTTAGTCAAAATCGAAGGAGAAGAGTATGGCACAGGATAACAAGAAAGGTCGGGGCGGACTGGACGGGATTCTCGGCAATCTGGGCGATCTGGTGGACAAATTGGGCAGCCTGGCGGAAAAGGGGGAACAACTGTCCAGAACCGGGGAAATCAAATGGGAATCCGATGATAAAGAACTGAAAGGAGTCTATGGCCTCTCGGTCAAATTCGGAATCGGGGATCAGGAGGTCAAGGTGGAGCCCTTCGGCAATATCCGCAAAAACGAGGCCTCTGGGGAGACCGTGGTCCATGAAGAACGGGAGCCGGTGGTGGACGTTCTGGAAGAAGAGGGCTACACCCTGATCGCTGCTGAAATGCCGGGTATTTCCAGGGAGGATGTCCGGCTGGATCTCCAGGGAGATATTCTGATCCTGTCCGCGGCCAAAGGCAAAAAGAAATATCGTAAGGAAATCCTGCTTCCGAAACCGTATTCTCTGGAGGATATCACCGTAGGCTGCAACAACGGCATCGTTGAAATCAAATGCTTCGATCCAGGGACGGGAAAAAAATGACCGTGAACACAAATGCCGAACTCGAGCTGAAGGTGGCCGAAGCCCTGGCCAAGGACATGGGCAAGGCCTTTGCCCGGCTCGATCCCGAGGATATGCAAAAACTGCAGGCCGGTCTGGGGGATGTCCTCGAGATCGCCGGCAAAAAAAGGACTGCCTGCCGGGTCATGCCCAGTTACAAGGAACAGCGGGGCCAGGCCCGGATCCAGCTGGATGGGATCAGCCGGGAAAACGCCGGGGCCGGCCTGGATGAAAGCGTCCGGGTCCGCAAGATAGAATGCCCCCCGGCCGAGAGCATCGAATTGACCCCGCTGACTGTGGCCCCCGCTCTTGGAGACACCCGCTACCTTGCCTCCCTGTTGGACGGGCTCCCGGTGAGCCGGGAGGATCGGGTCCGGGCCACCCTGTTCGGGAGCAGGCCCCTTGATTTTCAGGTTGCGCAAACCTCCCCCCGGGGACCGGTTCTGATCGGGCCCGGCACCAGATTGATCACGGGCAAAGGCGGTCAGGACCGGGCGGACGGGAGATTGTCCTATGAAGACGTGGGAGGACTGCGGCCGCAGCTGCAGCGGGTGCGGGAGACCATCGAGCTTCCCCTGCGCTTTCCCGAGCTCTTTCAAAGACTGGGGATCGAGGCCCCCAAAGGCGTCCTGCTGCATGGCCCGCCTGGCTGTGGCAAGACCTTGATCGCCCGGGCCATTGCCCATGAAACCGAGGCCCGTTTTTTTTCCATCAACGGCCCGGAGGTGATACACAAATTCTACGGGGAGAGCGAGGCCCACCTGCGTAAGATCTTCGAGACCGCCGGCAAAAGCTCGCCAAGCATCATCTTTATCGATGAAATCGACGCCGTGGCCCCGAAACGGGAAAAGGTGGTCGGGGATGTGGAAAAGCGGGTGGTGGCGCAGCTTTTGGCCTTGATGGACGGCTTGGCCAGGCAGCAGAACCTGATGGTCATTGCGGCCACGAATATTCCCAATGCCTTAGACCCGGCCCTGCGCCGGCCGGGGCGTTTCGACCGGGAAATCCGCATTGCCGTCCCGGACAAGAACGGTCGGCGGGAGATCCTGGATATCCACAGCCGGGGCATGCCCCTGGACGATGATGTCGACTTGGAACACCTGGCCGAGATCAGCCACGGCTTTGTCGGGGCCGACCTGCAGGCCCTGTGCCGCGAAGCGGCCATGGCCTGCCTGCGGCGGCTCATGCCGGCCATTGATTTCAGCCTGGACGGGATCTCGGCTGAACAGCTTCTGGGGCTGAAGGTCTGCCGGGATGATTTTCTCATCGCCCTGCGCGGGGTCGAACCCTCGGCCGTCCGGGAGGTCTTTGTCGATGTCCCGGAAGTGAGCTGGGAAGATGTGGGCGGCCTGCCTGTAATCAAACAAAGCTTGATCGAGGCCGTGGAATGGCCCTTGAACTATCCCCGTCTCTATGAAAAAGCCGGGACCCGTCCCCCAAAG
>CAZUMF010000457.1:0-3168 GCA_964621385.1 uncultured Desulfohalobiaceae bacterium
ACCGGATCATCGCATCCAGGTCCTGGTTAGTGGCGGCGATGATCCGGGTGTTGATGCTTGTGGCCTGGCTGGACCCGACTTTGAAAAAGGTTTTGGTCTCCAGGAATTTCAAGAGCTTGACCTGGAGTTGGCGATCCATTTCTCCGATTTCGTCCAGAAAGAGAATTCCCTGATCGGCGCTTTCCAGCAACCCTTTTTTCCCTTTGGCCGAAGCACCGGTAAAGGCCCCGGGCTCATAGCCGAAGAGTTCCGACTCCAGCAGGGAACTGGGCAGGGAACCGCAGTTGAGATCGATAAAGGGTCCGTTTTTCTGTGGGGACAGTTGGTGGATGAGCCTGGCGATCAAACTCTTGCCCACTCCTGATTTGCCGGTCAAGAGGATGCTGACATTGAATTTGGCGGCTCGTACCGCGGTTTGGATGACTTCTTCCATGCACTGGCTGGAGAAGACAATGCTCTCCAAAAAGCTGCTGTCCACGCCCAGTTCGGTCAGGTTGCATTGAAAGAGGCTCTGGGGAAGATTTTCCGGTTCGAGGTTTTCCCGGAGCATTTTGATGAGCGAGACATCGCGGTCGTTGACCAGGACGAACTTGATGCTGCCTTCTTCATTCAGGATCGGAATCCCGGTGGTCAGAACTTTTTTTCCCTGCCAGCTGGTTTGGAGAATTGAGGCCGGTCGCTTTTTTTCCAACACGAGCAGGGTGACCGAGGAGTCATAATAGCCTTCACGGACCAAGTCGCTGACATTGCGGCCGAGCACATCGTTGATCTTGAGTCCCAGCATCTCCTCGGAGGCTTTGTTCAGCATGAGGATATTGCCTTGGTGATCGGTTACAAAGAGCCCGTCTCTGGAGTGACTCATGATTCCGTCGAAGATGTGGCAGAAGTCATCAGCGCTCAGCTGGAAATCAGGACTGAAATGCTGGCTGAGTTTTTGGAGAATAAGATCATTCATGAACCCTTTGTAACTTTGATGTTGGAAAAATGCAAGGTCCGTTATAGCTTTCGCTCAAGAGACAAAAGGAAAAATTTGGCAAATGAGAGGATAGCCCTTGACTTTTGAGCGCATTATTGGAATGAAATGCCCATGCGAAAGAACAGGCGATACGGAGCGCGATTCGATTTGAAGCTGCTGGCCGGCGGAAAACTGCTCTATCTGCAGGCGGCCCTGGCGGCCTTTGCCGTGGTCCTGGGAGTGGTCTTCCTCATTAACAATGTCTTTCTGGACAACACCCGGGCGAGTATTGAACAGGCTCAGAGCGGGACCGGACTGTCTTTAGAACAGGGCAAGGGCCTACTCGATCAAAAATCTGAACAGGATGCGGCGCCGGCGGATTCGCAGCGCCCCGGCCTTCCGGGCAAGGACCTGCAGGTCGTTGAAACCAGGGTCCAGACAGGACAGACCGCCTCTGATATTCTGTCCGGGTATCTCTCGGCCGGCGATATCCACTACTTGGCCAGGGAATGCCGGGAGGTGTTCCCCCTGCATAAGATCAGAAGCGGCAACAGCTATCGGCTCTACCTCAAAGACAAGGCTCTGGCTGGATTGGAATACGACATCGACGGGGATGAAAAACTCTGTATCGGCTTTGACCAGGGCAGCTATGCAGTCAGCAAAGAAAAAATCGCCTATCAAATCAAGCGGCATCTTGTGGAGGGGACCATTTCCAGCAGCCTGTTTGCAGCGGTCAAGGAGGCCGGAGAGAAGGATCAGCTGGCTCTGGCGCTTGCGGATATTTTTGCCTGGGATATCGATTTTATCTTTGATATCCGTGAAGGCGACTCTTTCCGTCTCATTGTGGAAAAACGATACCGGGACAAAGAATTCGCCGGGTATGGAGATATTCTGGCGGCCCGCTTTGTGAATCAGGGCCATGTTTTTCAGGCCTTTTTGTTTGCCCTGGAAAACGGCCGGGAGGAGTATTTCGATGCCCGGGGGCAGGCCATGCGCAAGTCGTTTTTAAAAGCACCGCTGAATTTTTCTCGAATCTCCTCCGGGTACACCCTGCGCCGGATGCACCCGATTCTGAAGAAGGTCCGGCCCCACCAGGGGATTGATTATGCCGCGCCCAGCGGTACGCCGGTGAAAACCGTCGGGGACGGAAAGATTGTCGCCAAGGGGTATCAACGCAATGGAGGCGGAAGGTATTTGAAAATCCGGCACCCGAACAGCTATCAAACCACGTATATGCATCTGAGTCGGTTTGCCAAGGGCATGCGGACCGGCAAACGAGTGACCCAGGGGGAGGTCATCGGCTACGTCGGCTCGAGCGGGCTTTCCACTGGTCCGCATCTGGATTTTCGGGTAAAGAAGCACGGTCAGTATGTCAACCCCCTGAAGGTTGAATCAACTCCCACCGATCCGGTGCCCAAGGCAGAACGGGACCGTTTTTTTCAGGAGATCAAGCCGCTTTTAGCGGTACTCGAAGGTTTCCGTCCCTTGTATGCCGAGGCGGAGCCATCAAAGAGCACTGACTGATATGGAAATCCAGGAGTTTCAATTCGGTCGGATTACGATTCAAGGGCAGGTTTATACCAAGGATCTCAAGATCTGCGGCGAACACGTCCTGTGTCCCTGGTGGCGCAAAAAAGGCCACCAGGTGGATGTGGAAGACATTCAGGACTTGATTGACGCCAGTCCCGAGCAGATCATTCTCGGCCGCGGATCACCCGGCTTGATGCAGGCCACGGAGAGGCTGAAACAGACACTGCAGTCTGCCGGCATTCCTTTGCTGGAAACCGACACCCCGGGGGCGGTCGTCGAATATAATCGGCTGGCCGCAGAAGGCAGGGATGTAGGGCTGGGACTGCATCTTTTCTGCTGATCCAAAAATGCGGAAGACGCATTTTTGGATAGAACAATGTCCATTCTCAGACTCGAGTAAACCGACGGCTTCCACCTGGGACACGGCTCGTATGAAACTTCAGCTGAATTTCTATGCGATTGCGTTGGCGAAGAATCCTTGTCATGACGAATGGAGTCACACTTCCAAGCATTGAACAATGCTCGTCATTGCGAGCGAAGCGAAGCAATCTTTCAGAAAAGCCTCTTGGCAGCCCTGCCTCTGGCCGCAGACGTCCTGTTTGATCCAAAAAAAAACTTTGAGGCACTCCCTCCGTCATTCCGGCGACTTGTCACGGCGAAGCTTCTGAGCGAAGACGGAAGCC
>CAZUMF010000458.1:0-3166 GCA_964621385.1 uncultured Desulfohalobiaceae bacterium
TGGAGACCCCGGTGATGAATACGAATTCAAGATAGGGATCGGCATCCTTGATCACTGAGTAATAGTTCTTGAGCTCCTCTCTGATTTCCACAGCTGTTGCCGGTTTTTCAATATTGTCCAGGATGGGCTTGTCATATTCGTCCACCAAGACTACCACCTTGCAGCCAAACAATCCATGCAGGCTGTGAATGAGTTCGGCGAAACGCCCTTTGTGACTCTTCTTGGCGTAAGTCAATCCATATGCCTGACTGTGGTCATAAAGGATCTCATCAAAAGTGATCTGCAATTCCTGTAAATCTCGAATCACTCCAGAGCCAAAGCTGATATGCACCACTGGAAGCACCATGCCCCAATCCCACTGATCATGCAGGTACAGGCCCTGAAACAACTCCTGTTTGCCCTCATAGGCGGCCTTGATGGTGCTCAAGAAAAGACTCTTACCAAAGCGCCGGGGCCGGGAAAGAAAATAATACTTTCCCTGATCAGTCAGCATCTTGAGAAAAGGGCTTTTATCAACGTAATAGTACCCTTCCTGAATCAAATTTTCAAAAGTCTGGATTCCAATGGGCAGCTTTTTCATTAAGGACTAACCTCCGCATTTTGGATTTTAGATTGCGGATTTTGGATTTATCTTATTGCCGATTTGCGATTTCCGATTTTCGATTTGTAAAGATCAGAATGCTCCCCTGCCTTCTTGGTGGCATAAAATATCCCTAGAGAGGATGCGGCTGCAAAAAAACTTTTGCAGCCGTCAGTGGTCAGAAGTCAGTGGTCAGAGGTCAGTAAATCCAAAGAATTACAGGAACAAAAAAATCGCTTGAAGCGTTCACTCAAGACTTTTTGCAGATGCGTTTAGAGAGGGTCATATTTCAGTAACTTCTGCTCTCTTCAATATTCAATAGTCAGTATTCAATCACTTTAGGCACTTTAGTTCACTTTCCAACTTTAGTCACTTCTGCTCTCATACTGCACAACCCTGTTCCTGCCGGCCGCCTTGGCCTTATACAGAGCCTTGTCTGCAGCAGCCACCAACTCTTCCGGGTCAGCCGAGGCATCCGGAATGACCCAGGCCACGCCCAGACTCACGGTGATCTGCTTGGCAACTGGAGATGTTTCATGCCGGATGTCCTGCTCCTGCACCCTGTGCCTGACCTTTTCCGCAACCGCCAGAGCTCCTTCGGGCTCTGTGTTCGGCAAGAGCAGGGCAAACTCCTCGCCCCCGTATCTGGCCGCAAGATCTCCCGGCCGATGCAAGTTGCTTTTGAGGCACCGGGCCACTGCCTGCAGGCAGGCATCCCCTTGTTGATGCCCGTAGGTATCATTATAGGCCTTGAAATGATCGATATCCAGCATGATCAGGGATAGATGGCCTTGGCTCCGGGTCAGGCACCGCCATTCCCGGTCCAGGGTCTGTTCGAACAGCCTGCGGTTGGCCACCCCGGTCAAGCCGTCCTGAAAGGACAACCGCTGGAGTTCTTCCTCCATCTTTTTCCGGTGGCTAATGTCCCGGACAATCCCAACGGCGTGCCAGCCGCTCTGAAGCTGAACTGCGGACAGAGACAGCTCCAGGGGGAATTCGGATCCGTCTTTCTTCTTGCCGGCCAGTTCCAGAGACCGGCCTACGGCTTGGCCCCGGCCTGATTCCTGAAAAGCCTCCAGCCCCGCCCGGTACCGCTCCTGAAAGCGCTTTGGGGCGAGCAGGCCGTGCAAATCCCTGTTCAGGGCCTCCTCGGCGGTGTAGCCAAAGATGAGCTTTGCAGCCCGGTTCCAGTAGCGGACCAGGCCCTGCCCGTCGATCATGACGATCGCATCATGGGCCATATGCGCTATGGCCTTGAATTTGGCCTCGCTCTCCCGCAGTTCAATCTCGGCCTGTTTCAGGCGCAAGGCCTCGCTAAAGGCCAGACTCAACTGCTCGATGTTCTGCAGATCGTTTCGGGTGTAGCCCTGGTCTTTATTGGCCAGGCCGATCAGGCCCACGGTTCTGTCCCCCTGCTGCAAAGGCACCCCTAAAAAAGCGCTCAGCTGTGGATGCCCTTCAGGAGTGCCCACACTGTCGGGATGCCCCGCCGGCTCGTTAGTGATCAGCGGCCGTCCTTTCCTGATCACCCGGCCCCAAAGCCCGCGGACCGTCATGTTCTGGATTTTGGATTTTGGATTGCGGATTTTAGATTGAAGAGGCAAAGATTGGGGATCGGACAGTGAACAGGCCTGCCAGCCCGGGTTGCTCAAGGCCAGGGTGTTCAGGCGGCCCCTGCCGTTCACTTCGCCCACGAAGCCGAAGCGACTGCTGGTGATGTCCTCGGCCACGGCCAGACATACCCGGGCCACCTCTTCTTTGCTCTCGCAGGTCATGGCCTCTGAAAAGATTCGATTGACGGCGTCCAGGAGCCGGTTCTGGTTCAAGAGCTCTTCCTGGGCCGCTTTTTCCGCGCTGATGTCTTCCAGGCTTCCCTCATAGAAGAGGACCCCGCCTGCTGCGTCTCGTTCAGCCCGGGCATTCTCCCGGACCCGGATCTCTTGCCCGTCGCAACGCCGGAAACGGGCTTCAAAGTTGATCACGGTTCCGTTTTGTTGCATCAAACGCAGCCATTTCTTTTGATCCCGGACATCGGCATAGAGCTTAGACGTGTAGATCCTGTACAACTCCTGCATGTTCTTGCATCCCAGCAGGCGGACCATGGCCGGGTTGGCCTCGATGATCCGCCCTTCCGGCGTAGCCCTGTACAAGGTGATGGGCACGGTCTCGAAAAAGCGGGCGTATTTGGATTTCGGATTTTGGATTTGGGATTTGGGATCTAAAGAAGCGGAGTCTTTTGGGTTCATCGGGTTTTTGCGTACTTTCATTTCTTCAGATGCCTCATTCTCTTGTCCGTAATTCCGGCAGGGCCTGTCCCGGACCCCGATCCGGGAGCCGGAATCCAGTCAGAATAACTACCCTTATTTTCGAATTTTTCCTGCATTTTTTTTTAAAACTCCGATCAGTACGATGATCTCGTTATTTTCCTATAGCACTACATAGATGACGCACTCATCCAAGATTTTCATTTCCTTATTTCAATCTGTTCTGCAATCCGCAATCCAAAATCCGCAATCCGCAATCCAAAAGGGTTACTCAAATGCAAAGCCCTTCTCCCGGAAGAGCCGCAGGCAGGCCCCGGCCACC
>CAZUMF010000459.1:0-3163 GCA_964621385.1 uncultured Desulfohalobiaceae bacterium
GGATCTCGGCCCGGTAGTCGGACTGCTTCATCTTGTAGCGCACTTTGGAGACGCATTCACCACCGTATTCCTCTTCCAGGGTCTGGCAGCTGTTGATCTCGATTCCCACCCCGAAGGGGTTGTTGGGCACGATGGAGCCGAAGGTCTTGGCCCCGGAGTCTTCCACGGCAAACCGGGTCAGCTTCTTGCCCATCAAATCGTCCAGGCCGATGGAATTGAACATGTAGGGTCCGAGGTCCCTGATTTTGGGAGAGGTTGAGCCTATGGAGACCTGAATGACCTCGTTCGAATTGGTGAACTGCCCTGTCGGGACCGAAACCCCGCTGGAAAACTCTCCGAGAATGGCCGGGACCCTATCCACGTTAACCAGCTTGCGGGCGGCATCCATGGCCGCTTTGGGCCGGGACTCCGTGTTTTCGACAATGAGCTTGATCTTGGCACCCAGCAGGCCAGGGCCGATTTCCTTATAGCCTCCGCCCTTGAGGGGGATCTTGTAGCCCTGGTTGAGGCGGTCGATGGCCAGTCTCACCCCGCGCTCCATGTCCTGGCCGGCCTGGGCATTGGTCCCGGTCAGGGGCGAGATCATGCCGATCCTGACCTGTCCTTTTTCGGCCATGGCCGGCGAGAGCAGGCCCATGGCCAAGAGGGAGACACACATCGTCACAACGCAAAAAAGTTTTCCTCGTCGCATCGTCGTCCTCCTTTGTTTTACTATTAACAACAGGGTCATTCCCAAAAACCTGAACTGCAGAAGCGGATTGGCCGCTTCAGAAGTTCAGGTTCCGAGATAGGCCTCCTTCATCTTCTCGTCATTGAGAATCTCGGAAGCCGGGCCTTCGAAGACATTTTCCCCATTGGCCAGGACGTAGCCCCGATTCGAAATGCTCAGGGAGCGCTGGGCGTCCTGCTCCACGATGATGATGGCCTTGCCCTGGTCCCGGATTTCTTCCACTTTCTGAAAGACCTGGTCGGCCATGCCCGGGGACAGGGCCGCCGAGGGTTCGTCCAAAAGAACCAGCTTGGGTTCGGTCATCAAGGCCCGAGCCATGGCCAGCATCTGACGTTCCCCGCCGCTCATGGTCCGCACCCGCTGCTTCTTACGTTCGGCCAGCCTGGGAAACAGGCTGTAGAGCTTCTCGATCTGCTGCCGGCACTCTTTCTTGGACAGGGAGTAGCCGCCCATGATCAGATTTTCCTCCCCGTTCAGGGAGGGAAAGACATTGTCCAGCTGCGGCACATAGGAGATCCCCCGCCGCACCCGTTGATCCGCCCGCAGGTCGGTGATGTCGGCCTCGTCGAAGAGGATGCGGCCGGTGGTGGGCCTCAGGTAGCCGAGGAGGGCCTTCAACAGGGTCGACTTGCCTGCCCCGTTGGGTCCGATAATGGTCACCACATCCGTTGCCCCTGCCTGGAGGTGGACATTGTGCAGGATCTCGGTGTCGCCGTACCCCGCGGAAATGTTGTCTATATTGACAAGGGGCATCAGTTGTCTCCGCTTTGGTCTTGTCCGGACCGGGGGGCGGCCAGATAGGCTTTGAGGACCTCTTCCTGCTGCAGGGTCTCCTCTGGAGGACCCTGGGCGATGATCTTGCCTGCATCCAGGACATAGACCTCATCGCAGATCTGACGGATGACCTTCATGTTATGTTCGACGATGAGGAAGTTCTGCCCCTTGGACCGAAGCTCCCTGATCGTGGTCAGGATGTCGTCGATGAGCCTGGGGTTGACACCGGCCACTGGTTCGTCCAGCAGAATCAGCCTGGGGTTGACCATCAGGGCCTGAGCCAGGCAGAGCAGCTTCTTCTGCCCCCCGGACAGACTACCGGCATAGGTGTCGGCCATGTCCTGAAGGTTGACCAGTTCCAGGATCTCCTTCGCCCTTCGAAGATGGTCCTTTTCCTGTTCCTTCACCCGCCCGGGGCTGAAAATGGTCCTGAGCATGCTTTCACCGGCCTGGTCCTGTGGACAGAGCAGCATGTTCTCCATGACCGTCATCCGCTGCGGGTTCAGGCTCAGCTGAAAGGTCCGGTAGAGGCCGAGCCTGGCGATCTTGTAGTGGGGAAGATTGCCGATCTCGGTCTCGAAAAACCGGATCCGGCCCTGATCCGGACTGAGGAACCCGGTGATGATGTTAAACAGGGTCGTCTTTCCGGAGCCGTTCGGCCCGATCAGTCCGGTGATCTTTCCGGACTCAGCCTGCATGGAGACGTCCTGCAGGGCCTTGATCCCACCGAAGTGCTTGCTGACGTCTTCCGTTTGGAGGATGGTTGCCATGATAGCTCTATACGTTCGAGATCTTTCAATTTCCTTACATTTTTGAATCTGTGCGATTAGCTTTCAGCCATTGGCCATTAGCTTTTGAAAATTCCAGCATCCCAGAATGTCTTTATCTCTCAGTCTCTCAGTCCCTCCCTCACTCCCTCTCCTGTTTTTTTAATGCCAGCATTCCAGCATTTCCTATCTCTTCTCTATGCTCTATGCCCTCTGCTCTATGCCTCTTTGCTACCGCCATACCTGCGCTTCTTCTCCGGCACCAGTCCCTGGGGCATGTAGAGAATGACCAGGATGATCAGCACGCCGATGAGGATCATGCGCATGGAGGCGATGGTCGTAGCCTCGATGGGCAGGGACTTGCTGATGAACCTGGTGGAGTTGTAGATGGCCTGGATGACGATGGTTCCGACGATGGCCCCCTTGTAATTCCCCGAGCCGCCCAGGATGACCATGGCCCAGACCAGAAAGGTCTCCAAAGGCAGAAAGTACTGCGGGGAGATGAAACCGTTGTAGTGGGCAAAGAGGAATCCGGCCATTCCACCCAGGGAGCCGCTTAGAAACATGGAGCGCACCCGGAAGCTGCCCGCGTTTTTGCCCAGGGCCAGAGGGACCTCGTCCCCTTCCCGGATGGCCTTCAGAACCCGGCCGAAGGGTTTTTTGGTGAACCACTCCGCGGTCAGATAGGCCCCGGTCAGACAGACCAGGACCAGGGCCAGGTAGAAATAGGCGTAGCCCTGGTTGGAGAAGTGCTCGCGCAAAGGCGCCGGGATGCCGCTGACCCCGAAGGAGGCCCCGACATAGGGTCCCTGCAGGGGCTGGTTCAAGAAGAAGAGGCGCACGATTTCCGCAAAGGCCAGGGTGCTGATGGCCCAGTAGTCCTCGCGCAGGT
>CAZUMF010000460.1:0-3160 GCA_964621385.1 uncultured Desulfohalobiaceae bacterium
AAAATGCATCTCCGCCTGCAAACACCCAGTCTATGGGTGTCTGCAGGGTAACCGGGTCGGCCTCAACCCCCCCCGGACCGGTGAGTGCGATTCCCTGTTCCCGGGCAAATCCTGTTTCCCCCTTTTGGCCGATGGCAACGAATACCGTATCCGCCTCAAATGCCGACAACCGGCGGTCATCAAAGGTGGGGCTGAATCTGCCGTTTGCGTCAAATACTGTCGTGCATGCCTGGAAGTCAACGCCGGTAAGCTGATCATTCTCCCCGTGTATCCGGATAGGTCCCAGGGAATTGACAATTTTTATCCCTTCTGTGAGGGCTTCATCAATCTCATAGTCCCAGGCCGGCATTTCGTCTCGTTTTTCCAGGCAGACCATTGTCACCGCTTCGGCGCCCAGTCGTTTGGCAGTGCGTGCGACATCCACCGCAACATTGCCCCCGCCGATCACAAGGGTTTTCCCAATCAGCTCCATTTTTTTACCCAGGGTGACATCTCGGAGAAACTCGGTGCCTGAAAAAACACCCTCCAGGTCCTCGCCTTTTAGCCCCAGCCGTTTTGCCCCGTGAAGACCGGTGGCTAGAAAAACGGCGGAATACCCATCCTCTTTCAGGGTGTCCAGGGTAATGTCCACACCGAATTCAATACCGGTTTCGACACGGACCCCCAGGGCTTCTATGTCTTCAATCTCACGGGCAAGAGCGGCCTTGGGCAGCCGGTATTCCGGTATACCCACCGCCATCATTCCGCCTTTGACCGGCAGTTTTTCAAACACGGTCACCCCGTACCCCTCTCGGCGGAGAAAACAGGCGGCCGTCAACCCGGCAGGACCGGAACCGATCACGACCACCTGTTCTTTACGCGGTGCGACCTTCCATGTCGGTCTCGGGTTTTTGTCTGTATGCGCCATGTCGGCCAGATACCTGTGGAGCATCTGGATTGCCAGGGGTTGGTCCAGGTCGCCCCGGGTGCACACGGACTCGCATGGGTGGTAGCAGACCCTTCCGCAGGCACCGGGAAAGGGATGGGCTTCCTTGAAAAGCTGCAATGCTTCTTTGGGTTTGCCCTGTTGCATCAGGGCGATGAACCCCTGAATGGACACATGGGCCGGACAGGTGGCCTTGCAGGGCGCCTGGGACCGCTTGTCAACGGCAAAGGCACCGGGCATCCCCTGGGGATAGAGTTTGAATATGGCCTTCCGGATGGAAAGTCCCTGGTCAAAGGCATTATCTACAGAAACCGGGCAGACTTTGGTACACTCCCCGCATGCTGTACACTTATCGGTGTCCACAAATCTGGGTGCCTTTTCAAGAATGACCGTAAAGTTGCCTGCCTCTCCTTGGACAGCACTTGCCCGGGACATGGTATGAAGGTCAATATTAAGATGGCGCCCGGCCTCCACCAGTTTAGGGGAAATTACGCACATGGCGCAGTCGTTGGTCGGAAATGTCTTGTCTATCTGAGCCATAACCCCGCCGATCTGGGGCTGCTTTTCAACCAAGTGGACCAGGAATCCGGAATCGGCCAAATCCAGGGATGCCTGGATGCCGGCGATGCCAGAACCGATTACCATAACAGAACCATTGGGCGCTTTATTTTCCATAGATATTGTCCATTCTCTCCTGAGGTTTCTATAAACGGAACCGCCATTGCAGGAAGATTCCGGCTAAATGCGCTGAATCAGATAAATAAATACCGGCATCCGGCTACGGGACTGGATGCGGCGAAACCGGTCCAGGATACCGGACCGGTCATCATTTTTTCCAATGAGAGGAGACAGGTAAATCGTCCACTTTCCGGCCAGCGGCTGGGAACCAACGAGAGGCGCCTGCAAAGGGAGGCCTCATGCTCCTCAGGCAGCTTGGCGCTGATCAAGGAATTTCCAAACACCTCGATGTTCTTGCAGGTTTGAATGATCTGGAGCATCTTTTCGAAAGCACTGGCAACCTTTGGCGCCTCAAGCGGTATGTTAATCTGTTTGAGGGTAAGGTCGTCCACCAACTCAAAGTCGACGTTGATAAACGTCGCCGCCGCCAATTCGTTCAGCGCATCCAGAAACCAGGATTCCGTCCTAATGAGACTGTCAACACTGCCGAACAGAAAAATGTGGGGGCGTGTGCCGTTTTTCTCTGCTATGCCGAACGCTTCCAAGTTCTGTGCGATTTCATGAAGTATCATATCGGGCGCCCCACCCGGGGCATCGTGGGTGCTTAAAAAATCCACATTCAGGTTGGCCAGGTCCGGTCCGTAGTGAGCTTTGAGGCGGGAGATCTGTTCGTTGACCTGACCCCTTGACCGTTTACGGAATTCGGACCCACTCTTTACGCCGCAGAAATCACAATGGTAGAGGCAGCCGTCAGCAATAATCAGCGCAATGGTCACATAGCTCACATGCCTTGTATCCGGCGGCATAACGGAGCCCCGCTCGCCGATGAAGGCGTTGAGAGACTCGGCCTGTCTGCGAAGCCGGCTTTCGTCGTTTGCCAGTACAAGATCAATGAGTGCTTTTCTGGATGGGGGCACCACACTGAACTGTATCCCGCAAAGACCCCCGTAGAGCTGGGACCAGGAGGCCATTCCCATCATTACCGTGGGGTCTGAAAAAGGGTTATGTTCCCAGAAGGTGTTACTGGAGTAAGACAGGCAGAGCAGGTAGTATTCCCCGAACCAAGAGATAATCCCATTCCCCGTGCTGTCTTCCCCGACGGTATGGCACACCCAGTCATTCCCTTCGGTTTTCTTTATAAATTCAAATGGCTGGTGCCAGTCCGGGGTAAGGCCCCGTATGGTTTGAATCTGTCCCCTCAGATTGAATTCGAATTCATCCTCAGGGCTGACCACTTCAGAGTAGATGCCGGGTTTTGTATGAAATCCACATGTTCCGTTCCCTCTGCCCCTGAGCTCAAGTTTAAACCGATAATTTTGATTGTAGGGCGCTATCATGGTTGCCTCAAGAACATATGATTAAGATCAGTTTATCCGACAAAGAATTATATTGACCTAGAAATTACGAGTATGATATGCTAATTTTAATCAGATTAATTGCTCTGTAATCTGTTTTGATGCATTTTCAGCTTTTGCGCTCAAAAGACCGACATTTTTTAATTTCACCAATATTGTGTTTCCGGCCGCTCCTTCCAAAATCCTTTGTTTTTGTTCCGGG
>CAZUMF010000461.1:0-3157 GCA_964621385.1 uncultured Desulfohalobiaceae bacterium
GAACAAGCGGCCATTATCAGGGCGGAAGCGGATAAAGACCGGACCATCATGCTGGCCGAGGCCGAGCGCAAATCCCAGGTGCTTCGGGGCGAGGGCGATGCCCAGGCCACGAAAATCTACGGGGACGCCTATAAGCAGGGTGACGAATTTTATGCCTTTACCCGAAGTCTGGAGGCCTACAGAAAGAGTCTGGGCGAGAAGACTTCCCTGGTCTTGACCCCTGAGAGCGAATTTTTCAGGTATATGCAGTAAGCGACACGGCGTGCAGTGAATAAAGATGATTGTGGTGCTTTAAAAAGCGTCGGAACGTATGTCCCGGCGCTTTTTTCTTCCTGCGTAAGGATAAGGATTGAGCTATGATGGAGTCAGTTTTAGAAATTACGGGCTACGGCGCCTGGCAGGGCGGCCGGGTGGTGGATAATGCCAAATACGAACAGCAGGGCCTGTTTTTTAAAGGCGGCATTCCGGTTACGGATACCACTATTCAGGAGCGAATCGGGGTCCGGACCCGCAGGGTCGCCTCGGCCGAGGAGCGGATCGGGGGCACGGCCTTCCAGGATCTTTTGAAAAATCCTGATTTTGACCCTTCGAAAATGCGCGTTTTGATTGGGGCGACCAATGTTGGGGACAGCAAGTATGAAGTGGACCCCCAAGTGAGACATTCGTATGAACTGGTTCGGGAGCAATGCCCCGAGGCCCTGGTTTTTGATCTCTATGCCGGATGTCCGGGCTTCAATGTTTCGGTGGAATTGCTCTTGATGCTTTCCCTGTCCGGATATCTGGGGACAGGGGATCTTTCCGTGGTTGTCGGCGCTGAAAATATTCACCGGGCGGAATCTTTTCCGCCCAACGACACTGCAAATATCATCTTTGGCGACGACGCCCTGGCCACCAGCCTGGCAACCAGGGCGGACTGCCGGCCGGAAGGACACTATGCCCAGCGAGATCTGAAAGGGGTTCCTTTTCACGGCGATGTGACCGGCAGTGTGGCCCGGGCTCTGGATGAGGTGTTGCAAGACGAAACCCTTGACGGGATCATCATTGATAATCAGCTGGGCAGTCTGGTCTACCGGATTCCGGCCTTTGCCGCCCGGGTGCAGCACCGTTTGCTGGAGCTGCGCTATCCTGATGCGGCCTCCAAAAATGTGTTTGCCCGCTTTAAGGACGCCTATGCCTTCTACCTGGAGCACATGAATGCCTTTGCTTTTGATATCAATACGCTGGACAAGAACCCTGAAACAGTGCAAAGCGTAGCCAAGGCCTATGTGTGTTCCGGAAAGTATCAGACTGTGGCCTCCGTGTTTATTCATCCGGACGATACCTTCGATATCACCCTGCATCAGGGGCGGGATTTTGTGTTCCCCGAGATTCAAAACGGCGTTCGGGACTGCATCACTCGGACCCATGGCTGTTTCGGCGATTATATCCAAGGAGTTGAAATCGACAACGACGTCTTCGGGGAGATGGACGGCAAGGGGGTGTTCCTCTACGGCACCCGCAGTGCGCCGGTCCAGTTGCAGGAATTGCTCGCGAGGCATCAATTGACCCTGGATGATGTGGATCTGTTGATTGAGCACCAGGCTAATTTTGCCATGATCTTTTTGACCCTGGAACAATTGCTCAAAACAGCGGCTGAGGGAACGAAAAAGGCAGTGGTCCGGTTCATGTCTCAGAAAATGGTCAATAATATTCACACACGGGGGAATTGTTCCGTGGTCTGCATGCAGCGGCTGCCTTACGACCTGGAACAAGGGGCACTCGAACCGACCGAAATTCAAGGGGTTCCCATCAACACCAATCTGGAGCAGCTGCAAAAGGCGGGATTGATCCTGTACGATTCGGTGGGCTCCGGCATGACCCGCAGTTCCTTCCTCTATCAGAAGTTGGCCTAGAGGATTGACCTATTGACTAATGAAGATTGAACATTGCTGAATACAAGAAGATCAAATGGAAGATATCGTTTTAGAGATAACAGAATCCGCCGCCTGGGAAGGCGGGCGGATCATGGATAATTCGCATTTTGAATTTCAGGGGATGACCTTTAAGGGGGGGATCCCGGTTACGGATGCCACCATTCAGGAGCGGATCGGAGTCAAGACCAGGCGGGTGGCCTCCTCAGATGAGCGGATCGCGGTTTCGGCCTTTGAAGAGCTCTTGAAGATTCCCGGATATGATCCTTCACGCATCAAAGTTTTGGTCTGCGCTACAAATTTCGGTGACGACAAACATGATCTCAAACCCCAGGTCGGACCTGCCTATGAGTTGATCCGCCGGCACTGCCCGAATGCCCTGGTTTTTGATCTGTATGCGGGTTGTCCGGGCTTCAATGCCGCAGTGGAGCAGATTTTCATGCTTTCCCTGTCCGGGCATCTGGGGCCGGGGGATCTGTCCGTGATCATCGGCGCTGAAAGCATCGCCAAAACCCAAGGGTTTCCCGAATTGGACACCTCGAACATCATCTTTGGGGACGATGCCCTGGCCAGTTATCTGGAAACCAAGGCGGACCGGGCCCCGCAGGGTCGATACCCGGTTCGGGAAGGGGGGCCTGTCAATCCTACAGGCGATCGGATTACGGACCTGGCCCGGGCTGTTGCCGATTTGCTGGGGGAGGAGCGCTTTGACGGTCTGATCGTGGACAATCAGCAGGCCGGGCTGGATTTCAGGATACCGGCCTGTGCAGCCCGAGTCCAGCATCGTCTCATGGAATTGCAATATCCCGAGGCGGCCGGCAACGGGACGTTCGAAAAATTCAAAGACGCCTATGCCTTTTATCAAGAGCGGATGAACGCTTTTGCCTTTGACATCCAATCCCTGGACGGGTCGCCGGAGACCGTGAATACTTTAGCGGCGGCGGCTGTGCGTTCCGGAAAGTACGCCTCTGTGCTGTCCGTATTTTTTCAGGATGAACAGCACTTTGAACTGGCCCTGCATCAGGGGGAAGGGTATGTGTTCAAATCCCCGCAGGCTGGGGTCGTGGATGCCATCACCCGGACGCATGGCTGTTTTGGCGATTATATCCAGGGGGTCAGAAACAATGGGGATGTCTTTTGCGAGATGGACGGCAAGGGGGTCTTTGTCTCCGGCACCCGCAGCGCTCCTGTCCAATCGGGAGAACGTCTGGGCAGAAACGGCTTGGCAGTGACCGACATCGCTCTGT
>CAZUMF010000462.1:0-3150 GCA_964621385.1 uncultured Desulfohalobiaceae bacterium
CCAAAGTTTCTTCACTGATCAAACTGGCAGTCGTTGTTTTAAATAAACAGCATAAAAGCTTAGTCGTATATTGTATTAAATATCAAATGATTAGGTGTCAGCTTTGCCAGAGGCAAAGCTGGCACCTGACACCAAATGGAAGTCCAATTTTGAAGTCTATATATATTTATTTTAAAGTGTTAAGTGTGATCATTACAACCGGGTTACGAGGTCTTGAACTACGGTTTCAGGTATGCTTTCGCCAGCTGGGATGACTGATATTGAATTTCTTGATCTTGTAATTCAAGGATCGCGGGCTGATCCCCAGATGTTCGGCCGCGTGCTTCTGGACCCAGTGGGCCTGCTCCAAGGCCTTTAAGACCTGGTCCTTTTCACTCTGCTTCAAGTCCGTGACCTGACTGCGATCCTCCTCCCCGTTCTCGGCTGTTCGAATGATTTCCGGTAGATAAAAGCTCTTCCAGCCGATTTCCTCTCCTTCTTCCAGAATAATGGCCCGTTCGATACAATTGGCCATTTCCCGGATGTTTCCCGGCCAGGGGTAGGACTCCATCCACTCCAGGATCTCCTTGGAAAACCCCAACCGTTTCCGGCCCAAAGCCCGGCAGTATTTTTGCAGGAGGAAATCCGCCACCGGCCGGATGCATGCCTTGCGCTGGCGCAAGGGAGGCAGTCGGACATTGAGAATATTGATTCTGAAATAGAGGTCTTCGCGGAAGAGGTTCTCTTCCACGAGACGGCTCAACCGCCTGTTGGTGGCTGCGATGATCCTGGTATCGGAATAGATGGTCTTATTGCTCCCGATCCGTTCAAAGGATTTGCTCTCCAAGGCCCTGAGCAGTTTGGACTGGATGGGCAGACTCAACTCCCCGATCTCATCCAGGAACAAGGTCCCGCCATGGGCCTGTTCAAAGCGCCCCACCCGCATTTTGTCCGCCCCGGTGAATGATCCTTTCTCATGGCCGAACAGTTCGCTCTCCAGAAGCGTCTCCGGAATATTGGCGCAGTTGACATGGATAAAGGGTTTTTTCCGGCGCTGGCTGTTGAAATGAACCGAACCGGCCAGAAAGCTCTTGCCGGTCCCGGTCTCGCCGGTCATGAGAATCGTGGCGTCCACCTGGGAAAATTTCTTCAAGGTATTCACCACTTCCTGCATCACCGGAGAGCTGGCGATGATCCGGTTAAAATCATACACCGTGTCCTGTTCGTGCCGCAAGTAATCGATTTCATTCTTCAAACTCCGGCTTTCATTGGCCTGCTCCACGACGTGGCGGATCTTTTCCGCACTGAAGGGTTTGGTCACGTAGTCAAAGGCCCCGCATTTAATGGCCCGGACCACTTCTTCGGCCTTTTCCTCTTCACTGAAAACCACCACCGGGGCATAGGGCATGGTCGCGGTCAGCCACTGGATGAGTTCAAAGAGATCTTTCTGATAGCTCTCTTTATCCGCCAGGACCAGCGCATAATGCTTTTTCGCCAGCTCTTTTTCCAGGGATGTTTTCGGATCCCAGAAAACGAGGTCAAAATCAGCTGCCAGGGCTTCCTTGAAAACCTTTCGCCAGGTTCGATCCTTCTCAATAATGAAAATATTTTTCATGCTGCTTACCCGTCTGCCATCTCCTGCAGCAGACGTTCGGCCTGCTGCTGCTGTTCCGGATCCAATCCGAGCTGCACGGCCTGTTCCAACTGCTCACGAGCCCGGTCAAAGGCCTGTTCCTCGAACAGGACCCGGCCCAGGTGCAACCGGTACACCCCTTTGTTTTGGTCCAGTTCCACAGCTTTATTGAGATACTGTTCACTCATGAGCAACGACCCTTTTTCCTGATACACCCGCCCCAGGAGAAAGGAAAGCTCAGGATTCTGCGGGGCCTTTGCCTGGGCTTCCCTGACGATCTCCAGGGCGCGGTCGATGTCGCCCTCCTGCAAGAGATCAGCCACCTGCTGCTGGATATCGGACCTGCCGGCTATTTCATCGAGCAGGAGCTCGGCCTCGGCCTTCATTTCCCCGTCCAGGCCCAGCTCCAGGGATTTTTCCAGGGACTGGCCGGCCTGGGAATATTGCTCCTGAGCCGCAAGGACCTGTCCCAAATGATAATGAAACACAGGCCGTTCGGGCTGCATTTCAATGGCCTCGCGCAGGTAGCGCTGGGCCACACGCGTGGCCCCTTTTTGATAGGCCACAAAACCCAGTGTGTCTCTGACATTGGGATCACCTGGTCTGAGTTCGAGGGCCTTCTGCCCGAGCTCCATGGCCTTGTCCAGATTGATCCCCTGCACAGCGAAGAGGTAGGCCAGATCATTCATGGCCGGGGCAAAGGACGGCCTGACCTTGAGCAATTCCTGATACACATCGATGGACTGTTGCCAATCCCCCAGCCTGTTGTAAATACCGGCTAGGCGGAGATAGGGGGCAGGGTTCTCCGGATTGACGGCCATGGCCCGGCGGCAGGTTTCAGCGGCCTTCTCCGGATTTCCCCGGGTCAGATCGACCTGCACCAGGAGCAGCAGAGGCAGTTCTGAATCAGGATGCTGTTCATGCAGCCGCAACAGGAAGTCTTCGGCCTGATTCAATTTGTTCCAGTTCAGCAAAAGGTTGCCCTTGAGCAGTCCCAGCTGCAGGACATCCGGCTTTTGTTCGATCCAGCGATCCAGGAGATCGAGCCCGGTTTGATACGCACCTTGAGCCGAATATATCCGCACCATTTCCGTGAGCACAGGAACCATCTCCGGTGTTTCCCCGAGCATGATCCTGAGTTCATCGAGTGCCTCTTCCAGCTGTCCCTGCCGGCGGAGCACCTGGGCCAATCGAAATCTGATTTTGGAGAGTTCCGGCTGCTTATCCAGGATGAAGCGACTATCCTGGATCGCCTGGTCAAAGTCCTGCTGCTGCGCGGAAACCACGGAGCGCAGCTCCCGGGCCTGGAGAAATCCTGGATCGGCGCTCAGGATACGATTCAACTCCTGCAAGGAGTCGTCCAAGCGGCCGGTTTTGAAATAGATATAGGCCAGGGTCAAACGGATGCGCTTGGATTCGGGATTGGCCTCCAGGGCCTGCTGCACCTCAGACAGGGACTGTTCGTAGTCCTCCTCTTCCAAGAGGGTCAAACCGTAATAATAATGGCCGCCCGCAGCTCCGGGCCGGAGTTCCTTGGC
>CAZUMF010000463.1:0-3148 GCA_964621385.1 uncultured Desulfohalobiaceae bacterium
GCAGCCGTGGGGCCAGCTCTAAGAGATCCGGGTCGCACTGAAAGGTTATCAGAATCTCGGCCCGGGGCAATATTTCCAGCAAGGCCTGCCTCGATTGACACTGTTGCATATGCACCGCTGGAAAGTCTCGCTGCAGGTCATGCAGCAGGTCTTGCGGAACCGAGTGGTAAAAGACGAGTTCGATCATGGTCATGCTCCTTATATGGACAATCGTGTCCTTTGCCAAGGCTATAAGGATAAGCCCAGCCGGATCATTGTGTCAATCCACAGCGAGAGGAACCTTTTTCTCTCTTGTCTTTCGGGCAGAGTCGAGGTACTTAAGTCCAAGAGGTTCAATAGGGCAGGTGAAGGCTCGAACAGCTTGCCACAAAAAAAGGAGAAACGTGTGATGATGAAACGGTTTTGGATGCTCGCTTCTGCGGCTTTGTTGCTTTTGTCTGCCGTCTCGGTCCAGGCCGGGTCTGTTTCGGACATGAACCCCGGGCTGTGGGAGATCACCACCCAAATGAAGATGCCGGGGATGGAAATGCCAGCCAATACGATGACCGAGTGTATCACCAAGGACTCCGCTGTGCCCCCGGCCGGGTATAAACAGGGCCAATGCGAGTTCTCCGACGTTGAGGTCCGGGGGAACACGGTCAACTGGTCCATTAGGTGCGACAGCCAGGGCGGGGTCATGACCGGAAGCGGGGAGACGACCTACCACGGCGACACCTTTGAGGGTTCGACGCGGATGTCCATGCAGGGCATGGAGATCACCACCAAGATGAACGGGCGCAGGATCGGCGAATGTCATTAAGGCCAGTTCGCTAACCTCGGTCAGGGAGATGGGACTGAACTCATGGAGGATGCGGCTGCAAAATAATCTTTTTGCAGCCGCCAGTGGTCAGAAGTCAGTGGTCAGAGGTCAGTAAATCCAAAGAATTGCAGGAACAAAAAATCTCTTGAAGCGTTCACTCAAGACTTTTTTCAGATGCGTCATGGAGGTACGCTCTCCGGGAAGTAGACCGGATCAAGGTTAACCAGAGTCTTGGTCTGTTGTCCCTTGCAGGGCCGCCTCCGGCTCCATTTAAGACCTTCTTTGCCGTGCTGTTCACCCGCCTACCTGGAAGGTGACCAGGCCGGTCAGTAAGGACTACCGGTTTGAGTAGAGCCGTGCAGGTTCATGGCATTGTTCAAGAATGGAGAATGTTGTCCACGAATGCTCACGAATGGGTACCCCGGTGAAATCTTGCTTCGCAGGAACTCCCAGTTAAATAGCAAGAAATTGAACCGGGTAAACCTTCGGAATTATTTCACTTCGGGAGAGCGAAGAAAGAAAGTAATTTTTCAGCCTGCTGATCGTAGACAGGAAAGCTTTATCCCACTGTCGCGGGCAAGACCTTCATAATCGCTACTTTCAATATTGTTCCCTTGGCAATCGGAAGGTGGCGGTGAGGGCGAAGTGATCAGAAGGATAGAGCCCCGCAAATTGCTCTGTGATGATCTGTGCGTCCAAGACCTTGATTTCCCCCCTGTATAAGATCCAGTCGATATGTTGGTCATTGTCTCTGCCATCGAAGCCGTGGTAGGTGCCGGGATAGGGTGGCTGAAAGACATTTGCAAACCCGCCGTGGGCAGTCAAGGTTTGATAGCAGGGACTTTCGGGTGTTGCGTTGAAGTCGCCGGTCAATATCGCCGGGATCTGCTTCTCGTATTGCTCTAGACGTTTGAGGAGCAGATTGCTGCTGGCCTTGCGGACCTCCTCCTTAAAGTCGAAGTGGGTGGTCAGGACAAGCAATCGCTGCTGGTTAAGGGCAAAGACTCCCAGGGTGCATTGCCTAGGCCAGCGGCTCTGCTCGAATTTGCTAGGGACTTCAGGGGTTTCGCTCAGATAGAAGTGATCGAGCGCAAGGCATTGGAAGCGGTTGTGGTAAAAGATGATGTTGCTCTGCCACCAGTCGGGTACCGGGTCCTGGTGCCCAATACATGAGTATTCAGGAAGAAGATCATCCAGGAAATGGACTTGGAAGTCGTTGGCCTCTTGGAAAGTGTAGAAGTCGCTGGGGTATTTTTCTAAAAGTACGGGGTAAGCGGCCTTGCGCTGCTCCCAGGAGTTCGGACCGTCATCCGCACGGCCGAATCGCAGATTGAGGTTGGTGATGCTGATCGTCTGTCCGGATTCGCGGCTCAAGGTTGCGTCCTCTGTTCGAAACTGAAAGCTCTGTTCTATACTGATCCAACTAAGCTATTACTCAAATGAGTCTCTTCGATGCTGACATAATCAGTCCTTGCCGATAAAACCAAAATTGGATCAGTATATATCCTACCTCGTCTGACGGTAATGGTCAATCAATCCGGGTAAAAGAAATGGAATGAGCCGTCCGAGGCAGGGAGTTGCTAAATGTTTCTCCTATCCGCTATGATTGACTGGGCATCCAATTTAGTAATACTATTCAATAGTTATATGTCAGCCCTGCCAGAGGCAGGGCTGACAAGGGATTTCTCAAGATATATATTCTGTTTTCCAACTGGTATACTGATCCAACTTAGCTTTTTTTGAAATTTGGGCCTGGAGCCTTGGGATCTCCAGTCTTTGTTGTAAAAACCAAAAATGGATCAGTATAGAATGATCAGCCCTGCAGCCTGGCTTTAAACTTTTTGAAAATACAATGTTGAGAGTTGCCTATGGATACTGAGCATGTGTTGATCGAGACCAGCGAAGGTGAGATCCTGGTCGAGTTGTTTCCCGGGGCTGCGCCCAAAAGCGTGGCCAATTTTTTGCGCTATGTGGGTGAAGGGCATTATGAGCAGACCATCTTCCATCGGGTAGTCCGCGGCTTCGTCATTCAGGGGGGAGGCTACGACCGGGAGCTGAACAAGAAACCGACCCATGATCCGGTGGAAACCGAGGCCAAGGAAGGGCTTCCCAATATCAAGGGCAGCCTGGCCCTGGCCCGGGACAAGGACTCGGCCCGGGACGAGTTCTTCATCAGGGAAGGATATTGTTACATGGATACGGAGCATGTGCTTATAGAGGCTTCGCAGTCTTCATGGCAAAACCTTTAGCCCGGCAGGTCCTTCAGTGAAGGAAGGAAGAGAAAAAGACAAAGCTTTTGCCAACTGTTTTCAAAGGGGGAAGCTGTGCCGATCAGGTTACCTGGAAGGC
>CAZUMF010000464.1:0-3148 GCA_964621385.1 uncultured Desulfohalobiaceae bacterium
ATGTGCTCGACCAGTGGCGCCAATTGACCCAGAACTTACTCACCCCGCCCCTGGACCGGGTTATAGGGGATCAAAGCCAGGCCCGCGGTGCTTCAGAAGAAGCAGAGTGAGCTTTAAGTTTGGTGTTCAGGATGTCAACTTGGGTTTGCAACAGCAAATTTGAGGAGGCAGCTCATGCCAAAGGAAGGCGATTTTAAGATCATTTTTGTTTTAGGGTTGATGGTTTTTTGGTGCAACGGGGACAATTATGCTGCATCACCCCCTTATTGTTGATATCGGTCGGGATCTTGACTTGAATATAAGTCAAGCTGCATTATCAGTAACAGCCTACATGCTTCCATTTGGCCTTTTCACAATCCTATTCGGCCCTCTCGCTGATCGCTTTGGCAAGGCAAAAATCATTAATATCGGCCTATATCGGCTCCTGGCGGACTGTCTACCTGGTCTACGGAATAGCAGAGCTGGTTTTGGCTCTTGGAATGCTGTGACTACTAGAGAAGCGCCCTGGCACAGTGAACAGGTTCAGCTTGAAGGATGCATACAGAGATGCCCTATCCCACCCAGAGCTCCTGAAGATCGTGGGCATCATTTTCCTGGTGGGGACTTCAGTCTTCGGGAGCTTTACCTACGCTGGAAAATTTGTGGAAAGCCAGACCGGATTCAATATCTTCTTCGTTGGCCTTATTCTTACCTGCTTCGGTGTGGCTACTACGGTCCTGGCAGGAAGAAAAGCAGGGGGCATACGACAGCGAAAGGGAAACAAGACACTTATGGCCGCAGGTGTCATCGCTGCTGTTTCCTGGGGGCTTATAGGCGGGTGGACCTCTCCCGTCATGCTGTCGCTTTCATTGGCCGGATTCGGCCTCGGATTCAACTTGATTCAGCCCAATCTGGTGGGAACTGCACAGCAGTGCCTTCCCATGCAGCGCGGTACGGTTATGTCACTTGCGTCCTTCAACATGTTCGTGGGCGGTGGTATCGGAACCTACCTCAACGGACATATCCTCGCACTGTGGGGCTATGAAGCGATTTTCCTTTTTGCTGCTCTATTGATTCTCCTGGCCGGGATCTTTGCGACAGTCCTCTTTTCCCGAATCATGCCCCACTCGCCACAATAGGTCCACATACATTATCTTTTTTAACTCAATACAAGGAGGAAACTCATGTTATCTGAAAAGCAAAGAGAATTATTTGCTTCGTTTCACCAGGCAATTGAAAACGAAGGAATTCTTGATCAAAAGACCTCTCACTTGATTAAGATTGCCGCTGCAATGTCCTTTGGCTGCTCTCCGTGAATGGAGCAACTCCTTGGCGTAGCCAAGGAAAGAGGAATCTCAGAGGAAGAGCTCGGGGCTGTTCAAATGCATGTGATGATGGTTTCTGCAGGCAGGGTCATGATGCAGGTTGATAATGTAATTGAATAGTCGGATGCAAAAGGACTTTTTGCAAACGTATCTTCTTTGATTCCTTCTCTTGGTCCATGGCCTTTTGGGTTTGTATTCAACCAAAGAAAGATTCAGGGTTGAGTCTGAAAGAAGTCTCATTATTTGAAAACTATAAAGAAATCAATGCCGGTTGATGGGCACTCTGCCGGGATAACCTGTGAATGGAAGAATGAAAAGACGGAGCAGGGAAAGCTTTTGTGGGTTGCGGAATTGGGAAAGACCGATCACCATGTCCGTATGCCCCTTGGCTGGCTGATCCTTATATGTGCCCAGCAGTCGATCCCACCAAGGCAGATTGAATCCGTAATTGCTGTTTGTTTCCCGGATGACCACCGAGTGGTGGACCCGGTGCATGTCTGGCGTGACAACAAGCAGCCTGAGAACTCGGTCTATTTTTTTCTGAAGACGAATGTTGCTGTGGTTAAACATGGATGTAGCATTCAGAGCCACTTCGAAGATCAGGACAGCCAGAGGTGACGCGCCAAGTGCGGCCACGGCCGACAGTTTGATGGCCATGGATACAATGATCTCTAAGGGATGAAAGCGAAGACCTGTGGTCATATCGAAGTCAAGATCAGCATGATGAACCATGTGCAGCCGCCAGAGCACCGGTATAGCGTGATGCAGAACATGTTGTGCATATATCACCAGGTCCAGGGCCACAACACCGATAAGCACCTCGAACCAATAGGGTAAGGACAATTGATTGAGAAGTCCCCAACTCTGCTCCGAGGCCAGAAGGGCAACCCCAACAGGGAAAATGGGATAGACCAAAGCGATCGATAGCGGATTCAAAGCGACGATGGTCAGGTTGGCCAACCAGCGCCGGCCTTTGGAAGTTGTCAGCCGCCTGCGGGGGATAAAAATCTCCCCCGCAGCCAGAATAGCAAAGACGCCAAGGAAAGCGCCCAGGCGAATAAATGTTTCAGTTTCCATCCATAACACCGGATCTTGATACTCGCCACGTCTTACTTACTCAGGACAGCTTCAAGATGTGGGTACCAAACACAGGTTGGCCAGAGCAGCCACGAAGTTGACCCGGTATACCTTGGCCCTGAATCAACAGCTTGTCAAAAGGTTAAGACCTTGTCTGCTTCCCTGGCCAGTTCGTACAAGTAATCCACCCAGCCAATGGGGCATGTGCTTGATTTTTTGGGTAGAGCTGACAGAAACTGTCATTTGGATGATAAATCCAAACCTGCGGATATATCAACAAGGCCAGATGGAGCATTGCTCCATATTGTAGAACCTGTTTTGCAGCCATTGCTCATAGCTCAGGGCATCATCGTCCGATACAGGACGTTGCATCATCTCGGCCATGAGGTCCCGGTCCTTGAGCAGGGTAGGGTTTGTCTCACGGCCGAGCAGGACGTCCTTGGCCTCATTGATTAAGGCCGCCAGGCGATTGGCCTGGGGGTCGCCTTTGTTTTTGTCCGGATGATGGCGGATCATCATGCGATAGTAGCCATACTGGATCGTGGTCTTTTCCGCCTCGACATCCACCCCCAGGATTTCGGCAGCCAGCATCAGGGGGTCTTTATACTGCAACATAGCGTACTTTCCAGGCATCGGCGGATTAAAAGGTCAAAACTTTGTCAGCTTCCCTGGACAGTTCATACAAATCATCCATCCAGCCGATGGGGCAGGTGCTTGATCCCTCCAGACCGTGGGATTTCATGCACACCCCTCAGACGTAGAAATCG
>CAZUMF010000465.1:0-3136 GCA_964621385.1 uncultured Desulfohalobiaceae bacterium
CTCCCGAACCGGGAGTCGGGTCCCCAGAATCAGCCCATGGCAAAGGTGGCCGTCTTGGTTGCGGCCGAAACGTGTTCATCCATGATCGGTTTCGTCTGTGTAGCGGATTGTGAACCGGCAAAGATCATCGTGCTGTCCTCCTGTGTCCAATACCGGCCTGTCCCGAGCAGGAGCCCGACCACCAGACCGACCCAGAGTAAATACGAAGTTTTCTTCATTTTCAAAATATAATTCCTATTCTGAAAAGTGCAATACCGGCGGTTGACTTCCTCTGCCGAATCGATACGGTGAACATTGAACAATTCTGTGAGCATGAGGCTTTGATTCACTTTTTACCAATGGCAACCGATGCTTTATGAAAATTCTCATGAAACCCGCAAACGAACCTGAGGCCCATGCCATCAAGGCCATCCTCGAAGAAAACGGCATCCCTGCAGAAATTCAATCCTTCCACGACACCGCCTACGACGGACTTTTCCAGGCCCAATACGGTTGGGGGGTGATCCGTGTTTCAGAGGAGAATTTTGCAGAGGCGGAAAAAATCGTCGAGGAATGGCATCGGGCCGCACCTGAGAACCTTCCGTGGGACAACGACCCGACGAATGACTGAGGGTCCTCTGCATCAAGCGGCTGCGCATGGGCGCGGCTGTTCATTGCAGGGCTCGTCATGCGATCTCTCCTCACAGTGCGTGCAATGGTATTACCCATTTCGCGCCGGGCGCAAAATGGGAAAAATGACACAAAATGCGCCCGGCGCGAAATGGGTAAAGGGTTATTCCCAGCGTCCGTGCCGCTTCTGAAGTTCGATATACTCCACATTGCCCCTATTCCCCACAAAAGAACTGAGCAGCCAACTCAGCAAGGAGATGATCAGGGCCCCTCCCAGGGCTGACCAGAAGCCGTGAATTTCCAAACCCTTGACCACGCCTGAGACCATGAGCAGCAAAACCGCATTGATCACAAAGGTGAAAAGCCCCAGGCTCAGAATATTGATTGGCAGGGTGATCAGGATCAAGACAGGCCTGAACAGAGCATTTAAAATCCCCAAAAACAGGGCCGCGCCCAAAGCGGACCAGAAGCTGTTGAGCTGAATGCCGTCCAGGAGATACGCGCAGACCAGAATGCCCAACGAGAGAACCAGCCAGCGGACAAGAATTCCCTGCATACTCGATACCCCTTTTGTCTGAGTTGAAAAAAAACGCCCCAGCACACCCTGCCTGTGGATCAGGGAGAGAGACTGGACGGGGTGAGCCGCTCTCCAGCGGCCAGACGGCTGGAGACGGCTTGAAACAGGCGGCTGCCGGCGTCCTTCTTTGCCGGGGAACGCCTGGCAGCGCTTGCCAGGACAAGCTTCATGCGCGGATTGGCTGCCAGCACCCGGCCGTGTCGCTCCAGAAAGGCCCAATACAGCCCGGAAACAGGACAGTTCTCCCTGGGATCGAAAGAGCACTGCCGGCAATAGTCGCTCATCTTCACAATATACGGGGTCCCTGAAACATAGGGTTTCGTGGACATCAGATCCCCGGCGGCGTAGGTTCCCATCCCCAGAACATTCGGTTCCACCACCCAGTCGTAGGCGTCGGTGTAGGCCGCCCAGAACCAGTCGGTCAGCTCCCTGGGGCTGACATCCAGCAATGTGGCCAGGTTGGACAGGATCATGAGCCGGGTGATGTGATGGCTGTAGCCTTCCTCCCAGACCCCGTGCAGCACGGTGTCCAGGCAGGCCAGCCCCGAAGCCTCGCCCCAAAAGGCCGGCGGAAGGGGGGCCTGAGCCCCGAAAAAGGACGGGGCCGCGCCACCGTCCAGTTCTGGCGGGCCTTCGGGCGGGGTCCACGGTCTGCCCCGCCAGCGGCCGAAACCGCCGTCTCCGGGTCCGGTCTGAAGGGGAGGCCTCCCTGCAGGCAAATCTCGAAAACCCTGGGTTTCGAGATGGATGTGTCTGATAAATTCCCGCCAGCCCAGGATTTGCCGGATAAAGCCCTCTTTGCTGGCCAGGGGAATGTCCATGGCCTGGACATCGGCCAGCACCTCGCCCGGCAGCAGGCGGTGGATGTTCAAAAGCGGGGAGAGCCGGGTGTGAAACAGGGTCCGGCTCAGGCTGGACATGGCGTCTTCATAGGGCCCGAACCACCTGAGGCAGGTCCGCCGGGCCCAGGCAAACAGCTCCAGGGCCTCGGACCGGCCGGCGGGAATCCTGTCTAGCCGGAGCCGCCCGGGATGCTGCCCAAAGGTGTCCATGACCAGGCTGCCCACTTCCGCCGTGATGCGGTCAACCGGAAAGTCGGGCGGGGTCGGGGCCGGCGGATCGCCGTGCCAGGGAAGGCGGTTCTCGGCATCCAGACTGAACCTGCCTCCAGTTGGCTTCCCGTCTTCCATCAAGATGCCACTGTCCTTGCGCACTCTGCGGTAGAAACTGTCCATGCGCCACAGCGGGGACTTCCCGGCAGCAGAGTGAAACTGTTCCCTGCTCGTCAGCCAGCCCTGGTGCGCAACCAGGTGCAAGGCCCCGGACTCCTCCAACGGTCGGAGATCCTCCCGCAGCTCGCGCTCAGCCGCGTCCATGACCGCGAGCGTTCCCAATTCCGGAATGAGCGGGCTGAGGGTCTCCCGATACGCTGTATCGGCCACCAGGTACCTGACCGCAACCCCTCTGGCTGCCTGTTCCAGGGCAAAATGCCGCATGTTGGACAAAAGCAGGGCGATTTTTTGCTTGTGATACGGCCGGCGGGACAAGGACCAGAGGCTCTCGACCAGGACGATGCCGAGCGAGCCTGGATCGTCTTCAGCCAGGGGACCGATGGCATCGGAAAGCTGATCACTGGGGACAAAGACCCAGCGCCGCTGTGAAATGTCCCTGGGCTGCCGTTGTTCCAATTCCCTGGCGAACACACTCATGAAGGATTCCTGCATATTGTCCCAACTTCAGACTTCGTACTGAGATTGCGACGTTGAACCTTAACGCTCTAAAAGAATGGACAATGTACGGAATGTTGTTCAAATTGGACATTCTTTTGGTTCGTGGTTACAGCTGAAGTTTCATACGAGGTGCTGCTGGGAACCCTCAGCCGCCGTACATGTCCGGTCTGCGATCCAGGACATAGGTGTAGTCCTGCCTGATCTTCTGCAGCAGGTCCAT
>CAZUMF010000466.1:0-3133 GCA_964621385.1 uncultured Desulfohalobiaceae bacterium
GCTCCCCAAGGTTCGTGGAGGTCTTCAGGGCGTCCAGGCGCTGGGTGGCTTTTTCCAGCAGCCGATCCAGGTTCCGGTCCAAGTCACGGATGCGTTTTTTCAGGCCGGCGGATTCCTTGCGGTCCCGAACCTGGGCCTCCTCCAGCAGGTGCTCGATCTCGCTGTCCAGGCCGGAAATGATGCCCACATACTTTCGAAGGTTCAAATCAAAGGTCACAATGCCGAAATCGAGCTGCTCCCGGATCTTTTTGGTCAGCTGGTTCTCCAACTCCTGGAGCTTGGCCTCGATAGCCCGGGACAGGGTCCCCTGGTCATAGGCATGCAGGGCCAGGGGGTGCACTCCGATGTTGCCGAGCATGAATTCAGCCCGGAGCAGGCCGATTTCAAAATCAGGCGACTGCCTGAGCCGGGAGAGGAACATGGCCTGCCCCACATCGGCCAGTATGAGGCCCACTTTGGTCCTGGTGGCGGGGAGGGCGCTCACGTCGATTTCCCCGCCCACATCCACCAGTTGGCGGATGCCGCGGTAGACCCGCCCGCTGGATCCGTCCACCGTGACCTCTTGCCCGTCCAGGGCCCGGAGGACCTCGGTGTTGTTGATGCCGATGACCGAGGGCACGCCGAGTTCCCGGGAGGTGATGGCGGCGTGGCTGGTGTCGCCGCCGGCGCTGGCCAGGACGGCTGAGGCCAGCCGCATGCCAGGAACCATATCCGGGTCGGTCCGGTCCGCGGCGAGGATGTCCCCTTTTTCGATTTTGTTGAGTTCCAGGGCGGAGCGAAGGAATTTGACCCGGCCGCTGCCGGCCCCGCGGGAGGCCCCGTTGCCTTCCAGGATCACCTCGGCGCTCTGCAGCTGGGCCGGGTCGAGTTCCTGACGCCGCATGAAAATCGTATGCGGATATCGGGTAAGTTCATTGTTCCATCTGGTTTCCGGCCTGGCTTGGACAAACCAGAGATCGCCCCACTGATCGATACAGAATTCGGTGTCCATGATCTGATGATCATAGGTTTGACTGATCGCCCTGACCCCTTTGGCCACGGCTTCGGCCTGGGTCAGGGACAGGGACCAGCGGTAGCGCTTTTCTTCGGGAACGGTGATGATCCTGGTGCCGCCTTCTTCCGGATCGTACACGATTTCCTTGTCCTTGGCGCCCATGCGGCGGATGACCACTTCCTGGCCGTCTTCCTTTTGAAAGACGTAGCATTTGTCCGGGGTCACCAGCCCGGAGACCACGGCCTCTCCAAGTCCGTAGCTGGAGTCGATGGAAACAAGGTCGTTGCGGGCGTTTCCGCGGCAGCCGGTGGCGGTGTCCGCGCTGAAGGCCGTACCGGAAATGACCGGTTCAATCATGCGCATGATGCAGACGGACAGCGAGGTGTTTTCCACACCCCATTCCTTCTTGGCTTCTTCGAGCAGGCGCTCATCGCCGTCCAGCTTTGCTTGCTCCCTGGCGTCCAGGATCGCTTCCCGGCGGTAGGTCATGGAGCGCAGGTTATAGGCCGAGGCGCAGTTCCATTGATAGGCCTGGATGCAGTCCTCATCGCTGCTGATGTTCAGATAGGTGTCCTGGAGGCCGGCAAAGGCTTTTTTCTGGCTGTCCTCGCCTGCCGCAGAGGAACGGACCGCCACTGGGACCTTGTCCATCCCCGCTTCCCGGCAGATGGATCGATAGGCCTCGGCAACGGTTTCTTTGACCCGGTCGGGCAGTTCAACGGACAAGATGGCTGTCTGCACCAGGACGGAACGTTGGCGCAACTGGTCAATACCCTCCTCGGAGTCGGCAAAACCGGCCACGGTCTGATTGATAAAGGTGCGCAAGGAAATGGACTTGCCACTGCTTGCCGGGGCTTTCCGGCCGGCGAGGGTCCGGCCCAGACGGCGGACGAAATGCTTGAGAAAATCGGGATCGGCATTGACTTCAGCGCCGCCCCAGTTGATTTTCTGGTATTCCTTGGCCACCAGGTCCTTGATCGGCCGGCTCTGCACCCGGGCCTCATCCAGGAGGATGTGAAAGGCCCCGGATGCGATGGCCCTGAACTGGGGGGCCTTGATGCCCTTGATCTGGCTGATGAGCGCCGTATTGTAGTTTTTGCCGCCGACCAAAAGCTCAGCCGATGCCCCCAGGTCGACAATATCGGCCCCTGTGAGCAGGAGGGGGTGTTCCATGGGATCGATGTCTGCAGGCGGTTCCTGTTCGGTGTTTCTGGGCTGGCTGCGGGCTGACATAGTCACACCTCATCCGGACAGTGTCGTGTTCTGTTCTTTTTCAATCACGTCAATTTTACGTTCAAGGGTTTCCATCTGCTGGAGCAGGGACTCGCTTTCTTGTTGATGGCCGCGGTACTCCTGATTGAGTCTCTTGACGAGTTCTCCGTCGGTGTAGGTCTCGCTGGCTGCCAGGGCCTGCTCCACGGTTTCCATTTTTTGAAGCAGGGCGTCAAAGCGTGTTTCAAGATCAGAATACTCGTTTTTTAAGGGTTTGAGAAGTCGAAATCGTTCATTCCGGGTCCTGGCGTCCTGGCGTTTTTGTTCTTTGCTGCGCTGCAGCTGTTCCGGCCCTTTCTCCTGGAAAGACGGACCCTGGCGGTTTGCAGCCATTTTATGTTCATAGGCCTGATACCCTTCGTGCAGGATGTCCAGACCTCGGGGGCCGAGATACCAGATTTCCCGGGCGACTTCCGAGAGCAGGGACCGGTCGTGCGCCACAAAGAGGAGCGTGCCGCGGTAGAGCTTGAGGGCCTGGATCAGGGCCTCCCGGCTTTCAATATCCAAATGATTGGTCGGTTCGTCAAGAATGAGCAGGTTGGCGTTGGAGACAAACAGGCTGGCCAGAATCAGGCGGCTCTTTTCCCCGCCGCTGAGACTGGCGATGCGCTGATCCCAGAAGTCCCGGCCGAACAGAAAAAGCCCTAAGACCGAGGCGAGTTCCTGCTCTTTGATGCCGGGACCGGTCAGGGCCCTGATTTGCGAAAGCACGGTCTTGTCTGTATCGAGCATCTCGGCGGTCTGCTGACTGAAGCTGGCCATGCTGACCATGGAGCCGATGTGCACGCTTCCGGCCCCGGGTGTCAGCCCTGCACTGATGATTTTCAAAAGGGTCGTCTTGCCGCAGCCGTTGGGGCCGGCCAGGGC
>CAZUMF010000467.1:0-3118 GCA_964621385.1 uncultured Desulfohalobiaceae bacterium
ATGCAACGACCAATACAGCAATGGCAGCACTACGGCCAATATTAGCATCAAGCTAAGGGATGCTGTCTCTATCAGGCGTGCAGCGGTATGCGGCTCCACCCGGGCGAGGTAACGGGCTACAAAGCGGGTCACCGATGCGCTCATCCCCAAGTCGGCCAGTCGCGAAGCGGAGGCAGTGGCGAGCACCACCGACCAGACCCCGAGCGCAGCAGCCCCTAACGTGTCGATGATGTATCGGTACAAAACGAACAGCAGTGCCGCCCCAATGAGCATCTGGAGAACGTTGGCAGTTGCATTGCGGGTGAGGCCCCTATTAGGACCCATCAAAGCCTAAATTACTCTTCAATGAAAAACAAATCATGCCCAGTCTGCCCCTCCCAAAATACTCTGTAGCCCGATTCCAGCAGTATGCTAACAATTCGTTGGTAATCCGTCTTTCTTTTATTGTACTCGATACATCCGCACACGAACCGATGACTTTGCAGCTGACACATCTGCTCCACAATCAGCACTTCAGCGCCTTCTACATCAATCGATATAAAGTTGATGAGATTAGGCGCTCTGTTTTCTTCTAGTATTCGCTCCAATGTTGTTCCCCAAACTGAAATGGTGGGTGTATCCCTCGTCATTTTATCGTGTGTTTTATCAAGAAGACTTTCGACCCCACCATACAGCCCTGCATCGCGGAATTTGTAATTTCCTTCCTCTTCGACTACAGCGGCTACCACTGATTTTGCTTTTCTATTTTTCAGACTGTCGACGTACTTCGGGTTCGCTTCCACAAGGAGCCCTGTCCATCCAAACTGCTCCTCCAGATAAATCGTGTTTGACAACTCAAAACCATCATTCGCCCCGATTTCAATGAAGAAACCAGGGTTAAAACGATTTACAAGAAGGGCGAAAATATCTTGATTCAATTGCGTTACATAACTAGACTCCGGCAGCAACATTAATTCCCTAAGCTTGGCAGAAGTCGTCCGAACGAAAACCATTGGAAGCAAGGCATGATTAGCACAGTAAAAAGTAGATGGTCGGCTAAGACAACTCATACCTAGCACCATCTTTTTGATTAGCTTCTTGATATTTATAATCATAATTTCACAAATACCGCATCGATGTAGATTATCCGCCCGTCATCGTCATAGACTTGATTAAGATTGCCAGCATAGCGAAACCCGGCACGATCGAAAATACCTGCCAAGGTGTAAAAATCCGCCTGCCCTTCATATAAGGGATCAAGACAAACCTCAAGAATGCAGGCCTGGCACTCAGCTAAAGTTCTCTTCCCCCCTCGCAGGACTCTGTCCTCGTAGCCCTGCACGTCCAGTTTGAGCAAAATGTTGTGGGGCATGTGGTCAAGCTGCTCAGCCAGTGCTTGATCCAGTGTAGTCAAGCGGACTTTGTTAATGCGCTCCGTGCGAGTCTGGGGATATAGCCAGTGGCAGTGCTCTGTAGCAGCAAGGAGTGAGGAGGAAGGCGTGTGTTCTTGGTGGAGATGCATGTCCACATCCCTTTCTGCGTCACCCAACGCAACATTCAGACAAGTCACCCTCCCGTTTTGGGTGGAAGCCCATGCGGCAAGCTTAGTGAATGGCTCTTCCAGCGGTTCAAAACAATAAAGCACAGCTTTGGGGAAAAACCTCGAAATCCACCGGGCAAACTGCCCTTCATTTGCCCCCACATCTATGATAGCGCCGAAATTCATCCTTGAAAGTCCAAGAAGGGTTTTAGCGGGGGACTTATGCAAACGGATTATGTCTATACCGAGCAAATTTGCAAAACGGCGCATAGTTTTTTTTAGTCTTAATGCCATTTCTTTTGCTGAGTCATTTCAAGACGCCGTGCGGCCCACCAGTCGGGTGCCTACTCAAATCCTTGTTGCTACTTAAACAGAACTTCATTCTCGTTCGGCATTGACTAAAAAAGGTCAACGCCGGGCGTACGTTCAAACGGGTTCCGCCCAATACCTTCGACTTCATCGAGTCTGCCCGGGAAAACAGCCCTTGATCCATCCCCTGAGGAGATAGTGTGCGCAGTCCTCCTGGCCAGCACACACCCTTCCGTGTTCCTGCCGGCCAGGTGCCCGGCCCAGGTTGGCATCTTTCCTGGCAAGCCTGCACCAGCCATCATCGTCAACACGCCGCCTGGATCTGTCGCTAAAATCCCACTTTTCCTCCGTCTATTGATCACCGACCACCAACCTGCGCGTTTCGACCGTCTCGGCCTGCCTTGTAGGCCGCCGTCTTAAATCGGCTCATTGATTGAGTGAAATTGCTTAGCCTTGGGAGTTTCGGGGAGGCGCGTTATGATCGGCCATGAGATGGAAGGACATCAAATCCTGCAGCAAGAAAATGATGATCTAATGTCATCGCTTTTTTTATTTTAAGCTCATTCATGACAACGAAACTTGTGCAGTCTGTAAAAGAAAACGCCTGGTCTTTCCATGTGAAAAACCACTTCAGGGCCTTGAGCTCTCGATCCGGTGTGATCCATTCGAACCGGCATCGTTGACTTTCCGATACCTGGCCCCACCATCTTTCAGCCGCTTCCAAGCCGAGGCGCATGCGTATCAGGGTCAGGGTTTCATCCACCACATAATTTGTGACGATGAGTGTCCCGCCCGCCTCCAGCCACTCATCCCGGACCGTTCGACACGCCACGTGAAGCGGGTCTCTCGCGTCAGCCGCAGCCATCCAGCCCGCTGTATCCACAAACAGGGATCTCATCGGGCCGGCTCACCATACAGAAATGCGTCGTGATCTGCTGCGGTCATCCCATCAGAAGAGGCCCCCACAGCCTCAGCTCGGTAGAGGGGGTCTTTGTCGAGAGGGACGTTCACCTGATCCTCTTCATTCACCGGCACAATGCGGAAAGCAGGCCGGCTCCTGTAAAGCACGGTAAATTGTTCGCCTCTTTGGACGCTTCTGACAATGCTCGGCAGTTGGGCCCGAAGCTCTTTCGCGTTAATGGTCCGCTCCATAGGGACATGTCCTCCAGGAAAGGGCGTTAGGTTTATCTTGAGTTTAACCATATTGGGGGCGTTTGGCAAGGACCAGATGTCCGAGGTCGGAGGGCGGCGGGGGGATGGACCGGTTACGTTGGTCTATCCTTTTCCGTT
>CAZUMF010000468.1:0-3115 GCA_964621385.1 uncultured Desulfohalobiaceae bacterium
CGGGTTTCAGCCTCCGGCCCGGAGGGGCCTACGCCCCGGAGGGGTGTCGGGTGTCGGGAAAGGCAAAATCCGCAAACTCGTATGAAACTTCAAACGAATTGAGTCACAGCTCCACGCATTGATCAACGCTCGTCATTGCGAGCGAAGCGAAGCAATCTTTCAGAAAAGCCTCTTGTCAGGGATTGCTTCGGCGAAGACGCCTCGCAATGACGGGTTACGGCGACAGTATGCCGGTAAAACAACGTTTCTTCGCTGATCAAACTGGCAGTCGTTGTTCTCCATAAACAGCATAATAGCTTAGTCTTATATAGTATTAAATATCGAATAAGTTATGTTACAACCCTGCCAGACGCCAGTAACCAGAAACCCCAAATTGAGGCAAAAAATAACACAAGATGTCCAATAAATCCTTAAAATTTACGCGTCCTGTAAAGAACTCTGTATCTCATTGTTCTTTTCGAAATCGACGCAGAAAGGCCGGTCCGTTCATTCCCGGCAACTTCAAATCCAATATGATCAAATCAATAGGTGTATTACGATTGATGCAAATATCATGCTCAGGCTATAGCAACTTACGACTCGATTCCTGTCAGCTTTGCCGCTGGCAAAGCTGACACATAACTTTCTAAAATAATTAAGAAAACAGGGAATTCTCAGGCTGCACACCTGAACTTGGGGCCAATTTGGGTTTACCCGGGCTCGGGCTGGTGCAGGATTGTCTCCAGGGATGCAACGGGCCGGAGCAGGCTGTATCGGAAGAGGCCTTGATTCCCGGCAGATGTTGAATTATACTGGAATCAGTCCCTGGCCATGGACCAAAGCCAGGGATTTGGGCTGCTGCAAATTTTCAAGGCAGGCATCGTTTTTTTACAGAGGAGGCCCTATCAAACAAGCTCAGGAAAAGAGAAGACTCATCCTTATTCCCGTGATCCACTCCCAGGCCGATCTCGGAGAGCTGGGGGCAACGATCAGGGAGCATACCATCAGGGAACAGGGGCGGGAAGCCTGGGAAAGAAAGGTCCAAAGCATTGACCGGTACTGGGATGCAGTCGAAGCCTTTCTCTTCGCCAGGGTCTCGTCTTTTACCGGCATCAGGATTTTCCAGGACGGTCTGCCCCTTTGCGGTCATGAGTCGAACATTGTTAAGGAATTGGCCGATTCCGGGAGCAGGAACCACAAACTCGTCCTCAGACTCGTGGAGCGGGGCGCGGTGATCATGGGCACGGAGTCTCCGGATCTCGTGCTCCAGGAATATCAGAACATCAAACAGGGACTGGAGCCCAGGAGGCAAGCCCGGGAAGAAGTGCAGGGCATGACGCTTCTTGAAAGGCGGGATCGATTCATCGGCAGGCGCATCAATACCAGCTTGGACCCGGGGCAGACCGGGATATTGTTTTTAGGCATGCTTCATGCAGTGCGCGGATATCTGCAGAGGGACATCCTTGTCCTGGAATTTCAGAGTATGATGTCCCGGGCGGGATAGCTTTTGATCAACCACGTTTGTGGCGTGATTGATCAAACAAGGATCGTACCGGGTCTGTGGACCATAATATAGGGAATCTATTCCATGGTTCCGATTCCGGTTTTGGGGTGATGTCCCCACCCCAATCCGGCTTTTCAGGCACCACAGGACCTCGGATCAGGAAGCGCGACAAAAAAACTTTTCGGAAGAAAAAGGGGAGCTGTCATGTCCGAACACAGGCCGGGATTGTACCTCTACTGTTTGACACCCCGCCAGGCCGCGGTCGATCTCCCGAAAACCGGATTTGACAGGGAGCATCCCGCATTTATGATGAGGGCAGGGCCCATCAGGGCTATCCTCAGTTGGGTCAGTCTCGATGACTTCCGCGGCCCTGAGGCGGAAGTCCGCCTGCAGGATATTTCCTGGGTGGGGCCCAGGGCGATGGCCCACGAACAGCTGATCGAAAAGGTCATGCAGGTCACTCCGGTGTTCCCGGCCCGATTTGGGACAATCTTCTCCAACCGGGAAAGGCTCGAAGCAACACTCAGGCTCAATGCAGATCTCATCCTGGATTTTTTTCAGGAAGCACGGGACAAAGACGAGTTTGCCGTGAAGGGCTATCTGGATCTCGAACAGCTCAAAAAAACACTCGGCGCTGAATTGATCCGGAAGGAAGAACAAGACCTGGCCGCCCTCTCCCCAGGCAAACGCTACTTTGCAGAAAAACGCATTCAAAATTCGGCGGAGTCTCTGATTTCCAGCCGTTTGGCGCCTTTGCATGAAGATTTTCGTGATTTTCTGAACAGTCATACAGAGAAGAGCCGCTTCCGGTCCAACCTTTCCAAAAAGGCCACCGGCAGGGACAGCGACATGATCGTGAATGCGGCCTGTCTCGTCCAGCGCAAACACGGCTCCAGATTGCAGCTAAATCTGAAGGAACTTGCACAGCGACACCAACCGAGCGGGCTGTATTTCGAAGTCAGCGGGCCCTGGCCCCAGTACAGTTTCTGTCCGGCTTTGCAGGCATTGGAAGAAGTGACTAAAGTGACTAAAGTTGGTAAGTGACTAAAGTGACTAAAGTTGGAAGATGTGTCGCATCCCACGGGTGTATTCATGAACAGTCACACCAATGATCAGTTTAGCTTATCCGAGAAACTGCTTTGCTATTGCTTATGCAGTCCTCCCCGGCCCGAAAGGGATTTTTGTATTGAGAAAGAGGAAGAACCAAACCCGGAGTTGATCACAGTCGGCCCCCTGGGCGCGGTGGTCGCATCCCTGAGAGGGAAGACCCTGTCTTCTGCCCCGGAGGCCTTGCTGTCCTTTCACCGGGTAATCAAGAGCATTCACAGCTCCCGCCTGATCCGGGCCGTCGTTCCAATGCGCTATGGGGAGGTCTTCACAAATCGAAGCGAGCTGGAGCGCGCCCTTGACGAGCAGCAGGAGAAATGGAGCGACGCCCTGGCCCGGGTCAGAGACTGTTCTGAAATGGGGCTGCGCCTGCTGCTCCCCGCACAACAAGAGCCCCCACCCGAACCTCAGCCGGCAACCCACTATACCACGGGCGCCGGCTTCCTCAAAGCCAGAAAAGAACGTTTTGCCCGCCAGGACGGATTGAGCCGTGAGGCCAGGGAGGTCATCAAAACATGCCTCTCC
>CAZUMF010000469.1:0-3100 GCA_964621385.1 uncultured Desulfohalobiaceae bacterium
GACCAGCAGGGACTGCCCCTGAATATCCCCCACATGGGCTGGAACCGGGTCCGCCCCCAAACGGACCTCTTCCTGTTCACCGGGATCGAGCCGGAGGCCGAGTTCTATTTCGTGCACAGCTACTACCCGGAGCCGGAGCCGGAATACTGTCTGGGGACCACGGACTACGGCCTGAAATTCTGCTCTGTCCTGGGCCGGGAAGGCCTGTGGGCGGTCCAGTTCCACCCCGAGAAAAGCGGCCGGCCGGGTCTGACCCTTCTTGAAAACTTCTATGACTACTGCCTGAGGTAACCGGATATGCTCTGCAAAAGGATCATCCCCTGCCTGGATGTGCGCGACGGCAAACTGACCAAGGGCATCAGGTTCAAATCCAACGTCGACATCGGGGATCCGGTGGAGTCGGCCAAACGTTACTACGAGCAGGGGGCCGACGAAATCGTCTTCTACGACATCACCGCCTCCCATGAACACCGCGGCATCATGCTCAAGGTCGTGGAGCAGGTCGCCTCCAGGATATTCATCCCCTTTTCCGTGGGCGGCGGCATCTCCTCCCTCGAGGACATGCGGGAGGTCCTTCTGGCCGGGGCCGAAAAGATCTCCATCAATTCCGCGGCCGTGAAAAACCCGGAGCTCATCTCCCGGGGGGCCGAGGCCTTCGGCTCGCAGTGCATCGTGGTCGGCATGGATGTGCTCGCAGTCCCCGCCTCAGAGATCATCCCCTCGGGATACGAGATCGTCATCCACGGGGGCCGGACCCATATGGGCATCGACGCCCTGTGGTGGGCCAAAGAGGCGGAGCGTCTCGGGGCCGGGGAGATCTGCCTGAATTCCATCGACGCCGACGGGACCAAGGACGGCTACGAGCTGCGCCTGACCCGCCGGGTATGCGACCTGGTCCGGATTCCGGTCATCGCCTCGGGCGGGGCCGGCAGCCCGGAACACATGGTCCGGGCCACACAGGAAGGCAGGGCCTCGGCAGCCCTGATCGCCTCCATCGTTCATTACGGGGAATACAGCATCAAAGAGATCAAAGAGATCATGCAGGCGCACGGGGTCCCGGTGCGCATGACCTGGTAAGGGTGACTCTGGAAACTGACGCGGCTGTTTTTCCCGGTGATGGATACATATTCCGACTATAATACGCTTGCGGCAAACGAAACCCTGGATCAGGATTACAGGATCAGGGTTCAGGATCTGGGGTCGAAGATTACCATTGCCGCTCTCCATGGAGGGTTAATCGAACCGAGGACCTCGCTGATCGCGGGATTGATCGCGGACAAGACATGCAATTGTTACTGTTTCGAGGGCCTAAAGGAAAAAAACAATCATCAACTGCACATCACAAGCCATCGCTTTGATGAACCGCAGGCACTGGAACTGGTCTCATCTTCCGACACCGTTATCAGCGTCCACGCCTGTAGCGATACGAAACCCATCGTCTATATCGGCGGGCTTTTCGAGGATCTTGCTTCGCGTATTCAGGACGCAATTGAAAGCCTGAACATAGAAGCCGCCAGAAAGAAAAGATTCTCGGGCACCCACCCTGACAATATTTGCAACCAGGGGAAAAGGCAAAAAGGGGTGCAACTGGAATTTTCCAGGGGACTGCGGGATGATCCTGAAACCCTCTTCCTCGTTTCCAGCGCAATCCGAGATGCCCTGGAAGCTCATAAATCGAAGTTCCTGCAGAAGTGACCCATTTTTATGGAACAGGGCGGAAGACAGACCATCAGGCAGGAAATCATGGACCTTCTGGAAAGGAGTCCGTCCACACTGCGGGACATTTCACAGGTAATCGGGATCATGGAGAAGGATGTCCCTCATCACCTGGAATTCATAGACAAGACTCTCAAGCAGCGGAAAAAACGCATACAGGTGGAGCCCTATCACTGTCTGGCCTGCGGATTCCGGTTCAGCAAACGACAGTCATTCAAAAAGCCTGGCAAGTGCCCTCAGTGTAAAGAGACAAGAGTAGTCCCTGCTGTCTTCTGGATCGAACCGCAAGGCGATGGGAAGAGCCGGTGACACCTCCTCTGCCGGCTGCATTTGACCTTGAAAGCAAAGATGTGCTCCGTTGTGTGATCCCCTGGGCTAAATTCTCCTGCTGCTTTGCAGGAACTGCAACGGGCAATTTATCTCAGATGAACTGTTGTGGGTATCAGTTCCCATCGGCGATCATCTAGCGCATACATTTCCAGAGAGCAAATATACTATGCAAAACAAGAACTGCTACGATCCTGCTACTTCACCCCGCTATACCGGCCCGGTTACCTTGATGAGAGCGGCCTTGATTCGAGACCCTTCCCAGCTTGACATCGCCCTCGTCGGCTTGCCCTTCGATGGCGGGGCGGAAAACCGGCCCGGCCAACGCCACGGACCCCGCGAAATTCGAAATATGTCGAGCTTCATGCGCAGCATACATCACGTGACGCGTGTCAATCCTTACAAGATGTGCCGCATTGCCGACATGGGCGACGTGACATTGACCAATCCTTACAATCTGGAAAAGAGCCACGATGATATCACAGCCTTCTACCGTGAAATTCACGCCGCTGGCGCGCGGCCGCTGAGCGCAGGCGGCGATCATTCGATTAGCCTGCCGGTCCTGCGGGCGCTGGCTGCGGATAACCCTGTCGGCATGGTGCATATCGACGCCCACACCGACACTGCCGATGAGGAGCTGGGCTCCAGATACACACATGGCACTCCATTCCGGCGGGCTGTCGAAGAGGGTCTGCTCGATCCCAAACGGACGGTGCAGATCGGCATTCGCGGTGCGCAAAATTCGCCGGAAGGATGGGATTTTTCGAATGAATCTGGCATGCGGGTCATTTTCATCGAAGAGTTTACAGAACTGGGTGTCGAGGCAGTGATTGCCGAGATTCATCGCGTTGCAGGCCATGGCCCCATGTACCTTTCCTTCGATATCGACAGCCTCGACCCGGCATATGCTCCGGGTACAGGGACACCGGAGATTGGCGGGATGACACCCATTCAGGCCCAGGGGTTGATTCGAGGCCTGCGGGGTCTTAACCTGACAGGAGGCGATGTGGTGGAGGTTTCACCGCCATACGACCAGTCAGGTAATACTGCACTTGTC
>CAZUMF010000470.1:0-3091 GCA_964621385.1 uncultured Desulfohalobiaceae bacterium
TTGGGATTCCTCGGCGAAGGGCAGAACAGGGTCCTGCAGTGCGTGCATCGTTTCCCGGCCATAGTACCTCCAAGTGTGACTTGAAGGCATAGAAACAGATAAGCAAAGAAAATAGAAGGGATTGGGAGAAGTTATCCGGTTGGGAAAAAATTACGAATTATTGAGACATGGTATCCGTGAGATAAATACTGACCACTGGCCTCTGACCACTGATCACTGTCTTTGGGCGGGGTATGGTTTAAAAAACAGGGCGGGGTATAGAGCGGGATATTCAGACGGGTTTATGATTCCCCCTCGCAACATAACTCAACTCGCAACATAATGTCCCATAATGCTCGTCCAAACACTAATTAGAATATACGATAGAATCCTAGCGCAGATGTGTAATCACACGACTGTCAGTTTGATCGAAAAAGCAAAGTCTCTTTTCATACGAGTGCGGCCAGGCGGTCGGTGAGCAGGCTGCCCAGTTCGGTGATCGCCGCCTGGATATCCTCCCGGCTGGCCTGGGAAAAGGACAGGCGCAGGGTGTTCCGGCCGCTGCCGTCCACAAAAAAAGGCTGCCCGGTGACAAAGGCCACGTCTCGATCGACCGCTTCCTGGAGCAGGTCGGCGGCATCCCAATCTTCGGGCAGGCGCACAAAAATGAAGAAACCGCCCTGGGGGGTGTTCCAGGTGATTCCTTCGGGGAAATGGTGTCTGATCTGTTCCAGCATGAAATCCCGCTTGCTTCGGTAGAAGTCTCGGTTGGCGGTGATCCGCCCGGAGAGATGACCCTGGCGGATGTATTCCAGGAGCAGGAGCTGAGAGGGGGTGTTGGAGGTGACGTCGGCGAACTGTTTGGCCTCGGTCATCTTCCGGATGACCCCGGGATCTCCGGCGGCCCAGCCCAGGCGCATGCCCGGGGAGAAGATCTTGGACATGGAACGTAGGTGTACCACTCGCCCCTCGCGATCCAGGGCGAGCAGGGAGGGCAGGGCGTCGCCCTCAAAGCGGAGATCCCGGTACGGATCGTCCTCGAAGATGATCAGATCGTTCGCTGCGGCCAGTTCGAGCAGGTGCTGCCGCCGCTCCAGGCTCAGGGTATCCCCGGCTGGATTCTGAAAATTGGGAACGGTGTACACCCCTTTGACCCTGCGCCCCTCGGCCTTCAGTCCGTCTAAGCTGTGGGCCAGGGCTTCGGTGTTCAGGCCCTGCTCGTCCACGGGCACACCGAGGCAGATCCCGCCCCGGGAGGCCACCGCCCCGGTCCCCCCGAAATAGGAAGGCAGCCCCACCAGGACGATGTCGCCCGGATTGAGGAACACCTGGCAGGCCAGACTCATGCCCTGGGCCGAGCCCTGGGTCATGAGCAGGCTGTCCGTGTCGAGGACCTCGGGCGTATCCATGAGTTGGGCCGCGATCAGCTGCCGCAGTTCCAGAACCCCTTCGGTGGAACCGTACTGAAACATCTCCCGGCGCCGTTCGCGCATCAGGTTTTCGAAAATCGCGCCCAGTTCGACCCCGGGAAAGACTTCCGGGTCGGGCCAGCCCCCGGCCAGGGAGCGGATTTCCGGCCTGGCCACCAAGGCGCACAGGTCACGGATGGTCGAGGGTTGGACCTTTTGAGCGGTATCACTGTATAAATGCTGCAAAGGATGAGGGGTCATCAGCTGCTCCTTGAAGAGAGATTCACAGTGGGCTGCCGTTTCCGTGAATTGTCCGGCATTGACTGAGGTTGACCAGTATGCTCCTGATTCCCCTGGAGGTCAAATAGTGTTTGGACGGAAACTCACTATCCAAAACCTGGGGTCCGGGATCTGAGAGGCCGGTGAGTCTCAGATTCTTGGTTTCGAAAGCCATCTCGGCTTCCTTGACATTGGATGGGGTTCGGCTATCGTTGTCACAACAATTATGTATGACACTTTCATGTCAAGACTGCAACGACGTTACGAAGTCTGTATTCACTTCAAAACACAAGAATTTTGTCTATGGATCTCTTCGAAGCCATTCACACCAGAAGAAGCATTCGTAAATACCAGGACCGGGACATCCCCGACGATTTGACTCAGAAGCTGCTGGCTGCGGCCATGATGGCCCCGAGCACCGGTGACGCCCGGCCCTGGCATTTTGTCCTGATCAGGGATTCGGACATCAAGGACCGGATCAAGGATGTGCATCCCTATGTCGGCATGATTGGCAGGGCTCCCCTTGGAATCCTTGTCTGCGCCGATCTGACCCAGGAAAAATTTCCCGGTTTCTGGACTCAGGACTGCTCGGCCGCCATGCAGAATCTGCTCCTGGCTGCACACGCCAGCGGGCTGGGGGCGGTATGGACCGGGATCTATCCTGTTGAGGAGCGGGTCGAACGCTGCAAGGCAATCTGCAGCCTTCCGGAGCAGATCATGCCCCTGGGCCTCGCGGTTTTGGGCTGGCCCGCACAGCAGGTCTCCTCCAAAGAGCGCTTCTCCAAAGATAGGGTCCATCTGAACAGGTGGGGCGAGCAGGCCTGGTGAGTCCTGTCTGGAAACAAAAATAGCCGACGAAGGTCGGAAATTCATGATCATGACTGAGGAGAAAAAAACGCAGAGCCTTGGAACTTGCCGAAGATATGGCGGAGGATTTCGATGAAGAGTAAGCCGACAGGTTTTCAGAGAAGCACTCGGATAAAAACTGGCTTGGCAAGTTCCGGCTGTTGTTTCAGATGATCAGCGACAGGGACTTCTCGCTCGGCTCCGCCACCTGGGCCATCATTGCCGGGGCGATCGCTTATGTTGTTTTTCCGGCGGATGCCATACCCGATTTCATCCCCGGTCTGGGCTGGAGCGACGATGTTTTTGTCCTGACGGTGGTCAACAACCGCCTGGCCAGGGTCATCGAAGGACTATAAAGCCTTCCGCAAAAGGAAGCTGGGGATGTAATTTCAGAGCTCTTTCCAATCTTTTTGCAAGACAAAATCAACCGCCTCAAATTTTTTCCGCCAATAATAGACTTGGATTCTCGATTACGAGTATCTGGATCCAAGAACGGACGGATCGAACAGGTCTGGAAAATAGCAGCGAAGGACATGCGTTGGAAAAGCTATGCGCAAGGGTGCCTTGTGGCTGTCAGA
>CAZUMF010000471.1:0-3067 GCA_964621385.1 uncultured Desulfohalobiaceae bacterium
CCACAATGGTCCTCTCCGGAGTGATCACCAGGATATAGCAGCGAATCCCGTTGAGTATCGCCTGTATTTCCTGATTCTTTTCCCTGAGGCCGGCCGCTTCGAAACTGATGGCATCCCAGAACAGTTTAAATCCCTGGTAGGATAAAATTCGGGTCTTTGGAGATTTATTCTTGAGAATCTCTTGGAATACCTGTTCATTCTGCCTGAGAACAATGATCAGATCCAGCTCAAAGTCCAGATCATAAAGCTCCTCATAATCTTTGAGCATGTAGATGCCCATTTCGCCGGCCTTATGCCTGATGGGACCGCTGAAATTCGGGTCGGCAATAGCCACGACCCGGGCCTGGAGATCTTCATGATCAAAAAAATAGGTCAGGATTTTTTCCTGCACTTCCCTGGAAAAACTGCTGTTGCCCACGATGGCGATATTCATTTCCCGTTCCACAACAACTCCCTGTCCAGAAGATCCTGCAGCAGGATCCGGACATTATCCGCCAAAAAATCCGGATGTTCCTTGCGAAGATCGGCTTCAGACATATGCCCGGTGCAGACGGCAGCGCAGCGAACACCCGCCTGCCTGGCCGTCTGGATATCGATGCGGTGGTCTCCGACCATCAGGCAGACCTCGGGATGAAGACCCAGGGCCTTGACCGCCCGCAAGAGATGGTCCGGATGCGGCTTCACCCGGGGGGCATCCTCCCTGGCCAGGAACACGTCCACCCGTTGGCTGATTTCCGGAAAAACGATGTTCACCGCGGCCGTACAATTTCTGGTGATCACCCCGAGCTTGATCTTCCGGTCCCTCAAGGTCTGCAAGGCCTCCAGAACAGCGGGAAAGAGTTTCCCCCGCCGGGCCGCCTTGATTTCCATGTCCGTGATCATCAAACGGCACCTGGACTGGAACTCCACAACCGCATCCGGATCAATGGCTGCCAGCTCCGCACTCAAGGCCTCAATCCATTCCAAGGCCGGATCGCTGTTTGGAGAAACCGGTGTGTCAAAAAAGGCATTGGCCAGTCCGGCCACTTTCTGCTTCATGACCTGGAAATCAAGATGCAGCTCGGCCAGTGTCCCGTCAAAATCAAAGACAATGCCTTGGACCGGTGCCCTGTTCGCTCCCTGTTGTGTCTGCATACACGCTCCGTCCCCATTTCTGTAATGGATCATTTCATTCTTGACAAGATACAAGCGAAGCAATTATGTCTTGGGCGTGGTTTGCACCTGAAATATCTGGATCATCCTTCAAATTTTCCAACGGAATCGAGCATGCACCTCTCTCAAGCCCAGATCAACTATTGTATGGAATGCGGCGTGTGTACCGGAAGCTGCCCGGTCAGCAGCGAACTGGAAAGTTTTTCGCCGCGTCAGATCATCAAACGAACCCTGGTGGAAGGAGACGAAAACTTTCTGCACGGCCATGATCTGTGGGCCTGCCTGAGCTGCGGCCGATGCAGCGATCGCTGTCCTGTGGGCATTTCCTTTCATGAATATTTACGGAATTACCGCGAAGAAGCAAGAAAAATCAACAATCTGCCAAAACTCAGTCATCATGGGTCCCTGCAGACCCTGAACGCCATCCAGACCCGGGATATCCAGCAAAACCGCACCGCCTGGGCCGAAACAGCCGGCCGATTTCAGGAAACGGGCGATACCTTGTATTTCGTGGGCTGCCTGCCTTACCAGGATGTGGTGTTTCGGTATTTGGGGCTCAGCGTTCTGGATACGGCCAGAAGCGCCCTGGCCCTGCTCAACCGGCTGGGCATCGAACCGGTGATCAGCAATGACGAGCGCTGCTGCGGACACGACGCGTTCTGGAGCGGTAACACGGAAGTCTTTCAGGAACTGGCGGCCCGGAATATCGAATGCATCAAACAATCCGGCGCCAAACGAGTCCTGTTCACCTGCCCGGAAGGCTATCACACCTTCAAGACTTATTATCCGCAGTACTTCGGCGAACTTCCCTTTGAAGTAAGGTATATGGCCGACTTCCTGGCCGAAGAGCTCCCAAAAACCGATCTTGACCGGCAGCCGCCGGGGCAGGCCGCGGTGACCTTCCACGACCCGTGCCGGCTCGGCCGCTTTTCCGGCATCTATGAACAGCCCCGGGAACTCATCAAGCTTGTTCCGGGACATGAACTGCGCGAGATGCAGCGCAACCGGGAAAACGCCCTCTGCTGCGGGACCTCCTGCTGGATGGAATGCTCAAGTTTTTCCAAAGGCATGCAAATCGAGAGGCTCACTGAAGCCGTGGATGCCGGGGCGCAGACCCTGATCACGGCCTGCCCCAAATGCGAGATTCACCTGAACTGCGGCCTGCAGACCACGGAACTGGAACTGGAGATCACGGATCTGTATTCCTACCTGGCCCGGGGATTGAATGCGTGAGGACAGAGGACGGAAATCGGAGGTCGGTGGTCGGTGGTCGGTGGTCGGAAGTGAAGAGCAGAGAGAGCAGTTTTCAGGTGTCGGGTTTCAGGTGTCAGCGCGGCCACTGGCTGGGCGGACCAGCTATTTTGATCCGCGAAGAAACTACGTTTTAACGGCAGACTGTCGCCATAACCCGTCATTGCGAGGCGTCTTCGCCGAAGCAATCCCTGACAAGAAGCTCTTTTGAAAGATTGCTTCGCTTCGCTCGCAATGACGAGCGTTGATCAATGCTTGGAACTCTGACTCCATTCGTCTGAAGTTTCATACGAGCCCTGCCGATGGCAGGGCTGACATAAAATTATTGATATTTAACCCCAAAAATATATATATTTGCAGACGGTCGCCGCTGCGCAGAGCTTCAATGTCCCGAATTCACGCCGGGGCCTTGTCAAACAAGCAGCGAATCAGCGGCGAACCTCTGCAAATATATGGAGCGACAGCATGAATGCAGACACTGCAAAGAGCACCAAGGGCGCCGTCCTCGTAGTCGGCGGCGGCATCACCGGGATGCAGTCGGCTCTGGATCTGGCCGAAACCGGCTATTACGTCTATCTTGCTGAAGAATCCACGGCCATTGGTGGGATGATGTCCCAGCTGGACAAGACCTTTCCCACCAATGACTGCGCCATGTGAATCATCT
>CAZUMF010000472.1:0-3064 GCA_964621385.1 uncultured Desulfohalobiaceae bacterium
CATGAAGCATCCTTGAGTGTCTTGCAGGACGTGGGCATTCGAGTCCTGAACGAGACCGCGAGAGACATTTTTTGTCATCATGGATGCCGGGTGAATACGCAAAGCGGAAACATCTGTTTCCCCCAGGATCTGGTCGAACAATGGCGTCAAACGTTTCCGTCCACATTTCGATTCTACGGGCGCGAGCCTCGATATGACCTCACTCTTCCAGATGACAGCCCGGCGATAGCGACAACAGGTATTGCCCCGGATGTTTTGGATATTGAGAATGGTGAGAGACGTCGTGCCACCTCCGAGGACCTTTCAAAAATAGCGCATCTCGTCAACATGCTGCCTGGAATCGATCTTTTTTTTGTTTCTACCTTGCTCAGCGATGTTCCAGAAGACCATTATTCACTCAACAGCCTCTACATTGCAGCAAAAAAATGCTTAAAGCCTATCAGATGCGGAGTCAATTCAATCCAGGATTTTAAGGATATCATTCTGTTGGGAGAATACATTGCCGGAGGCACAGAAGCCTTTCAGAAAAGACCTTTCTTTTATTTTGGCCATACGGCCTCGATTTCACCGTTGACCCTCGACAAGGAGTCAACTTCGATGATCCTCGAGACTGTGCGCAGAGGTCTTCCCTCCATGGCTGCGGTTGTCCCGAACAGCGGCTTGACGGCTCCCCTTACATTGGCGGGAACCTTGGTCCTGGCCAATGCGGAATTTCTGGCCAATAATCTCCTGATTCAAATGGTCAAAGAGGCCACTCCTATTCTCTATTATTCCTTGCCCGCAACTTCGGATATGCGCAATGGAGCATTTTCCTCCGGTGGCATTGAAAGCGGGATTCTGCAAATCGGTTGTGCTCAATTGGCACGTTTTTACGGGGTGCCTTCCGGGGGATATGCAGGGGCGACAAATGCAAAACTGTCTGATGCCCAGGCAGGTTTCGAGAAAGGGATGTCTCCCACGGCAGCCATGCTTGGCGGCTTGAATATGGTCATGCTGGCCGGCCTGATTGATGCCTTGATGGTCTTCAGCTACCCGCAGCTCATTATTGATAGTGAGATCGGAGAAATGATCAAGCGTGTCTATCGAGGCATTTCATTGGACAAGGACGAACTGGCCTTAGACCTGATCAAAACAATTGGTTCAGGAGGATCATACATTGACTCTCAACATACCCTGAAACATATGCGAACGGCAATGTATTATCCACACATCGCAAGCCGGCAATCATGGCAAAAATGGTGGGATACAGGCAAATATGACACCCAGACAAGAGCGCTGCAAAGAGTATGGAATATCTTGTCCGGGGATAATCCGGCTGCTTTCTCCCCAGATGTTGACGCGAAGATCCGGGCAACCTTTTCAGATTCATTACACGTATCCATGTAGTTGGTGTATCAGGAAATGGTGTGTTTGAATAATCCCTTTTGAACACAAAGAACAAAGGAGGTCCACATGTTTGAGCTCAAAAAACTGGAGGAGCGGTATCGAGGCGGCCAAATCAATCGTCGGCAGTTTATGAACCGAGTTTCGGCCCTGGGTCTGGCCGCCATGATCTCTCCAAGTCTGCTTCAAGGCAAGGCCGGGGCTGCGACACCTAAGAAGGGGGGGCTTTTCACTCAGGCACTGACAGGCGGATCGACCACGGATTCGCTCGACCCGGGAACCTTGACCTCGAACTGGAACCAAAACATCAATTTTCAGGTCAGAAACAATCTGGTGGAGATCGATCACAACTTCAATCCCATACCGGAATTGGCCGAGAGCTGGGAGGCATCTTCCGATGCCAGGGTCTGGACGTTTAAGATCAGAAAGGGCGTCGAGTTCCACAATGGCAAGACCTTGGATGCCCAGGATGTGGCCTATTCCATCAACCATCACCGTGGCGAAAAATCCAAGTCGGCTGCCAAGCCTCTTGTCAAACCCATCGCGGATATCAGAACCGATGGCAATGACATTGTCATTTTTGAGCTGGAGAGCGGCAATGCCGATTTCCCCTTTATTGTAAGCGACTACCACCTGAGCATTGTCCCGGCAGGGACCAAGGGTGATCAGTGGGAAGAGGGCATGGGCACCGGCGGTTATGTCATGCAGAGCTGGGAACCCGGTGTACGCGCCTATACCAAGCGGAACCCGAATTATTGGAAAGAGGGGCGTGCTCATTTTGACGAGGTGGAAACCTTGAGCATTAATGACGTCAACGCCAGGACCAACGCCTTGAAAACCGGGCAGCTCGATTTCATGGATCGTTGTGAGTTGAAAACCGTTCATTTGCTCAATCGCATGCCTGGAATCGAAATTATGGAGGTTACCGGCACGACCCATTTCAGCATGCCCATGCTTGTGGACAGAAAACCATACAACGACAACAACGTCCGTTTGGGCCTGAAGTATGCTCTCGATCGCCGGGAACTGCTCGATAAGATCTTGCTGGGTTTTGGCCAGTTGGGCAATGACCACCCTATATCTCCGGTGAATCGATTTTTTAACGAGAATCTCCCCCAGAGGGAGTATGATCCTGACAAGGCCAGGTTTTACATGAAAAAAGGCGGGGCCTTGGATCACACTTTCAAATTAAGCGCTGCGGATGCTGCCTTCCTGGGGTCGGTGGACGCTGCTGTTCTCTTCAAGGAACACGCGAAAAAGGCAGGCATCAACATCAAGGTCATCCGAGAACCGAATGACGGTTACTGGAGCAATGTGTGGATAAAAAAAGAGTGGTGCATGTGTTACTGGAGCGGTCGACCTACCGAGGACATGATGTTTTCAGTGGCCTATGCTTCCGGAGCCCCCTGGAACGATACCCACTGGGAGCATGAGCGGTTCAACCGCCTCCTCAAGGAGGCCAGGGCCGAACTGAACACGGAGAAACGGGCGGCCATGTATGCTGAAATGCAGCGCATCGTCAATCTCCAGGGCGGTGTTGTCATTCCCATGTTTCCCAAGAACGTCGAAGCCGCCCAGGATACAATTCAGCATGGTCCGATTTCAGGCCATAAGGAAGCCGACGGGATGCGTAATACTGAACGCTGGTGGTTTGCATCCTGAGGGGAAAAAGAGGAGATCA
>CAZUMF010000473.1:0-3056 GCA_964621385.1 uncultured Desulfohalobiaceae bacterium
GCCCGGACCAGGGCAAGCGGCTGCACCAGTACGAAGCCGGAACCTGGGGTCCGGAGGCCGTCAAGAATCTCCTGCCCTCGCTTCCGGGACCGAGCAGATAAGTCCATGAGATAGAATTTTGGAGTTTGGATTTTGGCCTCCGGCCCGTAGGGGCCTACGCCCCGGAGGGATTTTCGATTGTTAAGACAAGGAATAAGAGTTGGTTATCTGGCATAAATCCAAAAACTTTTTCTTAAGGCCTAGAGAATGCTCTCATTATTGAACAAAGACTCATGATCAGGAGCAGGTCCATGTCCATCTTTGAACAGGAGTTCAATGAAGACCATTTTCGCGTCGCCATATTCGGATCGGCCAGGACCAAACCCAATGATGCAGCCTATACCCTGGTGCATAACCTGGCCGGGATGATCGCTGGTGCTGGAATGGATCTAGTCACAGGAGGGGGGCCTGGCCTTATGGATGCCGCCAGCAGCGGGTATAATCAGGCCAGACAGAATGGCCGCCAGCACTCAATCGGTCTCAATATCTGGTTGCCGATGGAACAGACAGATGCCGCCCATTTGGACATCAAGGCAGAGTTCGATCATTTTTCCGATCGCCTGGACCATTTCATTGTACTTTCCAATGCCTTTGTCGTAGCTCCAGGGGGCATCGGGACGGTGCTGGAATTGTTCTATACCTGGCAATTGGCTCAAGTCAGACACATCCACTCCAAGCCGATCATTCTGCTTGGAGACCCCTGGCATGGACTGCTCAAATGGATTCACGATTCCCTTCTGGAAGGGAGCTACATCGATTTCCAGGACCTGGAGCTGGTCTATTGCGTGTCCTCATGCTCTGAAGCCTTTGAGATCATTTTGAAGAGCCATGAGGCTTACGTCCGGGGGGATGAAGCCTTCTGCCGGCACTACCACCGATACAAGCTAACGAAAACTGTGTAAGTTGATGCACGATCAACTTCAAAATATTACCCATTTGATCGCTTTTGGGTGCATCCTGCTGGTGTTGTTAACCGGGGTGGCCCATTACAGCAGGCGCTCCCGGCTGCCGGCAGAGGCCTGGATTCTCATGATTGGCCTGGGCGTTGGTTTGGCTTCAAAATACACCGCTTTCCATCTCGACACCTATGGCCTGTTCACCCCGGGCACCATCCTGGTCGGGATTCTTCCCTTGTTGATTTTTGCCAGTGGACGCAACATCCGTCCGGCAGTGCTCAAAAAGGACGCCTATGCAATAGCCTATCTGGCGCTTCCAGGGGTCATGCTCACGGCATTGCTTTTTGGGTGGTCCATATCCTGGATTCTGGGAATCTCCTCTGTGAACGGTCTTGTCCTGGGGACGGCGGTCGGGGCCACAGACCCTGCGGCAGTGACATCCATCTTTCAGCGTTTTCGCTTGCCGGAGAAACTCAATCTGATCATCGAGGGAGAATCCCTCTTCAATGATGGCACCACCGTAGTGGTCTTTTCGGTCATGACGGGGGTTGCTCTGGAAGGGGCAGCCTTGGACCTTTTCAGTACCCTTGGTAAGTTCTTGTGGGCTGTGCTGGCGGCCCTGCCCGCAGGATTGCTCATGGGCTGGCTCGGAGCCTGGCTTCTCCGGGTCTGGCATGAGCATCACGTCTTCTTCACAACCAGCATGTCCCTGATCCTGGCCTATGGGAGTTATATAATCGCCGAAGAGATCCTGGGGATCTCCTGGGTTATTTGCGTGCTCATGGCCGCTCTGACCTACGCCAGATCCTGGCAGAAAGAAACAGCGGACGAAGAAATCCAGGACAAGGTTCTGATCATGAGGGCTTTTTGGGACTACATCTCCAAAACTTTGACCGGGTTTCTCTTTTTCATGCTCGGGGTCGCCGTGGGCAGGCACGACTTTGTGGTCACCATCTGGGATCTCACTGCAGCGGTTCTTCTGCTTTTTTTGTCCCGAACGATCGTCGTTTATGGGGGATTCGCCCTTCTCAGGCTTTTCAGGATCAGGCTCAGCCTGGCCTGGCAGAACATCCTCCTGCTCAGCGGCTTGCGGGGGCCGGTCTCAGCTGCCCTGATCCTGACCCTTCCTGATACCTTCCCCTACCAGGGAGAATTTCAATGCCTGGCCTTTGTGGCCATTGCTGCCAGCCTGATAATCCAGCCTGTCCTGATCCAGCTTGTCTTGGAAAGGTCTACGATACATCGTTGAGGAACCAGCCGCAGCGGTCATCACTGGACCGCGATGGTTGTTCTAAAAGCAGGTTCCCAGTCGAACCGGACAATATTTTGCGCCCAGATCCTCATGGCTCAGAGGAAATTGAATCACATATCCCTCGGGGATTCCCGGCCGTGTTCCCTGGCTACAGAGCTCAAAACGCTGTAGAGTCGCTCTTCCAGACTGCCCAGGCTCAGGCTGCCCACGCGTGAGGTCAGGGAGGACACCTGTTCGCTCAAGCGTTTGATTACTTCCAGCCCGATATTGGGGTAGTCCCGGATCATGGCGTCGAAAATCTCTTGCGTGCAACCGCAGATCAGAGATTGCCGTTGCATTCCTGGCAAAGCTCCATCTCGCCGCCATGAGATTGGCGCATACACAGCCCGACGACATAATCAACCTCCCTTGTGCTTCATTGGTTGTTTTGAGCTTACCGTTCCCGGACATGAAAGGCAAGGGAGAGGTGGTGTCATTGCGTGTTCTTAAATGCTTCAAAGCTGAGCAGAACTCACATGATGGTCTGCTCCCTGATCCGAGCCGCCAGGTCCTGCTCCAGTTGTCTGGCCTGGTTCCAGATTGAAATCATCAGGATTCGGCGTCCGGTCTGCCGGACGCCGAATCGCCATCACTGCTTCAAGACGGCCTTGCGGCCGCAGAATTCGCAATTCCCCTCTGCAGTGATTTCCGGTTGCCGCGGTGCCTCGCCGCCGCACAAACCGCACTTGTTTAGGAGTTGTCCCGCACTGATTCAGGCTGGTCACATATCATGATGGCCTCCATCTTTTCTCATCCAATGGAACAACTGCTTCACCTGTAGTAAGGGCGATAGCTCAATTCATTCAAGGCTGTATTCCAGCAGGAGAAGG
>CAZUMF010000474.1:0-3055 GCA_964621385.1 uncultured Desulfohalobiaceae bacterium
CGGCTACTGCACCCCGGGTCAGGTGGTGGCGGCCGAAGGGCTGCTCAGGAAGGTCGAAGATCCTGACGCTGAGACCCGTCGCCTGAGCATGAGCGGGAATCTCTGCCGCTGCGGAGCCTATGTCCATATTGAGAAGGCCGTCAAAAAGGCGGCCAGGAAAAGAAATGAATGAATAAATTCGAACTTCGAATTTAACAGAAAATTGGGGTTTACCATGGCAAATGTCTATTCCGAGACCACACTGCTGCAAAAGGAACAGGCCTATAAGGGACTGGCAGAGGCAAAAGAGGCCGGCGTAGCCTGGGAAGAGACCGAGGTCGTCGGCAGCAGGAAACCGCGGGTGGACGGTTACGAACGGGTCAGCGGCAGCGCGGTCTATCCGTCGGATGTCGTCCTGCCCGGCATGCTCTATGCCGCTGTCCTGCACTGCCCGCACGCCAACGCCAGGGTCAGACGGATCGATACCGGCCGGGCCGAAAAGGTCCCCGGCTGCAAAGCCGTACTGACCGGCAACAGTCCGGAAGCCGGCATACAATGGCCCTATGCCGACAACTTTAAAGGCCCTCTGTTCGTTTCCCGCAGCCGCTATGAAGGCGAAATCGTGGCCGCTGCGGCTGCTTCCTCCCCGGACGAGGCCGCCGACGCCTTGCGGCGAATCGAGGTCGAGTATGAAGTCCTGCCCTCGGTTTCGGATGAACGCCGGGCCCTGGACAACGAGGCGGTCAAGGTCCACCCGGACGGAAACCTGGTCAAGCCGGTGCAGGAGTATGAACGCGGAAACGTGGAGCAGGGATTTGCCCGGGCCGATGTCGTCCTTACGGAGTCCTACCGGACCAGGACCCTGCTGCACACCCCGATAGAGCTGCATGGCTGCGTCGCCTCCTGGGACGGGGACAGGCTGAGCATCTGGGAGTCGACCCAGGGGGTCTATGCGGTTCAGGACACTGTGGCCGAAGTTTTGAACCTGCCAAAATCCAAGGTCCGGGTCAGCGGGCATTATCTGGGAGGGGGCTTTGGATCCAAGCTGGAAACCAGCAAATACTCGATCATCGCCTCCATCCTGGCCCGCAAGACAGCCAGGCCGGTCAAACTGTTTCACAGTCGCGAACAGACCTTTCTGGCCATGGGCAACCGGCCGGCCTCGACCATGACCCTCAAAGTCGGCGCCACCCGGGAGGGCCGCCTGACAGCCATCGAATTTACGGGCCTGGGGGCCAGCGGGGCCTATTCCGCAGGCGGCACCTCTCTTCTGGATTGGCTGGCCAAGGATATGTACCTCTGCCCCAATTGTCGGACCTCCTTGACCGATGTCTTTATCAACGCCGGCCAGGCCCGTCCCTTTCGGGCTCCGGGATATCCCCAGGGCTCCTGGGCGGTGGAACAGGCCATGGACGCCCTGGCCGAAAAGCTGAACCTGGATCCCATCGAGCTGCGCTTGAAGAACTTCGCCTCGAGCTCGCAGGGCCGGGAGGGCAACCCGGCCTACACCACGAACGGGCTGAAGGAGTGCCTGTCCAGGGGGGCCGAGGCCTTTGGCTGGAAAGAGGCCAGGCAGCGGACCGCGCAACAGGACCAGAAAAACCGCATTCGCTCCGGGGTGGGCCTAGCGGCCTGCAACTGGTTCGTGGGCGGCGGCTGGCCGCCTTCCACTGTCCTGGTCAAGCTCTTTGAGGACGGCAGCGTCAATCTGAACATGGGGGCCAGTGACATCGGAACCGGGACCAAGACGATTATGGCCCTTATCGTGGCCGAGGAGCTGCAGGTGGAGCCTGATGCCGTACAGATCGAACACGCCGATACCGGCACGACCCAGTACGCCTCGCCCAGCGGCGGCAGCAAGACCGTGCCCACAGAGGGTCCGGCGGTCCGGGAAGCGGCCCTTCACGTCAAGCGCCAGCTTTTGTCCATGGCCGCGGAGGCGCTTCAGCAACCCCTTAATGAGCTTACCTTGAAAGGCGATTCGATCCAGGTTCAGGGCTCCCGTGAAAAACGGATCAAGGTCGTTGACCTGGCGGGGCTGAAGGAGCAGCGGGTCATCGTCGGTATTGGCCACAAACCGCCCAACCCTGAAAACAAGGCCGTCACTCCGTTTGGAGCCCAGTTTTGCGAAGTGGAGGTGGACACTCTGACCGGTGAGGTCAGAGTCCTGCGGTTCGTGGCGGCTCATGAAAGCGGCCGGGTTATGGACCGACTGACCTTCGACAGCCAGGTCATCGGGGGCGTGACCATGGGAGTGGGACTGGGCATGACCGAATTCAGGGTCCTGGACGCCAGGGGGACCGGCAAGCTCTGTAACCGCAACTGGCATGACTACAAGCTCCCGACCATGCTCGACAGTCCCCTGGAGATAACGCCTGTGGCCGTCGACCTTCCTGATCAGGAGGCCAACATCACCGGGGCCAAAGGTTTGGGGGAGCCGGTGACGGTCCCCACGGCCGCGGCCATCGCCAATGCGGTGTACAATGCCGTGGGGGTGAGAGTCACGGAAACACCGATCAACCCTGCGTTTTTACTGGAAAAGATAAAAAATACTGAAATGTGATCTTTTGCTTTGTATTCAAACCCGGGTACGCACGGAAACGCAGGGTAAATCCCAAATCCCAAATAACAAATAACAAATAAATCTCAAACTTACAAAACTCAAATACCAAACGAAGAAATATTGAAATCGGGAGAATACCCAATGGAGGGTAATACCAAAACTGTTTTTGATTTAGAGGAGAGATGCTTTCAATTTGCGAAAGCAGTAAGGTTATTTGTAAAGACACTTCCAAACACTGCTGGAAATTATGAAGATGGGAAACAGGTGATCAAAGCATCGGGCTCTGTTGGAGCAAATTATATAGAAGCAAACGAAGCTTTGAGTAAAAAAGATTTTCTCCTGAGGGTCAGAATTAGCCGAAAAGAAGCAAAAGAATCCGCTTACTGGCTCCGATTGATTCATGAAACAAATACTTTGGACAATTCAGAAAAAAATTATCAATTAATGCAAGAAGCCAATGAATTAAAAAGAATCTTATCATCAATTTTGCATAAATCTACATGACAATTACCA
>CAZUMF010000475.1:0-3050 GCA_964621385.1 uncultured Desulfohalobiaceae bacterium
AGCTTCCTACCGCCTTTTCAATAATGGTGCATTTTCATTTATTTTGACAGGAAGATCCCGGAAGTTGGCCCAAAATGAAGCTTCTATCCTGCACGATTTCTCAAAGGCTTCCTTGAAGTCAGATGCAAACAGCAATTTATGCCAACTTCTGGGATAGGAGGAAATCATGGATCTCAATGAACCGCAAATACTGAATCAGGACATCCTCTTTCTGGACGATCCCTGGTTCACTCCGGAAAACGTGTGCATCGTCACCGGGGCCGGGACAGGAATCGGCCGGGCCACAGCGGTCGCTGCCGCAGCCAACAATCTAATGGTTCTTGGTCTGGATATCAATGAACAGGAGGGGAAAAAGACCCAGAAAATAGCCCGCGACCTCGGGGGGCAGATGGTCTTTCTGCAAACGGATCTGACCAGGGATACGGATATAGAAAACGCTGTTCAAGAAGCGGCCAAGCTGGGCACGGTCAAAGTTCTGTTCAACATTGCCGGAATCCAGCACATCGATTCCATCGATAATTTCCCCATGGAGCAATACGATCGTATGCAGGCTATCATGCTCCGGGCCCCATTCTACCTTTCCAAGCTGACCATCCCCCTGATGAAAAAAAGCCAGGACGGCGGGGGCGCCGTGGGGAACATGGCTTCGGCCCACGCCCATATCACCACCAAAAACAAAGCGGTCTACAACATCACCAAATTTGGACTCCGCGGGCTCAGCCAATCCATTGCCGCCGAGGGTGAAGGAAAAATCCGTTCTTTTACTCTGAGCACCGGCTATGTCAAAACCCCCCTGGCCTTGAATCAGATTCCGGCCCAGGCCGAACAACGGGGAATCAGCCGGGAAGAGGTGGTCACCAAGGTCATGCTCGGACATTCCAGAGTCAAAGAAATGATGACCCCTGTGGAAGCGGCCAACCTCTTCATATTCGGGGTCAGCAAACACGCAAAACAGCTGATGGGCAGCGACCTCCTCTTTGACGGAGGGATGGTCCTGACCTATTGATCCAAGAGGCGGAACATGTCGCGAACCAGTGAAACACATCCTTTATTCACTGACCTCCCCCCTTCCAGGGCCAAAAAGGGAAAAATCGTTACCGCTGCAGAAGCGGTCCAGGTCATCCAGAACAATGATACTGTGGCCAGCGGCGGTTTTGTGGGAATCGGTTTTCCGGAGGACCTGGCCATCGCTCTGGAAGAAAACTTCCTGTCCAAGGCCACACCCCGAGATCTGACCCTGCTCTATGCCGCCGGACAGGGGGATGGTAAAAAGCGCGGATTGAATCATTTCGGCCACCAGGGTCTAGTCAGACGGGTCATCGGCGGTCACTGGGGATTGGTGCCCACACTCCAGAGACTGGCCATCGCCAACCAGATAGAGGCCTACAATCTACCCCAGGGCGTGATCTCCCATATGTACCGGGATATCGGGGCAGGTAAGCCGCGAACCATCACCACGGTGGGTCTGGGCACCTTTGTGGATCCGCGGAAGGGAGGCGGAAAGATCAACGACCTGACCCAGACAGACCTGGTGGAGCTCATCCACTTCGACGGCCGGGAGTACCTGGCCTACAAAACCATCCCCGTCAACGTGGCCATCCTCAGGGGAACCACGGCCGACACCTTCGGAAACATCACCATGGAGAAGGAAGCCCTGGTCCTCGAGTCCCTGGCCATGGCCACGGCGGCCAAGAACTCTGGAGGCTTCGTCCTGGTCCAGGTGGAACGTATCGCCGAACGGGGAACCCTTCCGGCCCGGCAGGTCAAGATCCCGGGGATCATGGTGGACTGCGTGGTGGTCAGCAATCCTGCAAACCATTGCCAGACCTTTGCCGAGGATTACAATCCCGCCTTCAGCAGCGAGATCAAGGTCCCCATGCACTCCATTCCCGCCATGGAGATGGGCCCGCGGAAAATAATCGCCAGACGGGCCGCCATGGAACTCGAGGCCAACAGCGTGGTCAATCTGGGGATCGGCATGCCCGAAGGCGTGGCCAATGTCGCCAACGAGGAAAAAATCCTGGATTACCTGACCCTGACCGCCGAACCCGGTGTGATCGGAGGAATTCCGGCCGGTGGTCTGAATTTCGGAGCTGCCACCAACACGGAAGCCCTGATCAGCCAGCCGGAGCAGTTCGACTTTTACGACGGCGGGGGGCTCGATCTGGCTTTTCTCGGTCTGGCCCAGGCCGATCGGCAGGGCAATTTAAATGTCAGCAAATTCGGCCCGAAGCTGGCCGGGGCCGGCGGATTCATCAACATCAGCCAGAAGGCTAAAAAGGTCATCTTCGTGGGTACTTTCACCGCAGGGGGCCTGGATGTGGGAATCAGGGACGGACGGCTGGAGATCGGGCAGGAGGGAAAATTCCAGAAATTCTTGGGTCAGGTCGAGCACACCACCTTCAGCGGCCCCTATGCGGTGCAAATCGGACAGCCCGTGCTCTACATCACCGAACGCTGCGTCTTCTCCCTGACTGAAAAAGGCATGGAGCTCATCGAAATCGCGCCCGGGGTGGATCTCCAGCACGACATCCTGGATCGGATGGACTTTGAACCGATCATCCGGGAGCCGCTTTCGAACATGGATGAGCGAATCTTTCAGTCTGAATCCATGGGCCTGAAGAAGAGACTTTTTGCCCTGCCCCTCAGGGACCGCTTCCGCTTCGACCCCCACCTGGACATCTTTTTTGTCAACTTTGAAGGCTACTCGGTCAAAACCCTCTCCCAGGTCAGGGAGATAGAGTCCATTGTCAGCGAAACCCTCAAACCATTGGGACGCAAGGTCAAAACCATCGTCAACTATGACGATTTCTTCATTGATCCTGACATTCTGGAAGAGTACTCGGAAATGGTCAAGCGGCTGGTCGAGCGCTACTACAGCGGGGTGACCCGCTACACCACGAGTGTTTTTGTCAGGACCATGCTCGGCGACGCCTTGAAAAAGAGGCATATTTCCCCGCAAATTTACGAAAACAGCGAACAGGCCGGCAAGGCCCTGAAACAGGAGGAATGAGACAGATGTTGGAGATCAAGAATGCTGTGGCGGTCAT
>CAZUMF010000476.1:0-3042 GCA_964621385.1 uncultured Desulfohalobiaceae bacterium
ATCCTGAACAGATGAGGAAAGGGAACGTCCAACATCGAACGTTCAATGTAAAAAAACAAGAAGTGTGCACTGCTTTTGATACGTTGTGAACAATGCCGATACGTTATACCGGGGTTGGCCCCAAGGAAACACTTGCCGGAGAGGATCTCTCATGGCCTGCATTGAAGGCAGAAGCATAAGCACGAGGTGGGCCAATTTCCGGTTGATAAACAAGGAGGGAGAACTATGCTGATCAAGGAGGCCTCGGCCGTCGTAACCGGTGGCGCGTCCGGTCTGGGAGAGGCCTGCGCCAGGAGGCTTTTGGAAAGTGGGGCCAGGGTCTGTCTCTTCGACCTGCAGAAGGAGCAGGGACAGCAACTGGCCGCGGAGCTCGGGGACCGCTGCCTCTACCAGGAGGTGGACGTGACCCGGGAGGAGAGCTGTGAACAGGGCCTTCAGGAGGCCATCCGGGCATCAGGTGGCCTGGACATCGTGATCAATTGCGCCGGGATCGGGGTCCCGGCCAAGGTCCTGGGCAAAAAGGGGCCCATGCAGCTGGAGATCTTTGCCAAAGTCGTCCAGGTCAACCTGGTAGGGACCTTCAACGTCATCCGACTGGCCGCCAGGCACATGCAGTCCAATCAGCCCAATCAGGACGGTGAACGGGGGGTGTTCATCAACACCGCCTCGGTGGCCGCCTTCGAGGGGCAGATCGGTCAGGCCGCCTACAGCGCCTCCAAAGGCGGGGTGGTGAGCATGACCCTGCCCATCGCCAGGGAGTTCGCCGACCTGGGAATCCGGGTCATGACCATCGCGCCTGGATTGTTTGAGACCCCGATGCTGGCCGGCCTCCCGGAAAAGGCCAGGCAGGCTTTGATCGAGACCCTGCCCTTCCCGAAACGGCTGGGGAAGCCGGGGGAGTTCGCCTCCCTCGCTTTTGAAATCATTGAAAACCCGATCCTGAACGGGGAAACCATCCGTCTGGACTCGGCCCTGAGGATGGCGGCCAGATAGTGTTTGGCTGGAAACTCACCCATCTCCTTCGTCACTGCGACACTTTGAAATCCTCATGTATGAAAATAGACTGCGGTTTCAAAATGTTTGCATAAGTAATAAGCTCTGAACTTAGCGGTGCTTTCGTCAGTTTTTTTTCAACCGCAGGCATTCCAAAAGGAGGGCGCGTATGGCTACTGAACTGGTCAAAGGATTCGATTCCACCTTTGGTGACGATTTTCAGTTGAACACCATTACTTTTTTGAAGTTTGCAGCCACGACCTACCCTGAGGTGGAAGTCGCCTCACGCCTGGATGACGGGACCATGTTCCGCTATGACTACGCCGGGGTCATGCAGCGGGTGAAAAAGCTGGCCAATGCCTTCATCGACCTGGGGGTCAAGCCCGGGGACCGGGTGGGGGTCATGGAGTGGAACACCTTCAGGTTTTTCGAACTCTACTTCGCCCTGTCCGGGATCGGGGCGGTCCTGTTGCAGCTCAACCCCAGGATCTCCAGTCAGGATAGGGGGTATGTCCTGGAGCATTCCGGGGCCGGCGTGCTCTGCGTCAGCGACACCATGTGGCCGCTTGTGGAGCAGATCAAGGGAGAGCTCGGCCGGATCAAGGGTTTCATCCTCTTGAGCGACGATCCCGACAAACAGGTCGAGACCGCGGTCTCGCCGGTGCACAACTACGAGCAGTTCCTGGCCAAGGGCTCCTCTGAAATGACCTGGCCGCAGATCGACGAGAAATCCGCCTACAGCGGGGCCTACACCTCAGGCACCACCGGCAGGCCCAAAGGGGTCTACTATTCCCACCGCAGCATCTACCTGCATACCTGGGCCATCACCGGGGCCGCCCGGATGACCTGTGACGACGTGCTGATGCAGACCGTGCCCATGTTCCATTGCCACGGCTGGGGCATGTTTTTCATGGCCCCGATGGTCGGGGCCAAACTGGTCTTTCCCGGGCGTTACACGGCCGAGACCACCGATCTCCTGGTCGATCTGCTCATCGCCGAAGAGGTGACGGTGACAGCCGGGGCCCCTGCGATTTTCCTGCCCATGCTGCACTACATCAACTCCCTGGAGCAAAAGCCCAAGTTCAAGAACCTGAGGATGCTCTCCGGGGCCACCGAGCCGCCCAAGGCCATGATGCAGGAATACGCCGCCCTGGGGGCTGATGTGATCCACGCCTACGGCGCGACCGAGACCTCGCCTCTGGTCACGACCAATACCCTGAAGCCGGGGTTGTCCCACTTATCGGAGGAGGACCGGTGGGAGCTCAGGAAGAAGCAGGGGCTGCCAGTGGCCGGCCTGGATTGGAAGGTGGTGGACGCCCAGGGTCAGGAGGTGACCCATGACGGGAACACGGCCGGGGAGCTGCTGGTCAGGGGGCCCTGGATCGCCAGTTCCTACTACAACGATCAAAGGAACGAGGAGAGCTTCACCGAGGAAGGGTTCTGGAAGAGCGGCGACGCCGCTGTGGTGGATGAAAACGGGTACATCAAGGTCACCGACAGGTTCAAGGATGTGATCAAGAGCGGGGGGGAATGGATCTCCTCCATCGATCTGGAGAACAGCATCATGGCCCATCCCGAGGTCCTGGAGGCCTCGGTCGTGGGCATCCCCCATCCCAAGTGGGAAGAGAGGCCCCTGGCCCTGGTGGTCCTGCAGCCGGATGCGCCGGAGGTCTCCCAGGAGAACATCCTGGATTTCATCAGCTCCGGTTTTGCGAAATGGCAGCTCCCGGATGAGGTCCTCTTTGTCCAGGAGATTCCCAAGACCAGTGTGGGCAAGTTTTCCAAGAAGGATATCAGGAAGGAGTATCACGACTATTATATTGATCGAACTTGACTTTTTGAAAAATGAGCAGCTGAAGCCGCAAGGGATGGAACTCTTCAATTCAGAGCTCTTTCCCGTGAGTAAAATTTATAAAAATTTTGGATACGTTATTGTTGCTTGACACCCGGAACTCTCTTAATTTTTCTGAACCGTGAACGTGGAACCTAGAAAACGCACATGGAGTGAATATGGCCTTGAATCTCGAAATGCTGGGGGAGGAGATCGGT
>CAZUMF010000477.1:0-3038 GCA_964621385.1 uncultured Desulfohalobiaceae bacterium
CACCTGGCCCTGGCTTCGGATTCGACTGAGCCGGCCTTTGCCCCGGAACCGTTTACCAACTTTTACCAGCAATCCCAATATCAATCCATGCGCAGCCTGTTGACCCAGGTCTTTCGGTCCCTGCGGGTGCGAACCGCGGATGTGCCTGAAAAATTCCAGTCCGGCCTGCAGCGCATTTTGAATCTCGAGCAGAACATCATCAAGCGTTTCAGGCCCATTCGCGATCACCGCCTGAAGTCACTGCGCATCAGAACTCACGGCGATTACCATCTGGGACAGGTGCTGTATACCGGAAAGGATTTCATGATCATGGACTTTGAGGGCGAACCAGCGCGATCCCTGAGTGAGCGGCGCGGAAAAACCTCGGCGATACGAGATGTGGCCGGAATGATCCGATCCTTTCATTACGTTTCCTACGCCTCTATGTTTGAGCAGGAAGAAAGTGGTGCCCCATTGGAGGTTCAAGACATGCAGGCCTGGAGAGCCTACTGGTACAAATGGGTCAGCATCTGTTTTTTGCAAGGCTATTTCCAGGTCTGCCAGGATTCTCCTCTCCTTCCTCAGGATCCTGACGAACTGGAAATTCTCTGGGACGCCTATCTTCTGGAAAAATCCATGTATGAGCTCGGCTATGAACTCAACAATCGGCCGGGCTGGGTCGGCATCCCGATCGAAGGGATTCTGGAGATCATGAAGACCGAGGAAGGAGAGACATCCAAGGATTGAAAAGAGGGAGAAGGCATGAAAAAACTGGTCCTGATACGGCACGGCGAGTCCGCCTGGAACAGGGAAAATCGTTTCACCGGTTGGACGGATGTCGGCTTGACAGAGCATGGAACACGCGAAGCCTATGAAGCCGCCAAGATAATGCAAGCTGAAGGCTATACCTTTGATCTGGCCTACACCTCGGTTCTGTCCAGGGCCATCAAGACGCTCTGGATTATTTTGGAACAAATGGATCTCATGTGGATACCCGTCTTCCGCAACTGGCGTCTGAATGAACGGCACTACGGTTCTCTTCAGGGCCTTAACAAGGCGGAGACGGCTGATCGATACGGTCTGGAACAAGTCAAGTTGTGGCGACGGGGCTACGAGGTCCGCCCTCCAGCCCTGACTTCAGATGATCCTCGCCACCCAGGAAACGATCCGCGCTACGTCGATCTCAAACCGGAAGAGCTCCCCCTGACCGAATCCTTGCAAGACACCGTAAAACGTTTCCTTCCGTACTGGTTCGAAACCATTGTCCCGGCAGCCAGCCGGGGAAAAAGAGTGCTGATCGCAGCCCACGGCAACAGTATCCGGGCTCTAGTCAAATATTTGGACAACATCCCTGATCAGGACATTGTTTCGCTGAACATACCCACAGGCATTCCACTAGTGTATGAACTGAATGATGACCTCTCTGCCGTGCGAAGCTACTATCTGGGAGACCCGGAAGCAGTGAAACAAGCCAGCCGCTTGGTTGCCGAACAACTCAAGGCCAAGAAACCATAAGCATACCCGATTTCATACAAGCCGGAAGTGTGGCTGCAGAAATTGGTGCAAGGAGCAAACAACATGCCAGTTGCCGATTATCAGACTTACTGTAATATGCTGGAGAGAGCCAAAAACCAGAAGTATGCCTATCCAGCGGTCAACGTGTCTTCACTCGTGGCAGCCAATGGGGTGCTCAAGGGTCTTCAGGAGAGCCGAAGCGACGGCATCATCCAGGTCTCCACCGGTGGTGGTGCCTTTGCCTCTGGTTCGTCTCTCAAGGATATGGCCCTGGGGGCCGTGACCATTGCCGAGCACGTTCACCGGGTTGCCGGACGCTACGACATCTTTGTCGCCCTGCACTCGGATCACTGCCAAGCCAAGGTCTTGGAGAAGTTCATGATTCCGCTGATAGAAGAGACCGAACAGCGCCGGGCGGCCGGCAAGCCCAATCTTTTCAACAGCCACATGTTTGACGGCAGCGCCCTGCCTCTCCAGGAGAACCTGGACATCGCCGTGCCTTTACTTAAGCGCTGCCGCGACAATCAGTTGATCCTGGAAGTCGAGGCCGGGGTGGTCGGGGGCGAAGAGGATGGTGTCAGCGCCGAGGGAGCTGCCTTGGAAAAGCTGTACACCACGACCGAAGACATGCTGGAGGTCGTCAGACGATTGAACATGGTCTCGGGCGCACGCTACTTGCTGGCGGCGACCTTCGGCAATGTGCACGGAGTCTACAAACCGGGAAAGGTCAAGCTGAAACCCTCAATTCTGCGAGACGGCCAGGAGGCTGTGCAAAAGGCATTCGGCCTTGATGCCCGTCTTGACCTCGTTTTCCATGGCGGCTCCGGTTCCTCCCTGCGGGATATTCAAGAAACACTGGAGTACGGAGTCGTCAAGATGAACATCGACACCGATACCCAGTACGCCTTCACCCGCCCTATCGTCGATCACATGTTCAGAAACTATGACGGCGTGCTTAAACTAGACCAAGAGGTGGGCAACAAGAAGGCCTACGATCCCAGATCCTATCTGGCCAAGGCGGAAGCCGCCATGGCTGAAATCGTAAAGGGCACGGCCGAGGTCCTCCGTTCCTCGGGCAGGTCGTTGTTTGTCGGCTGAGATGGTGCTGCTCACAGGAGTATCTTTCTGCCTTGCCATTTGAGTCGAGACAAGGGATTCCTCATGTCGTTTCATAACTCCTTGTTTTGGTGGGTCAAAGGCCAGGGACAGGGCCAGGGTGACCACGGTAATCATGAGAAGTCTTGTTCGTGACGAGTCCAGGTCTGTTCAGCCGAATTTCACAATGCCCCGCAAAAGGCGACCAAGGATGTCCGAACCGGTAATGACTCTCCGGGGTTCTCCCCAGAGCAGGATGAGATCATGATCGATCACATCGTCATCGTCCCGTTCAGGATACACTCTGAGCTGAGTTACAACTTCTCCCAGGAGGGTCCTGGACTTCCTGATAACAATGGGCCGATGGGCATATTTATTGGGATGAGCAGATCTGGAACTCAGGAGAACATCCCGGAGGAACCCGTCTGCATCAAGGGCTATTCGTGGAT
>CAZUMF010000478.1:0-3020 GCA_964621385.1 uncultured Desulfohalobiaceae bacterium
TATCACAAGATGTCCAATAAATCCCTCAGATTTACGCGTCCTGTAAAGAGCTCTGGACTTATTGATCCTTTTTCAGATGCAGCATGATACGGCGATCCGCTGTGCTCATCTCCTGAAAGGCCCGGGACCTGGCTTCAGCCGAATGGACCTGATCCGGGGTCAAGGCCGCGATCAGATAATTGCGGATGAGGATCGCCTGCTCATCCCCCTGGCGGGCTGAAACATCCGCCCACATATAGGCACTGACATAATCCTTCTGCACGCCCAGGCCCCGGGCATGCATTGATCCAAGATAATACTGGGCCTCCGGGTCGCCCCAGGCCGCGGCCTGACGGAACCAATACAGGGCCTGGGTGTCATCCTGCTCAATCCCCTGTCCCTTCAAAAACATCTGCCCCAAATAGTTCTGGGCTTCAGGGTTGCCGTCCGCAGCAAGCTCCTGAAAGATGCCGAAGGCTTGTTCATAGCCTCCCAGCCTGTAGAAGCGCATCCCGTCGGCAATCTCGACGTTTTGGGCTGCAACCGGGGCCGCCAGGACGAGCAGCAGCACGCAGAGGCTAGCGATCCTCTCGATCCATTTGTTCCTGCATGATCCGGTGGACTTCCTGTGATTCTTCTTCGAATTCCTCCGCGGTGATGATCCCTTTTTGGATAAGCAGTCGGAGAATGGCTTCGTTCTGAACCATGTTGGAATAGGCGACGTCTTTCCAGGAGGTGAATGCATCGGCGGTATCGGTTTTTCCAGCCATAGTGAACCTCGTGATCTTGTGCCAAAATAATAAATGAACCGGATCATAGCATGCGCCTCCCCAGGACACAAGAATGCGTTTTCAGACGGGCGATCCAGGTCGGATGCCCGTATTCGAGACCGACGATCAGGTTGACGTGGATCTGTTCATTGGCGGAAATGTCCTGGAATGCGACAAGCTTCATATCCCTTCCCTCTGCGCTCTTCCAACGGCGCATTGAAGTTGGTTTGAACCGGGATAAGGCAATATACGGGGATTATGCTCTCAAACCATTCCCAAGCATGCGGGATACCCAAAACCAACCCAAATCATGTTCAAGGCACGTGTCGATAGTGCCAAATCCCGATAGACATCTATTAGCAATTATAAGCAATAATCGTGCCAAAAACTTGGGTCAATATTTTCAAGCACTTAGCTTTTCACGGAACAGGAAAAGGGTCTGATTTGTCTGGAAAAAGTGGACTGAAGAAATGACAGGGCCTGGACGTCTTCCATTATCACATTGAATTTAATTGAAATCCAGGCAAGACTTTTGCAGTCGGGAAAAACCAGACAGCAGTCCGGAAAAACCAGACGGAAGCAGTTGCCAATTTTCTTCACAGAATTACTATGAATTACTTATAAATTCTGTACTGCCCGGCTTGGGCTTGCCAGAGCGGCCTGATGCCTGTATCGTTGCTTGGTGAAGTGTGTTCGATACAGCGGTCTGCAGCATAAAAAGGAGGGGACAATGATCAAGTGGATTCCAATCATCGCCTGCCTGCTTCTGTGCCTGAGCGTTCTTCAGGTTCAGGCAGATTCTTCAGTCAACCTGAACCCGGGCTTGTGGGAGATCACCTCGCAAGTGGAAATGCCGGGCATGGACATGCCCGCCAGCACCATGACCCAGTGCATCCGGGAAGATTCCCTGGTGCCGCAGACAGGCTCCGGCCAGGGACAGGGACAATGCGAGGTCACCGATGTTCAGGTTCAGGGCGATACCGTGACCTGGTCCATCAGCTGCGACGAAAACGCCGCAGCCTTTTTTTGTTCAGAACCTGAAGCCGGCTTTGCCGACAAAATAACTATGTTTTTTTGAGTTGGTATATGTAATTATAATAATTTTTTTCGTATATTGACAAAAAATGCAGGAGTATTTACCTAGTCTGGGATCTGTTTCCAGGCCATATCCCGAGGCCGGGTGGTCCGGCGGGATGGCACGAACAACCAGAACATGGAGGTACACAATGACTGCACACCGAACTCTCATGGGCGTATTGGCGGCACTCTGCATGGGCTTTTGCCTTGTTTCCTGGCCTGGGCAGGCCCAGGCCAAGGACAAAGTGATCATCTTCCACGCCGGCAGCCTGACCGTGCCCTTTGCCGAAATGGAGAAAAACTTTGAAGCCATGCACCCGGAAATCGACATTCTGCGTGAAGGCGGGGGCAGCACCAAGATGGCCAGAATGATCTCCGAAGTCGGCAAAGAGGCGGACATCATGGCCTCGGCCGACTACAAGGTCATCGACAACAACCTGATCCCTGAACACGCAGGCTGGAACATCCGCTTCGCCAGCAACCAGCTGGTGCTCTGCTATACCGATCAAAGCAAGTATGCCGAGACCATCAGCAGCGACAACTGGTATGAAATCCTGCTCAAGGAGGATGTGTCCTGGGGGCACTCGGACCCGAACCTCGATCCTTGCGGCTATCGAAGTCTGATGGTCCTGCAGCTGACGGAACTGTTTTACGGTGAGGAAGGGTTGTACGAAAAGCTCCTGGCCAACCGGTCCGAGAAGAATATCCGTCCGAAATCCGTGGAACTGGTGAATCTGCTCAAGACCGGGCACATGGACTACGCCTGGGAATATCTCTCGGTGGCGGTTCAGCACGACCTCAAATACGTCACCCTCGATGATCACATCAATCTCGGCAACTACCGCTTCGACCCCTTTTACAAACAGGCCGAGGTCGAGGTCTCCGGCAAGGAGCCCGGAACCACGATCACCAAAAAGGGGAAATCCTGCACCTACGGCGTGACCATGACCAAGGACGCCCCGAATCCGAAAGGGGCCGTGGCCTTTTTGCAGTATCTCCTGGGTCCGGATCAAGGTCTGCAGACCCTGGACGACATGGGGCAGCCTCCGTTTGTTCCGGCCCGGGTCTCCAGTGAAAAGGACAAAGCGGCCCTGCCGGCCGAACTCCAGGATCTGGTGGTGGTCAAGAATTAAGGAAAGGGTTTCATGTCGGATTTGCCAGGGGGAGAGGCCGCAACGAAAACTATTAGAATGG
>CAZUMF010000479.1:0-2982 GCA_964621385.1 uncultured Desulfohalobiaceae bacterium
ATGGTGCACTGGGCGGCTTGGGCCGGGTTGGACGAATTGATGCAGGCCGGTTGCGGCATCATCCTCACCCCTGAACCGTTTGACCACTCCAAGGCTATGCTGGTGGATGATATGTGGGTCCTATTGGGATCGGCCAACTGGGATGCACGGAGTTTACAGCTCAATTTCGAGCATAATGTGGAGGTCTATGATCGGGAACTGGCTGAATCGGTTGGCAGGATCCTTGCGGAAAAAGCCGCCACAGGGCGGGAGATCTCTGTGCTGGAAATGCAGGCTCAACCATTTCTGACCAGACTTCGTAATCAAGTCTTTCGGCTCTTCAGCCCGTATCTTTGAAAGGTCGGCGAAGGCAAGCAGGGCCAAGCCCCGCCCCTGCGGCACAGGGTGCAGGGCGGGAAGCTTGGCCCTGTTGAAAACGATTCTGAATGAGAGGCGCTCCGATTACCTGTTTATTCACACACCTAAACCCCTTACCAATGATGTCTGTGAGAGAAGTTTTTATTCACGCGATTGAACTTCTTGCCAAGTTTTTTCAGTCCTTCCGGCCAGGGGGGAAAAAAACCGATAAAAACGACGATGCACCCTGCCTTCGCGACCAGGGCCAAAACTTCTTCGTCATCTGCAAAATGAATGGCTTTGCTTCTCAAAGCCCACGGTTGCGGATGATTTTAACCAACAACCCAAACCCGATCATGCCGGAGACGATGAAGCCGACGATGCCGATCACCGGGACCTCCTGCCAGAGCGGAGGCACCCTGGAATGGACAATTATGGCGGAACCGATGACCAAAGAGCCCAGCACAACGGCAAAGGCCAGGGTGGAGCTGGCCTTGAACACGCTTTCCCGGGCCTGAACCAGGCTTTGCTCTTCCAGACTCAGACAGAGCCTGCCCGAAGATAGAGTATCCACGACCTTGTAGTAGTCACCGGGAAAGTTCTGGACAAGTTCCGCAAAGTCCCCGGCTAAAGTCCTTGCGCTGGTCTGCAGCCGACTCATATCATAACGGTCTTTGACCAATTTCTCGGCAAAAGGAGTCAGCTGGGGGGTAAAATCGAACTTGGGATCCAGGGCAGAGGCGACGCCTTCAATGGTCAGGAGAGATTTGACCAGCAAGAAGAGGTCCGGGGGCATTCGCAGCCCTTTGCCCACGAGGATCTCTACAAGTTCTCCCAAGAGGGCTGTAAAAGAAAACTCCCCGGCCTGAGCGCTTTGAAAGCGCTCTATAAGTTCCGCGATCTTACGTTCTATGCTTTGGGCTGCTGCAAAATCCCGGCTTCCCGCAAGCCTGACGACCACTCTGGCAGCCTTTTGCTCATTTTGGGCCATAATGCTGGTCAAGAGATCACTGACCACTTCCAAATCCCTTTGTATCAGGCTGCCGGTCAGGCCGAAGTCTATATAGCACAGCCGGCCGTCGTCCATAAGTATGATATTGCCCGGGTGGGGATCGGCATGAAAAAAACCAAAGCTAAAGATTTGCTGCAGGGTCAGCTTGGCGCCCTGGTGAGCGATCCGCGTTCTTTCCTCAGGGCTCAGGGAGGCATCATCCAGCAGTTCCGACAGAGGACGGCCCGGGATGAACTCCATGGAGAGCACCTTCTGCGTAGTAAGCTCGTGATAAATCAGGGGCACCTTGATGTCGTTTTGCCCGGCGAATTGGGCGCCGAAACGTTGGATAGCCGCCGCTTCCCGCCTGAAGTCCAATTCCTGGAACATGCCCTTTTCAAACTCGTCAACAATTCCCCGGGGCCCCCATCTTTGCACCTGGGGAACATAGCGTTCCAGGAGTTCAGCCAGCTCCTGGAGAATATCGATATCGACCTCTACAATTTCATGGAGCCCGGGACGCTGCACCTTCATGGCTGCAATTTCCCCGTCAGGCAGCACAGCCCGGTGTATCTGGGCAATGGAAGCCGCAGCCAGAGGAGTCTCATCGAATTCCAAAAAAAGTTCCCGGATTGGCCTGCCCAGTTCTTCTTCAATGATTAGCACAGCCTGGCTGGAGGGAAAAGGTGAAACGCTTTTCTGCAGTTTTTCCAGCTCCTTCTGGAGTTCTTTGGGAATCAGGTCCGGGCGATTGCTCAGGATCTGTCCCAGCTTTATGAATGTCGGACCCAGTTCCTCGGCAACCATGCGGATTCGCTCCCACGTGCCGGCCTTGCCCACAAATCGTACTTGACGCGGAGATGCTTTCCCGAATAATCTGCTCCCTAGCCGCAGGAACTTGCCGATGCCGGTCTGGTAGGCGATTTCATCAAAACCATAGGCTGCCAGAGTAGATATAATTTTGCGATAGCGCTTAAATCTGAACCGGCCTTTCCGGGTCAAAAGGCCCAGGATTCTCATCCTCATTGAATAACTCCTTAGCCCGTCTTTCAGGGTCGGTTTTTCTAAAATTTTTGGCGAATGCATGCACCTGTATGAAGAGGTCCGGACAGTGTCTGATGCTATTTCCGGTTGACGAGAGAGTCAACAGCAGATTGGGTTAATGGTATTGGAAAGCAAGCAGCCTTTTTCAATATGGAATCAGTCCCAAGGGCGTCGTAATACCGCAGAGTGGCTCCGTATTTCACCTTGACCAGTCTCCTGTCTTTCGGTTACGATATCAGAATTAGGTAAAAAAGCGAATAAGCGAGGAGGCGCGTGGTCAAGAACAAGCGAACAGGTCAAAAAACGGAGCACAAAGCTCGGCCTAAGGAGAAAGGCAGCACGCTGAACAGGGCAGCCGGGACCGGCACCTCTGTCGATCCCGAGGCAACCGCCCAGGATCAGGACAGCAATATCAGCAAAGATTCTTCCCTGTCCGAGACAGGCCTGAAGGAGACAACCTCTTCCAAGGCCGAGCCTGAGCCTGAATCACCAGCCGAACCCGGGACTGCTTCCCCTGAGGAGAGCGCTTCCCCTGGATCCGAAGCATCCGCCTCCCGGGAAGACAAGCCCCTCCCGCTTCTGGTGGGCATCGGGGCCTCTGCAGGCGGTCT
>CAZUMF010000480.1:0-2964 GCA_964621385.1 uncultured Desulfohalobiaceae bacterium
CCATTTATGGGAGTTAACTGGGGTGAGCATTCGTGGAACCGATTCTTCTTTCCGTGTGCTTGATTTGTAATCCAAAAATAAGCAAAGTATTAGCGGATGAGCGCCCATCCGGCCGGGGCGAGCATATTGATGATTGATGATAGAACACTGGACATTCTTCTGCATGTCCTTCAGGGCGAGTGCTTGGGCAAAGAGGCGTGCAGGTTGAGAAGGAGACTGTGATGCGTTTTGATATGGGGAAAGATCTCAATCCTGCCCAGTTGGAAGCGGCCACAGCCACGAACGGACCGGTGCTGGTGATTGCCGGGGCCGGCAGTGGTAAGACCAGAACCATTGTCTACCGCATGGCGCATCTGGTCCGGGAAGGCATGGATCCCCGCTCCATTTTGCTTTTGACCTTTACCAGAAAGGCCTCACAGGAAATGCTCTATCGGGCCGGCCGCTTGCTGGGACAAGGACTCAACGAGGTGGTGGGCGGGACGTTTCACGCCTTTGCTTACGCCATGCTCAGGCGCTACGGCCGAGCTCTGGGGCTCCCCGATGATGTGACGATCCTGGATCGTGGCGATGCCGAGCAGGTGATCAAACAGGCCAAGGAGAGCCAGGCCATAGGCAAAGGGGATCGCTCTTTTCCCAGAAAGGGGACCATCGCCGCCTTGATCAGCAAGAGCCGCAACAAGGAAGTCGGCCTGGAGACGCTGCTGGAACGGGAAGCCAGGCATTTATCCGTCTATGGTCAGGACCTGCAGGCCATTGCCGATGCCTATGCCCGCTTTAAGACGGAATACGGACTCCTGGATTATGACGATCTTTTGTTCCGGTTTGAGGCCTTGTTGACGGAGCACGAAGACATTACGGAATTTTTGCGGACGAAATACCAGCATGTGCTGGTGGACGAGTACCAGGACACAAATCTGGTCCAGGGACGCATCGTCACCGCTCTGGTGGGACCCCGGGGCAATGTCATGGCCGTGGGGGACGACGCCCAGTCCATCTACTCCTTTCGGGGGGCCACGGTGAACAATATCCTGCATTTTGCTGAATCGTTCCCCGGGGCCCGCGTGATCAAACTGGAGCAAAATTATCGCTCCGTGCAGCCGATTCTCACTCTGAGCAACCAGATTCTGGACCATGCCGAGGAGAAGTATGAAAAGAAGCTGTTTACCGAGCTGAGTGAAGGCCGCAAGCCCGAGCTGCTTCGTCCGATCAGCGATCACAGCCAGGCCAGAGTGGTCTTGAGCAGAATCGAAGACCTGGCTCGGGAGTACCCCCTGCATGAGATCGCCGTCTTGTTCAGATCCGGATTCCAGTCCTACAGCCTGGAGGTGGCTTTGAACAAGGCCGGACTTTCTTTCAAAAAGTACGGAGGCCAGCGTTTTACAGAGGCTGCGCATATCAAGGACGTCCTGGCCTTTCTGCGGCTGACCGCCAATCCACTGGACCTTCCGGCCTGGCAGCGGGTCATGACCCTGATCCCCAAGGTGGGGCCCAAGACCTGCCAGCGGCTCTACGATGCCCTGGCTGCGGGGGAGACAGCCTCTCTGGAAAAAAGCTGCCGGCAGAATGCCGAGCTCAAGGCGGCCATGGATTGCATCAGGAACCTGCAAACCCAGAAATCGGAGCGTGTTTTTGTCCTGCTGGAACAGGTCCTCGAGCTGTACCAGCCCATTCTCAAAGAGCGTTTCCCTGATGACTATCCCAGGCGTCAGGCCGGGCTGGAACAGCTCTCCCAGATTGCTGCGGCGTATGAAGAACTCGACCTTTTTCTGTCCGATCTCAGTCTGGAGCATCCGGATCAGCTGGGGCCGCGGGACCCGCTGGAGGACAATCTTGTGCTGTCTACGGTGCATTCGGCCAAGGGCTTGGAATGGCAGGCGGTGATCATCCTGGATCTTGTGGAAGAGCGCTTTCCCTCCAAGCATGCCCTGATGGATCAGCCTGGAATGGAAGAGGAGCGGCGGCTGTTTTATGTGGCCTGCACCCGGGCCAAGAAGTATCTGGGGCTCTCCATGCCTGATTCCCTGTATAACCGTTACCAGCGCTATCATGAGGCGGCGCTGCCCAGTCCTTTTGTCCAGGAATTATCCCCTGCCGGGTATGACGAATTTCGTGAGGACACAAGCGGGGCCCTGAAGGCCCACAATGCATCGAGGAAGCGGGAAAATGCCGCCAAAAACAAACCCCATAGCGATGCAGGCGGGAATGCTGCCGGGAATTTCGGACATTGCCGGCACAAGATATTCGGGCGGGGCAAAGTGGTGCAGTTTATCGCCCCTGATCGCTATCAGGTCAATTTTCCGGGATTCGGTCTAAAGCAGATCCTGGCCGATTATTTGGAGATGGAAGGTTAAGGGAGCGGACGTCGGATGTCGGACGTCGGATGTCGGATGAGGAAATTCGGACCTCAGCTCTCGGTCCTGTTCCCACTCCCTTTCCGACCACCGATGTCCGACCGCCGACCTCCGTTTTCTGCTTTTCTCCAGTCCTTGATCTGGAGGTCGATGCTGGTCAGGCCGTTGTAATGGTTGAGGCGCGGCGTGAAGGCCAGCTGGATTTCCGCCCCCCTGATTTCAGGCCCCATTGACTGGGCCTGACGCCAGGCTTTTCCCAGCATATTGATTCCGGCTTCGCGATCCCAGACTTCAATGGAGACATGGTTCTGGCCGAAAAAGCGGTGCTTTTTCACGGACAGGGGAGAGGACCAGAATATGGGCTGCGGATTGCCCTGTCCAAAAGGCTGCAGTAAATCCAGTTCCTGAACCAGGGTCAGATCGACCTGTCCAAGATTCAGTTCAGCATCCAGTTCCACGGCCGGTGGAGGCAAAGAGTCGCCAAAGCAGGAGTGCACACTCTGGTTGAAGACTGTTCTGAGGGATTCAAGCTCTGTTTCATGAAGGCTGAGGCCGGCGGGCATGCGGTGGCCCTCGTAGTTGAGGAGGCGGTGGGAAGAGGCCTGGAGGCCTT
>CAZUMF010000481.1:0-2962 GCA_964621385.1 uncultured Desulfohalobiaceae bacterium
AGTGAAGAAACTTTGTTTTACCGGCATACTGTCGCCGTAACCCGTCATTGCGAGGTGTCTTCGCCGAAGCAATCCTTGACAAGAAACTTTTCTGGAGGAGAAGACAATGGAAATAGTGACCGTCAAGGACGTGAACAAGACCTACACGCAGGGCAAAGTGAAGGTCCAGGCCTTGCGGAACGTCAGCCTGGGCATTGAAACAGGAGGGTTCGTGGCCCTGGCCGGCCCGTCCGGCTCCGGCAAGACCACCCTCTTGAACATCATAGGCGGCCTGGACCTTCCCGATTCAGGAGATGTCACAGTGGACGGGAGCGTTTACAGCAAGATGAGCCAATCCGACCTGGCAAAGCTGAGGCTCCAGAAGGTCGGGTTCATATTCCAGGCCTACAACCTGATCCCCGTGCTGTCCGCCCTGGAAAACGTGGAGTTTGTCATGCTCCTCCAGGGGGTGGACAAAAAGGAAAGAAGACACAGGGCCGCGGAGATCCTCGACGATGTGGGTCTGGAAGGGATGCACCACAGGCGGCCCGCCGAGCTGTCCGGCGGCCAGCAGCAGCGGGTGGCCGTGGCCAGGGCCATCGTGGCGCATCCCTCCATAGTCCTGGCGGACGAACCCACCGCCAACCTCGATTCCAGGACCGGAGACGGGCTCTTGAAAATGATGGAGACGATGAACGACACAAAGAAGGTGACCTTCATTTTTTCCACCCATGACGACATGGTCATGGAGTACGCCAAGAGACTCGTTCAGCTGCGGGACGGCGGCATCGCCGAAGACCTGGTAAAATAAATGTATCGAAAAAGTATTCTACGGCACCTGATCATTGTGCCCTTGATCGTCCTGGGGATTTGTTCGCCTGTTTTCAGCGGCAATACCCCTGAATGGCTCGATTTCGAATACGGCGGCCATTTCAAGGCCAAAGCCTCTTTATCCTGGTTTGATGCCGAAACCCCCCTCAGGATGGTCAAGGACAATCCCTTCCTGGACGGCTCCTCGGAACTGCGCCTCAACAGCGAGACCTTTGCCGGGGATCTTTTTTCCTTCAAGGTCCACTATCTGAACCAAATATCCGGCGGCCAGACCAGGGAAAAGGAGCACGAACTCCAGGCGGCGGTTCCTGCCCTCCCCTCATACGCCTCTGCAATCTCCGAGCCGGAGGACGAGACCAGGTTTTTGGACCTCACCCGGCCCTACACGGTTGAAGAGGACTACCGGGCCTATCACAGGCTGGACAGATTGTCCCTGACCTACCAGCCCTCCTGGGGGATGCTGCGGCTCGGGAGGCAGGCGGTGACCTGGGGCAACGGCCTGTTGTTCAACCCCATGGACCTGTTCAACCCCTTTTCTCCCAGAGCCATAGACAAGGACTACAAGACAGGCGACGACATGGCCTACTGCCGTGTGTACACGGAAAAGGCCGGGTCCTGGCAGTTTCTGTATGTCCCCAGGCGGGACGCCGCGGACGGCGAAACGAAATGGGACCGGTCCTCCCTGGCCGCCAAGGTGCGCTATTTTTTCGGTGACCTGGAACTGAACCTCATGGCTGCGGAGCATTACAAGGACGAGGTTGCGGGGCTGGGGCTTTCCGGCTACCTGGGGGGCGCCGCCTGGAGGGTGGACGCCACCCGCACCTTCCTGGATCCGGATGCCCAAAGAAGCGATTTCTGGAATCTCACAGCCAACATCGACTATTCCTGGACCTGGTGGGGAAAGAATTGGTACGGCTTCCTGGAATCCTATCACTTAGGCCTGGGGACCACGAGATGCCAGGAAGCGGTGAGCGACCCGGAACTCATGGAACTGGTGGAGCGGGGGGAGGCCTTCCTGCTGGGGGAAAACTACCTGGCCGCCCACCTGAACATGGAGGTCCATCCCCTGGTGAATCTCTACCTGACGGTGATCAACAATCTGCACGACCCTTCGGGCTCTGTCCAGCCCAGGCTGACCTGGGACGCCAAGCAAAATGTCACCTTCACACTCGGCTCAACCCTCTACTACGGGGAAACAGGGACCGAGTTCGGGGGAATCGAGGTCCCTTCCTCGAATTATCGTATCAAGCCTGCAAATTCCTTGTATCTTTGGGCCACACTGTATTTTTAGCTGGGATTACAGGTCCACATTGTAGGATACCTTTCTGTGAGCTTTTGAATGCATAAGCCTTGTCGGATTCAACAGGCCTGCATATGGCTCATTGGGATTCTCTGCCATCTGATCATAGAAGCAGCAGCGGTTTCTGCCGGTCTGTTTCGCTCTGAGCAAAGCCAGGTCGGCCTTGTGAATCAAACCGGTTTTTGTTTCGCCCTCTTCAAACGAGAAGCTCGCTATCCCGAAGCTCATGGTCACCGGGATTCTCTGATTTTCAAATTCTGGTTGGAGTTGTTGCACCTGTACTCTCAGTCGTTCAGCCACAATCCTGGCCCCTGACAGCCCTGTCTCCGGCAGGATGATTGCAAATTCCTCTCCCCCGTACCGTGCCACGGAATCGGAACCTCGAACCCCTGTTTCCAGGCAGTTCGCTATGGACTTCAAAACGAAGTTTCCAGCCAAATGCCCCCAGGTGTCATTGACCTTCTTGAAATGATCGATGTCTGAAAAAATCATGCTGAGAGACAGGCCATACCGTAAAGAGCGGTTGACTTCCCCATCCATGGTTTCATTGAAGGAATGGTAGTTCTTGAGCCCAGTCAAACTGTCCTGGTTGATCTTCTTGTTGAGTTCTTCGATCTGTTTTTTCTGTGCCAGCAGTTCGTTCAAGAACGTGGAGGAGAGATTGATGAATTCTTTCCTGGCCTCCTCGATTATCTCCAGGTAATTCGCTTCTTCAACTATCTGAATCTCGAAGATGGGCAGGGTCTCCTTGGCCAATTTCTGTACTGTGCTGACCATTTCCTGAATATTCAAATATTGAGCAAAACCATAGCTCTGAGCGGCGCACTCCAGGACACCGAGACGCAGGGTTCG
>CAZUMF010000482.1:0-2949 GCA_964621385.1 uncultured Desulfohalobiaceae bacterium
CCGCGGATGTCGTCAATGGTGGCGGCGATGGCCTGCCCGATCAGATCCAGTTTGGCCACGGTCTGAATCCGGTCCTGGGCTGATTCGAGCTCTTCCAGCGTAAACACCGTGCTCGACAATTCGCAGGCATCCATCAGGTTGATGAGCACCACATCCCTGGGACCCGGAAATTCCTCATCCAGGACCACGGAGCGGATCCTGGTGCGCACTTCGGTTTCCTGCTTGTCGTCAATCACGGGATAACGCCGGGTTTTCAAGACCCAGAAAATGCGCTGTTCCTGACGCTGCAAAACGCCTTTGTCCACCAGGCTCTGCAGGGTCCGCTCCCGGATTTCCCTGGCCCTGCCCACAACCAGGTACAAAGCGTCCCGGATGGTCATGGAGTCCCTGGCGGTAAAATCCTCCAGCACGGCATCCAAAAAAGGTTCACCGGTCTGGCTGGTGTTCAGGACGCTGAGGTGGGTCGGATCGGAATCCACCCGGTTCTGAAAGGCCAGTTCCATGAGCACGGCCCCGGCCAGGGCATAATTGAGCACCTCCGCCGGCAGGGGCAGGAGCTTTCCGTTTTCGTCGTCCAGGGCCAGGAGCAGGATTTCTTCGGCAAATGTCAGCATGGCATTCTCGTTTGTTGAAGGTCTGCTAGAGGATTGAATATTGAAGAATGAAGATTGAACATTGCTGAATATAAGACGCTCAAGAAATGACAACGAACATATCCGCGATCATTCTCTTGCAAACGGCAATGCGGGAGCGGGCCGGCGGTCTGCAGAGACGGTCGCACCCTTGATCTGGCTTTAGACCATAGCCTCAAGCCTGTCAATATCCAGATTAGGGCAGTACGCCCTGATCTGTTCCAGAAACGGGTGTTTCTCCGTATACACCACGCCAGAGAGGCCCTGGCTTTCGGCCCGGCGCACGTTGTCCGGGGAGTCGTCCACGAACAGGGCGTGTGCAGGGGCGATTCCCAGATCAGCGGCCGCCCGGGCGAAAATTTGGGGATCCTGCTTGCTCTGTCCGAGATGGTAGCTGTTGTAGATCCGGTCGAATAGGGGAAAGAAGGCGTCCCGCTCGTTGAGCCTGTCCAGCCAGTCCACCTGATCGCTCAGGATGGCGCAGCGGGTCCCGCCCTTCCGGATCTGTCTGACCAACTCGAGCATCCAGGGCCTGAGCCTGAAGTGATCCAGGACCACCTGGCGCAGAACAGGCTCCGACCCCCTGAGGCCGGTCCGGTCCTTGAGCGTCCGCCAGAAGGTCTCGCCGTCCGCGTGTCCGGTGACATACCCGGTCTCGAAGACACAGGCCACACCGGCCTGCTGCACGGTTTGCGGATCCAGGTTCTGCTCCCGGGCCAGGGCCCCGAGGCCTCCCCGAAAACCCTCGTCCGCCAGAACGCCGCCAAAATCGAACAGGATCCAGCTCACTGAACAGGTCATATCCACTCCCTTGATGTTTGAGTCCAACAGAGGATAGAGTGTAAAGATTTGCCCGCAGATCATCCCGGTCGTCGGGAGAGTGGGGCTCCCGAATCAGCTGAGGGCATTTTAGGCGAACCTGGTGTTCCTGGCAAGGATGATCGCCCTAACAGCGGGAGATGCTGAGACATGACGCAGGAGGCCAGTGAAGCGAACAACAGGATGGGGTCTGAAACTGGACCGTCACCCCTCTTCAGACAGTTCGTGTTGCCTCTGGTCGGCGGAGTTGGTATACCACACTCTGATGAGAGGCGCGAACCAGACAGACACCTGAGAAAAGAATCATGAATCCTCTTGCCACGGATCCGGCCTTCCGGCTCCCGGTATCCTGGCAGGACCATGACCGGGATCTCACTTCCAGGCTTATCCCGCTGCTGATTAAAAACATCGCCGTTCCGGCCGGCGTGGGCCTGTTCTTTCACACCATGTTCAATGTCGCGGACACATTTTTTGCCGGACGGGTGTCCACCCAGGCCCTGGCCGCCCTGTCCCTGTCTTTCCCACCTTTTTCCTGATCATCGCCCTGGGCAGCGGGTTTTCTGTCGGGACCACGGCCCTGATCGGCAATGCCCTGGTCCTGTACGCCTATGTCCTGCTCCTCGTGCACGTGGCCGCCCTGCAGGGGGGCAAGCGGCCCATGTTCGGGGTCTGGGTGGGATTTTTTCGGCATCACCGGGCCGCGGCGCTGGCTGCCGCGGGCGCCGGGCGTGAGTATCTCAAAGGGATTCTGGCCTCGGACCGAAACCAGGGCCCATGAGCTGTTGGCGGCTACTGCCCGTCCGTATTCTCATGGCTGAACAGCCGGGCTTTGCTCATGACCTGGACAAAAACCATCCTGTTCGCCCGGATCCATGCGGCGGGCCTGTCCGGTGTGATCGTAGCGGTCTCCCCCCGGGCTGCTCAAGAGCTGTTCATCCTTGTACACCTCCCAATCGCTGTCTGGACGAAGCAGACCCGATGGCCATCCGTCCTGTTCAGTTCACGTATGGGTCTCTTCTCAGCTGTATCGGAAACCGGGCCGGGAAACTTAAGTCCTGGCACCTGGACTGCACTCAGACGGCTCAAGGAAAATGTTTTTTTCTCGACAATGCCCTGGAGCAGAGGTAGGCTTTTCATATGGAGGGTTTCAGCATGGACAAGAAATGGTTCTCTGCAGCGGTCATGGTCCTCATGACCTTCACCTTCAGTTTGAAGGAGGCGCCTATGGTTTCCAACCTGTTCGGGCAGACTGACGCTCGGGCCATGGACCTTCCTGCGGTGGAGCGGCAGGCCCCGGGCTCGTTTGCTGATCTTCTGTATCAACGGTCCTCGGTACGAAACTTTTCCCAGGGAACACTGAGCCTGAAGCAGGTTTCCACAATCCTGTTCGCGGCCCAGGGCATTACCAGAAGCGGTCGCTTTCGGACCGTTCCCTCGGCTGGAGCGCTCTATCCTCTGGAAGTCTATCTTGCCGCCGGGCAGGTCCAGGGACTGGAGC
>CAZUMF010000483.1:0-2944 GCA_964621385.1 uncultured Desulfohalobiaceae bacterium
CCGACCACCGTCCTCCGTCTTCCGTCCTCTGTCCTCTGTCTTCTGCCCTCCGACCTCTGACCTCTGTCTCCCGTCCCCTTTCTTCCGTCCTCCGACATCCGACATCCGACATCTGACCTCCGTCCTCTGTCTTCCGTCCTCTGTCTTCCTCTGCAAACAGCCAGACCCGAACCCCGATCTCGGCCTGGTGGGTCACATCCGGATCGTCTCCAGCATCTTTGACCACAATGCATTCACAGGTCCGGCTGTCCAGGAGTCTGGGCTGCTTGACCGGTATTTCCCTGTGCTCCCAGTTGAGCATGGTCAGGGAGACCTGCTCGATCCTCTCGCCGGTCAGCAGACAGAGCAGGGCTGCCTTTGCCGCGGCAGCGGCAGCGGCTCCAGTGGTGAAGCCGGTTTTAAGTGTTCGTCCGGAGCGTTTTCGGTTCATGCCAACCAGTAGTACAGAATACCTACAAAAATGAGACTCAGCACCCGCAGGGTCTGCCCCAGAAGCAGAAGCTGGGTGCCCATTTTCGGTGAAAAAATGCCGATGTACCTGGGCAACTGGTGCCGCAGGGCCCGAATGGGAAAGGCCACCACATTGCCGATGAGCAGGGCCAGAACCGTTTGCTTGACGCTTAAGACCCCGGCTTCAAGCAATGCCCCGGCTGCGGCGAATCCCGAGGTGAATTCCGCCGCAAAGCTGAGCACCACCACGGACAGGGCTTCCACCGGCATGAAGGTGAGCAGCAGGTACTTGGAAAGCCAGGTGTTGAGGGCCTGAAACATTCCGAAAACCACGGCCAGATAGACCAGGGTATAGATCGGGATCACGAACCTGGCAATATTCACCATCCGGACCGGCAACCGCCGTTTGATTCTGTCCATGACCTCCGCCCAGGTCCAGGTTCCGGCCGCCGGCCGGGAACGCTCCTCGATTTCCCGGGACGTCTGTTGCAAGCCCGGATGCAGATGTCCAAAGAGCAGAACAGCACCTACCCTGAGCAGGGTGGCGGCCAGGGTCAAGGCGAAATAGATCAGGCCGGCCGAACCGGTCAAAGGGACCACCACAAAAACCGTTGTCGGCAGATGAAGAAAATAGGCCGGGAGCTGATTGACAAAATTGGTCAAAAAAAGCTGCAGCCGGGTAATATGTCCCTCCTGATAAAAATCCAGGAGCATGCTGTTGGCGGCCGTGCCGGAGACAAAGCCTGTACTGAACGCCGCGCTGCAATGCCGGCCCAGGTTGCCGAACCTGAAGAGCGGACCGGCCAGGCATCCCAGGGTCCGGGTCCAGCCGGTGGCCTCGACAATCTGTCCAGCCAGAAGGCCCAGCGAAATGAACAGCAAGAGACGCAGCAGGGGAATCAGCAGCCTGTCCGTCAACACCCCGAGATGAAGCTCCTGGCTGGCAGCAATTCCCAAGGCCAGAACCAGCAGGGAAAAGACGCCTGAAACAAGCAGGGATTTATACCGGGGAGTGTTTTTTTCCATTCTTTTTGGCCAGCACCAGGGTCCAGTAGTCCGGTTTTCGCTGTTCCAGGGTCCGGACATCCCGGATGATTTCCTCGTCTTCCCTGCTGCATTTGGAAACAGCCACGCTGTTTTCCAGAAAACCGGTCTCCTCCATGGCGTCGTTGATATCCCGGGTGTTGCGATAGGCCTTGAACAGGACCACATTCTCCACGCACCTGGAAATCCCGCGCAGCTTCTCCCCGCCCAGGGCTCCGGAAGTGATGACCAGAGACTCTTCATCTTCCACCAGGATGGTATTCAATCTGGCGGCCGCGGCCTGATGGGAGCAGATCCCGGGAATGGTCCGGATGTTCGCTCCAGGATCGAGATCCTGCAGCTGTTTCAGGATATAGCCGAAAGTGGAATAGGTCATGGGATCGCCCAGGGTCAGGAAGGCCGCATTCTGCCCAAGGTCCAAAACCGACTTGATTTCACGGGCGTTTTCCCGCCAGGCCGGAACGGTCACTGCTTTATCCTTGGTCATGGGAAAGGACAAGAGCCTGACCTCGGTCCCCTGCTTCACATGGGTGGTAGCGATGCGCACCGCGAGGCTGTGCTGATTGTTGCTCGAAGCCGCTGCAAACACCACATCGACGTCCTGCAGAACATTGACCGCCTTCAGGGTGATCAATTCCGGATCACCGGGCCCCACCCCGACACCAAAGAGGATTCCTTTGTTCATGTCCTGTATCCCTTTTGCTTCGTACACAATTTATGAAACAGCCCCTGGAAGCATCTTGAGTAAGGCGTTGACCACACTGGCGGCGATATTCGAACCGCCTTTGCGTCCGTGATTGCTGGTAAAAGGCACCTGGCTTCGCATCAACTCGTCCTTTGGTTCCCCCGCATTGACAAAACCCACCGGGAACCCGATGACCAGGGCCGGTCTGACGTCCTGCTCCCTGATCACCTCCAGAAGGCGCAGCAATGCGGTCGGGGCATTGCCGATGACGTACACACAGCCGTTGATGCGCTCCAAAACCGCATCCACAGCCGCTGAGGCCCTGGTGCTTTCCTTTGTTGCCGCGGCGGCTGCCACGCCTGGATCACTGATGAGACAGCTCGTGCTGCAGCCCAAAGCAGCCAGGGTCCGGGTATTGATCCCAGCCAGGGCCATGGTGGTGTCGGTGAAGACCTCCGCTCCGGCCTGAATGGCTTCAAGCCCTTTATTGACGGCCTCCGGATGAAAGCGGACCGTCTTCATATAGTCGAAATCCGCCGAGGTGTGGATCATCCTGCGCACGATCCGCCACTGCTCGTCCGGGAATCCATGCTCCCCGGCCTCCTCTTCAATAATCTGAAAACTCAACTCTTCTATGGCTTCAGGCTTCATTGACTGCTCCAGTTTCAGGTTTGCCTCTGGCAGAGCTGAAACATCATTGGTTAAAGTAAATTCAGAGCTCTTTACAGGAAGCGTAAATTTGAAAGATCTTTTGGACATTTTGTG
>CAZUMF010000484.1:0-2935 GCA_964621385.1 uncultured Desulfohalobiaceae bacterium
TGACCCCATTTGGAAGATAAACAGCAAAAGCGCAGAACATATAACAGATTAAGATATTTTAGCTTTGACAGCCCGTCCTGTTATACTGCCTGCCCGAATCCTTGGCTGGATGATTGTGTCACTTGTTACGGCCGTCCCTATAACCCTGACGAGGCTTATGAACGGGAACCTTTTGCAGTAGATGTGAGCCAGGGCAAAACCTCCCAGATGACCTGACTGAATGGCTTCCTTAACACGCTCTTTATGTTGCAAATTCTCCTTGACCTGTCCCTGTATCATTTGAGAAAATATCGCAATTTATGTTGAGCCATCCGGAACGCTTCATTTACACGAAAGTTGCATAAATTCAAAACCCTTCCATAATAAAGAACGTAAAAATTCAGCACCTTAAAACCTATGGTTTCATGTTAGAAAATGAACTCATGGAAGCAGGACATCGATGACCGCAAATACAACACGCTTGATTCAATTTGTTTTTGATATTGCCAACAAACTTCGTGGACCCTATCGGCCCCCGCAATATCGTAAAGTCATGCTGCCCATGACGGTTCTCCGTCGACTTGACTGTGTATTGGCCCCGACCAAGGAGCACGTGCTTCAAGAATACGATAAGCTTCAGGTCCGAGGCTTGGAAGGCGAAGCATTGCACCGGGTCCTGGCGCGAAAGGCCAGCAAAGACAGAACCCAGCCCCTCTATAACATCAGTCCCTACACCTTCGAGAAACTTCTGGCCGACCCGGAAAACATCGCCACCAATCTGGTGAGCTATATCAATGGCTTTTCCGAATCCGCGCGGCTGATCTTCGAGATGTTCGGATTCGAATCGGAGATCGAAAAGCTGGACAAGTCCAATCGTCTCTATCTGATTGTCAAGGCCTTTACCGACCCGAAAATCAAGCTGCATCCGGATCAGATCAGCAACCACGCTATGGGCTATGTGTTCGAGGAGTTGGTGCGCAAGTTCAACGAGCAGGCCAACGAAGAGGCCGGTGACCATTTCACCCCGCGCGAGGTCATCCGCTTAATGGCCCACCTTCTCTATACCGGAGACGAGGCCATCTACACCCCGGGCATCGCCCGGACCATCTATGATCCCACCTGCGGCACCGGCGGCATGTTGTCGGTATCCGAAGAATACATCACCGAGCAGAACCCCCAGGCCCACCTGGAACTGTTCGGCCAGGAATACAACGAAGAGGCCTACGCCATCTGCCGGTCCGATCTCCTGATCAAGGACGAGCCGGTCGAGAACATCGTCTTTGGCGACACCTTGGGTGATGGGGAGAGCTTCGACGGCCATCCGGACAAGACCTTCCATTATATGCTGGCCAACCCGCCCTTTGGCGTGGAGTGGAAACCCCAGGAAGACCATGTCAAAAAGGAACACGCGGAACTGGGCTTTAGCGGCCGTTTTGGCCCGGGCCTGCCGCGTATCAATGACGGTGCCACGCTCTTTTTGCTGCACATGATTTCCAAAATGAAGACCCCGCCGGAGAACGATGGGGAAGGTTCCAAGATCGCCATCGTGTTCAACGGCTCGCCTCTTTTCAATGGTGAACCAGGACCCAGCGAGAGCAATATCCGTCGCTGGATTATCGAGAACGACTGGCTGGATGCCATCATTGCCTTGCCGGACCAGCTTTTCTACAACACCGGCATCTACACCTACATTTGGCTGGTGAGCAACCGGAAACCAGACAAGCGCAAAGGCAAGGTGCAACTCATAGACGGGACCAGGCATTACCGCAAGATGAAGAAAAGCCTGGGCAACAAGCGAAACGAGTTGGCGGAAGAGCATATTGACGAGCTTACCCGCCTGTATGCCGATTTCTTTGACGGCGCCACCTGCAAGGTCTGGCTCAATGGAGAACTGGAAGAACGGGTTTGCTCGAAGATCTTTGACAACCGAGACTTCGGCTACCTCAAGGTGACAGTGGAACGTCCCTTGCGCCTGAACTTTCAGGCCAGTCCCGAGCGCAGCAATCGACTCTGGCAGGAAACCGCCTTCATCAACCTGGCCAAAAGTAAGAAACGAAAGAACCAGGCCGAACAACAGGCTGAGATTGAAGCCGGTAAGGCCAGGCAACAGCGCATTATACACATCCTGCAAGGTATGGATGCGACATATTGCTACATGGACCGGCCTGCATTCGAAGAGGCGCTTCGATCCGCATTCAAGCAAGCCGATGAAAAACTGCCCGCCCCTGTGAAAAAGGGTATCCTCAGCGCCCTTTCACGACGCGACCCGCAAGCCGCAATCTGCTTTGATAGTAAAGGAAATCCAGAACCAGATCCCGAGCTGCGGGATACGGAGATCGTTCCGCTGCCCTCGGATATTCCTCTGCCGTTGCCCATCGGCTATGCGAAAGATGCTGACAACAGCGATTTGCTGACCGTGGTACGTGATCACTGCGAGGCCTACCTGGACCGGGAAGTGCTGCCTTTTGTAGACGATGCCTGGATCGACCACGGCAAAACCAAAGTCGGTTACGAGATCCCCATCAACCGTCACTTCTATGTCTACAAACCACCCCGTCCCTTGGAAGAGATCGAAAACGACATTCATGCCCTGGAGCAAGAGATCCTGGACAGGCTCAAGAAGGTGACCTCATGAGTGAAGGCGAATTGATTCTCTACCGCACTCAGGACGGCCGGGCAGAGATCCACCTGCGTGCCGAGGGCGACACTGTCTGGCTCACGCAAGCCGAGATCGCCACGCTGTTTGCAACCACCAAGCAAAACGTCAGCCTGCATGTGCGCAACATATTAAAAGAAGGCGAGTTGTAGGCTGCTTCAGTTGTCAAGGAATCCTTGACAACTGCCGCCGACAGCAAGAATTACCGTGTGAAATGGTACAGTCTCTCCTTGATCTTGGCTGTAGGCTACCGGGTCCGCTCACCCCGGGGTACCCAGTTTCGCCAGTGGGCCACGGCCC
>CAZUMF010000485.1:0-2931 GCA_964621385.1 uncultured Desulfohalobiaceae bacterium
CTTGGCTCTGTGGCCCGCCTGGCCGTTTTCCCGCTTCAGGATCTTTTGGGTCTTGGGACCAAATCGCGGATGAATTTGCCCGGGACGGTAAGCGGCAACTGGGAATGGCGTTTCAAACCGGAAGTGCTCAGTCCGGAGATTCGTCACCGCCTCAGGGAGTTGACCGAACTCTTTGAGCGGAAACGCCCGGTATCCGGAACAGCGGCTTGAACTTGCCCTTGCCAGGCATCAAGGAGATGGATCTTATGAGTCCGGCTCACCAGATTTTCGAAAGCACAGGCGATTCCCTCTGGTACAAGGACGCCATCATCTACCAGACCCATGTCCGCGCCTTTTCTGACGCCAACGGAGACGGCATCGGCGACTTCCAGGGTCTCACCCAAAAGCTCGATTATTTGGAGCACCTCGGTGTCACGGCCATCTGGCTGCTCCCCTTCTACCCCTCGCCCCTGAAAGACGACGGTTACGACATTGCCGATTACACAAGCATTCATCCCTCCTATGGCACGATGCAGGATTTCAACCGGTTCCTGCGGGAAGCCCACAAGCGCGGTCTCCGGGTGATCACCGAACTGGTGATCAACCACACCTCAGATCGGCACCCCTGGTTCCAGCGAGCCCGCCGAGCCAAGAAAGGAAGCAGAGAACGCAACTACTATGTCTGGTCGGACAACCTGGACAAGTACAAGGGCACCAGAATCATTTTCAAGGACTTCGAACCCTCCAACTGGTCCCCCGATCCCTTGAGCGGCCAATACTACTGGCACCGCTTCTACTCGCACCAGCCCGATCTGAACTTCGACAGTCCGGACGTGCGCAAGACCATCCTGGGCCTGCTGGACTTTTGGCTGAGGCGGGGCGTCGACGGCCTGAGGCTGGACGCCATTCCCTACCTGTATGAGCGAGAAGGCACCAGTTGCGAAAATTTGCCTGAAACCCATGCTTTCTTAAAAGAACTTCGGGGCCACGTTGATCGAAATTTCGAAAACCGGATGCTGCTGGCCGAGGCCAATCAATGGCCCGAAGACGCCGTGGCCTACTTCGGCCAAGGCGATGAATGCCACATGGCCTTTCATTTTCCCATCATGCCGCGGTTGTTCATGGCCATCCGCATGGAAAACCGGTTTCCGATCATCGATATCCTCAACGAGACCCCCGCAATACCCGAAAATTCCCAATGGGCCATGTTTTTGCGCAATCACGACGAACTGACCCTGGAGATGGTCACTGATCGGGAGCGGGACTACATGTACCAGGTTTATGCCCAGGATCAGGAGCAGCGGATCAACCTCGGCATCCGGCGCCGCCTGGCCCCGCTGCTGGGTAACGAAAGAAGGGCCATCGAATTAATGAACTCCCTGCTTTTCTCCCTGCCCGGTACGCCGGTTATTTACTACGGAGACGAAATCGGCATGGGGGACAATGTCTATCTGGGCGACCGCAACGGCGTGCGCACCCCCATGCAGTGGAGCCCCGACAGGAACGCGGGGTTTTCCCGGGCCAATTCGCAACGCTTGTTTTTGCCGGTGGTGACCGACCCGGAATACCATTACGAGGCGGTCAATGTCGAAAACCAGCAGAATAACTCTCGTTCCCTACTCTGGTGGATGAAGCACGCTATCCGTCTACGCAGGCAGTACAAGGCCTTCGGCCGGGGTAGTTTGACCTTTCTCAAGCCGGACAACCCCAAAATTCTGGCCTTCACCCGGGAGTATAAAGACGAGCGACTGCTGATCGTGGCCAACCTCTCCCGGTTCGCCCAAAGCACTGAAATCGATCTGTCCCGGCATGTCGGATCATCACTCCTGGAATGCTTCGGCCAGAACCGGTTTCCACAGGTGAGCGAAACACCTTACCCCATGACCCTGGCCCCCTATGCCTTTTACTGGTTTTCCCTGGAACCGCAACGGCTAGAAATCAACACCCCGGCCCCTGGAGCCGAAACTTCACTTCCCGTTCTGACCACACGCAGGACCTGGGAAAACATCCTGCAGGAAAACGGGAAAGGGCTGAAACATCTGCTGCCCGCCTATCTCCAGTCCAGACGCTGGTTTGGGGGCAAAGGAAAGAAATTCAGCACCGTACACATTCTTGATGACATTCGCATCGCCTGGAACGAGGAACATGCCCATATTCTTCTTGTCCAAGTCGAATATGACGACGGCCTGCGAGAGACCTACAGCCTGCCTCTGGCCTTTGCCGCAGGTCCAAAAGCATCTGAAATACACCAGGCCTATCCGCTGGCTGTTCTGGCGGCCTTGAAGGTAGGCGAAGCTGAAGGTCTCTTATACGATGCGCTGTGGAATGAGGGGTTCCGCTGGGAGCTCTTCCGAGCCGCTCTGCAGCGACGGCGGTTTCGCTCTGCTAAGGGCACCCTGTTCGCTTCCACCACCAGTGCCCTGGAACCGTTGCTCCCTGTTGATGATTCCGTCTCTTCGCGAGTCATGCAGGCCGAGCAGAGCAACACCTCGGTCGTGTACGGCGACACCTTCATTTTGAAGATCTTTCGCAGGATCGAGTCGGGTCTGAACACAGACCTTGAGGTAGGGCGCTTCCTAACGGAAAAGACCTCCTTTCGCAACAGCCCGCCTGTGGTTGGAGCCCTGGAATACCGGGCTTCCAGGCAAGAACCGGCCACGATTGCCATTATCCACCGCTTCATGGAAAACCAGGGAGACGCCTGGGGCTACACCCTTGACTATCTGGATCGCTATTTTGAACGGGCCATTGCCAAGGCCTCGGAAACACAGGAAGTCTTGGTTGTGCCCGGGGGCCTCTTCGACTTTCTCCACGAAGAGCCGCCCCTGCTGGCCAAGGAGCTCCTCGGTATCTATCTGCAGCAGGTGCGCCTGTTAGGCCAGCGAACCGGTGAGCTACACCTGGCCCTGGCTTCGGATTCGACTGAGCCGGCCTTTGCCCCGGAACCGTTTA
>CAZUMF010000486.1:0-2930 GCA_964621385.1 uncultured Desulfohalobiaceae bacterium
TTTTTTGAAAAAATGAGGTGAAAAATACTTGCATTTTTTTTTTGGCTTGTGTATGTCTTACTCAGTTTTGGTTCAAAAATTTAAACCAACACAGAAAAAGGAGGTGGTGCAGCACAAACAAAACGCGTGTGAACACTTTGGAAGCATTGTTTTTTTTAAATGTAAAAGGAGGAAATTGTTATGAAAAAGCTGATGATTGTCTTGCTGTCCCTGGCCTTTGTGGCCGCCTTCACCCTGCCCACGTTTGCCGGTGACTGGAATTTCTACGGCAGTTCCAGGGTGGCGACGTTTTATACAGATCAAAACGACGAAGCAGGGGATGACGATGGCTTAAGCCATGCCCTGCAGAGCAACGCCCGGATCGGGGCTTCGGTCTCCGGCGATGTGATCAGCGGTGGGTTTGAATATGGAACGTCGGGTGGTAATGCCAATATCCGGTTGTTGTACGGCGTCTGGGACATGGGCGGCGGCAAACTGACGGTTGGTCAGACCTACACCCCCTTCAACCAGTTCTGGAGTGGGCAAGTGTATGGAACTGACGCCGGCATGCTGAATGTTGGTGGTGTGTACGCCGGCCGGCAGGCCATGGTTGAGTATGCCTGCGGCGGCTTCAAGTTCGCCTTGGTGGATCCGGGTACTGCCAGCGATCTGATCACGAATCCGGCCACTGGTGCGAAACTTGGTGGTGACATCGATGTCACTCTGCCTAAATTTGAGGCGGAATATCACGGAGAAACTGGTGCTTTCAGCTATTCAGTCGGCGGTGTGTATGCTGCCTATGAAGTGAATGATGAAGATGTGGATGCCTGGGCTCTGGCCGCCGGCGCAAAAGTGACCATGGGCGCTTTCTATGCGGCAGCTGATCTTATTTACGGTGAAAATCTTGCCAATACCGGTGTCTGGATGAATACGGACAACGGAGCTGGCTGGGATGCTGTTAATAATGACGTCATTGATGAGGAAAGCTTTGGCGGGATCATTGTGGTTGGCTATGACATGGGCACTGTCGGCCTGGAAGCCGGTTACGGCATGATCTCCAGTGAGTATGACGTAGGCGGTGCGAACGAAGATGATGAAAGCGTGCTCTATGCCCAGGCTGCGATCGACATTGCCGACGGCTTCTTCATCGTTCCGGAAATCGGCCAGTACGACTACAAAGACGACATCGCAGGCAATGACGAAGGCAAAATGACCTATTTTGGTCTGAAATGGCAGATGAATTTCTAAGTTCGGCTCTCAGTTGCACTGAATACAAAAAGGCCGGGGATGTTCCCGGCCTTTTTTTTATTTTGGAAAAAACTCGAAAGCGATCCAGCTATTCCAAACCCTGTATGACTGCCCATTCGAATCAGGTCAATTTTAAGACGGCAATGATCACTCCGGCCATGGATACCGTAAGGCTGAAGGACCAAATCATGAAGCGGTCAATTCGTTTGGTCAGGCTTTCAAATCGTTGATCAGATTGTTCGAAGCGTTTATCCATCTGTTCAAAGCGCCTGTCGACTTGTTCAAAGCGTTTCTCCATGAGATCAAAGCCCTGCTTCATGAGATCTCGCTGGTTCTTGAGTTCTTCTTCCAGTCGCGTCATGCGTATCAGAAGCACATTTTCCTGGATAATAGAAGCCGGTTCGCGTGGACTTTGCTCCGCCAGCCATGCGCTCAAATGGGTACGCACGTACTCGCCAATGGCTGCATAATCTTATTGGGCAAGCGGCATTGTTTTTCTCCGTATTCTGATTCTTTCTTTTGCTTAATGATAAGGCAGATTGCTACTCAGTGCAAGGGGTTGAACCTCCATTTAGAAATTCGAAATTTGAGGAGGCTTTAAAGAACACTCTGCTAAGGCGCTATCGCTCTTCATCCAATGGATAGGAAATGATCATACATTTGGGCTCCCTGAACATGATTCGCCCTTCCTCCTTGATCAAGAGGGCCACCAGTTCTTTTCGGCCGTCATTGTTCATATCGGCAATGCGAAAATCACGCACCTGACCGGAGAGCTCCCGGGTCTTCCAATCCAGGGCCAGGCCGATGCCGTCCCAGGACAGGGAGACGAGCTGGCCTTTGTTGTAATAGCGAAAACGTTTGAGATGGGAGCCCAGGGCTTCGTGGTTGAGGATGGTCACCACTTCATTTTGTCCGTTGCCGTCGATATCCAGGATACGGATGGGGACCGGAAGATAGATACGTTCTCTCGGTTCTCCAGGCTCAATTCTTTCTTGAGCAATATATAAGGTGCTGCCTCCGTATTTATCTGGGGATTCCCAGATTTCAGTCTCCGCACCGTCATAGATTACGATTTCATTGTTCGGCTTATACGCCACGATATTTTTATTGGCGGTTTTGTTGACATAGCCATAACCCACGCCCAGCAGATTAAGATCTTTGTCCGGCAAAAGACGGACATCCGGCTGATAGCCGTTTTCACCGGGCCGCAGGATAAAGATCTCCCCGCTGTAATCCTTGAACGAGCGCTGTCTCTGTCCCAGCAGGACCGGCTTGGCATGGGGCTGCGAAGAAACCCGGTAATACCAGTGGGCCTCCTGAACGATTCGTTGATAGCTCTGTCCGTTATACTCCAGAACAAAGGACTTGATCCGCTGTTCCTGTTCACCGAGGCAAGTAACGAAGATCTCCGGATACCCGTTTCCATTGATATCCGCCGCATCCAGGGCGATGTTATACTTTCCGGGGCTTGTGTTCAGGATCTGGACCGGCTGCAGGGTCTTGTCGGTTGAGCGGTAAATATAGACTTTTTCCTGTCCGGCCAGGATAAGTTCGTTGGTTCCATCCTGATCCACATCCGCCACATCAATGGCGTTGATCAGCATGTTGAAGCGCTGGCTTTGCCAGAACTTTCTGGTTTCCTTCTGCTTTTCAAGCATCTGGATAAACGGCGATTCGGTTTGCTCAACTTGAAAAAAACCGTC
>CAZUMF010000487.1:0-2921 GCA_964621385.1 uncultured Desulfohalobiaceae bacterium
TCCGGTCCGTGCGCAAGATCTACATCCTCCTCAGGGGCGCCGATCCCCGGCCCTTCTGCCTCTCTGTCCTCTTCACCGACCGCCACGACCCCTATGCCTGTCCCAAATCTTTCTGGGACCGCTACGAACCCAAGGATATCCCGCTTCCCCGGGTCCGGGAGCTGCCCCAGGATGCAGTGGATCCGCACAGCCGCAGACTGCGCGCCGCGTATCAGGCCGATTGCACGGCCATCACCGAGCAGGACATCATCAATGCCCGCCGGGCCTATTTCGGTCAGATCAGTTATATTGACGACAAAATCGGCCGGCTCCTCAAAGCCTTGGATGATACCGGACTGCGGGAGAACACCATCATCCTCTTCACCGCGGATCACGGCGACATGCTCGGAGAGCGCGGCTTATGGTACAAAATGTCCCTGTTTGAATGGTCTGTCCGGATCCCGCTTCTGATCAACGCCCCCGCCAGATTCCGGCCCAGACGCATCGCCACGCCGGTATCCCTGGTGGACCTTTTGCCCACGTTTCTGGATTTCAGCAGCGATCCCCGCCTCCAGAACCCGGCTGCGCCTCTGGACGGAACCAGCCTGATTCCGCTTTTGGAACACGGGGACCAAGGCGATACCAGGACCGTGATTGCGGAATTTCTGGGGGAAGGGGCCATCGCGCCCTGCTTCATGGTCCGGCAGGGGGCCTACAAATACATTTACAGCCAGCCGGATCCGCCGCAGCTCTATCATCTGGAGGCCGACCCGGATGAGCTGGACAATCTGGCCGGCCGGAAGGAGAGCCAAGAGGTGCAGGAGGCTCTGCACGCCGCCCTCCTGAGGCACCAGGACCCCGTATCCCTCCATGAAGCGGTCCTGGCCAGCCAGAAACGGCGCCGGCTCGTGTATCAGGCCCATATGCAGGGACGGCACACCCCCTGGGATTTTCACCCCGTGGAGGAGGCCTCCCAGAAGTACATGCGCAACCACCTGGACCTCAATGTCGTGGAAGGCAAGGCCCGGATCGCTTCAAAGCCATGAAGCCCTTTTCATTGCTCATCAAGCCCGCGTCTGCAGACTGCAACCTTGGCTGCGCGTACTGTTTTTATACTGGGAAACAGGATCTCTATCCGGGTTCAGGGCAGCACCGGATGTCGGATCACGTCCTCCGGGAGCTGCTCAAGGGCTACCTGGGAACTGATCAGCCGGTGTACTCCCTGGTCTGGCAGGGCGGTGAGCCCACACTCATGGGCTCAGCCTTCTTTGAAAAAGTGATCAAATACGAAAAGCAGTACGCGCCCAGAGGGGCCAGGCTGTCCAACAGTCTTCAGACCAACGCCACCTGCATCTCCAGCGATCTGGCCGCGCTGCTCGGCAGATACCGCTTCCTGGCCGGCTGCAGTCTGGACGGTCCCCCGGAAGTCCACGACCGCTACCGTCTGGACCACCAGGGCCGGGGGACCCAGCAGCGGGTGCTCCAGGGCATTGCCCGCCTGCAGCGGCATCGGGTGCCGCTGAGCATCCTGGTCCTGGTCACCCGGGCCAATGTCCACCGGCCCCGTGACCTCTACCGCTATCTCACGGGCCAGGGCTTTGACTCCCTGCAGTTCATCCCCTGCGTGGAATTCGACGCCCGGGGCACCCCCCGGTCCTTCACAATCACAGGCGAGGAATGGGGGCGATTCCTGAGCGCCGTGTTTGAGCAGTGGTATCCCCGGGACTGCGGCCGGATCACGGTGCGTCTCTTTGAATCCGTGCTGGCCAAACTGCTCGGGATCAGCACCGCGGACTGCGCCTTTGCAAAGCGCTGCGACCAGTACTTTGTGGTGGAGTACAACGGGGACATTTATCCCTGCGACTTCTTCGTGGAACCGGAGTACAGGATCGGCAACATCCTGGACATGTCCTGGGAGGAGGCCTGCTCATCACCATCATACCAGACATTTGCCGGACTCAAGCAACAGCGCCATGCAGCCTGCGGGCGCTGCCCCTATGCCCGGCTCTGTCTGGGAGACTGCCTGAAATACCGGATGTTCCCGGAGCACGACCCGCGGAGGCTGAGCTGGCTCTGTTCCGGCTGGCAGCTGTTTTACGGGCAGACCCTGGAGTGCTTCACCCGCCTGGCTGATCAGCTGCGGAGCCCAGGAGCAGGGCATCGCTTGCAAGCTTCTTGACGTGCACCGCCGCCACCTTGAATTCCGGCTGAAAAAGACATTTCTGCTTGTCAAACGTCCTCAGAGCAGGATAGCATGCTGAGCAAGGCATGCGGTACAGGACAGGCATGACCAAAAGAGAATTCAAACAATCAAACGCAAACCGAACGGAGGCCCAGATGCAGTTTCTCCAGAAAAAGGTGTCTGTGATCGTCGTGGTGAGTCTTGTGTGCATCATTGGCTGCGTGACCATCAATATCTATTTTCCGGCCGAAAAAGTCGAATCCGTGGCCGATCAGATCGTCAATGACGTCAGAGGCGATGAAACCGAGAAGCCGCAGGAACAAGACCAAAGCTTCCGCCCCGGGACCATCCTTGTCGCCTTTGCCGCTTCACCGGCCTGGGCCGAGGAAAAAGCGGTTTCGATTTCCAATCCGACCATCCGGGCCTTGAAAGCGGATATGAAAAAACGCTTTCAGCAGCTCAAACCCCATTACCGGAAGGGCCGGCTCCAGGAAAAAGACGACGGCTATCTGGCTCTCACAAGCACCAAAGGGATGGGACTCAAGGACAAGCGGGACCTCAAGAATCTTGTGGAAGCGGAAAACAGGGACCGCAAGAGGCTCTACCACGAAGTCACCAAAGCCATGAAGCTCGATCCCTCGCAAGAGGACAAGGTCGCAGCCATTTTTGCCAAAAAATGGAAGCAATCCGTGCCTTGACCCTGAATTCAGACTTCGTACCTACATCACGTCTTTGAACCTTAAGAATTTAAAATAATTGA
>CAZUMF010000488.1:0-2920 GCA_964621385.1 uncultured Desulfohalobiaceae bacterium
CGGCCGGAGCCGGGGTGGGTTTTCTGGCCGGCCGGGAAATCGCCAAGCGCAAGGCTGAGTACGCCAGCCGGGAAGACTTTTTAAACGCCGAGATCAATCGAACCGCAGAGTACAATCAAACCATTCGGGCCTTCAATCAGCAAAATGACGTGGAATTGGCGGCTCTGGAGAAGGAAGCAGAGGCCCTGCGCGAGACCTATGAGGCCGGGGCAGAGCAAAAGAGTACTTTGTTGGCCAAACAGGCGGATATCAAAGAGCGCCTGGCCCAACACAAGGAGCTGGAAGAAGACCTGCTGGCCGAGCTGAAAATCCAGACCGGAATTATCGAGCAGGAGGGATCGGACGCGGCTGAAGACGATCCGTACATCGCCAAATTGGAAAAGGAAGTGCAGGAACTGCGGTCCAATATCGAGGTTTTGCAGGAAGACAGCGCCCAACTGGCCAGCATTGATGAGCGATTGTCGGTATGAGGACAGAGGACCGCAGACCGAGGACCGAGGACAGCACCTGCCGGGCCTGTTATTCCTGATTTGTTGTTCGAAAGAAGACGCCAGTTTGATCCAGGGTAAACTGGCGAGCGGGCCGTAGGGGCGAAAAATCTTTCGCCCTCTTGGGCCAGGCGGTCCAAACGGCCAAGCCAGCGGCCGAAGTTAAGTATAACTTTGTACGAGAAGATAGAGGATGGAGGACAGATGAGGGAAGACAGAAGAACAAACGATCAGGTTGTTGCGGTTCAAGGTTTCAGGGCCGGCAAGCCCCGGTCGAGTTTACGCAGTTTTGGCTGCAGGTTGTGTCTTATCGGCTTGTTGATTGCAGCTTCTGGATGCGTCTCATCCAGCGATCCGCGTGAAGGGGGATTCTTGGGCGGGGTGCAGGGCTTGCAGTCCGGGGCCTATGAAGAAAGGGTTCGGGACCGGGAAGCAAGTCTGGATCGGCTGCGGGCCGTGCAGCAGAACCTGGACGCCAAGCAGGCCAAACTGGAGAAGCAAAAGGCCGGCTTAGAGGAGGAAGTGGCTTTAGAGCGCCAAAGCCTGGCCGCCCTGGACCGGGAAGTCACCAGATTGGAACAGAGCGTGAATACATTCCAGGCCGACGATGCCCAGCAGGAGCGTCAGGTTCAAGAACTGCAAGCCAGGCTTACAAAGCTTAAATCCCAGATGCAGGCCCAAACCTCGGCCCTGGATGCCCTGGAGGGATCAGGGACCGGCAGTACAGACCAGGATCTGCGGCGCCGGCAGCTGGAAGAGCAGCGCCGGGCCCTGCAGGAGGAGTTTGAGCTGCTCATGGAGCTTTCTTTGGAGCTCAGCAAATGAGCTGTGGTAATTAGAGAAATCAAGCGCAGGATGATGATGCAGAGAGCTTTCAGGGCATTTTTTCTGGCTGTTGTCTGGCTGGCTGTTCCAGGGTGGGCTTTTGCGCCTGGCGGGCATGTGCCTGTGGAAGAGATTCGTCAGATCTTGCGCACCCAGCTTTTTCCCCCGCCTGCGGAAAGCGACCTGCAGGGATTGCCCCAGGACAATCTGCCCCGGGGAATTGGGCAGCTGGATCTCTATGCCAGGTATTTCCCGGCTGAAGAGGCTACAAAGCTGCATGGCGAAAAGGCCCCATGGACCGGGATCGGAGCGCAGCTTTTTGCCCGCAACGACAGCATGCTGCTCTCTCCCTATCCAGGCGGAGCCCTGGCTCAGTCAGGAATAAGCGAGCGCTCTTCCCTTTTGGAGATAGACGGGCATGCGGTCCATGGTCGGACTCCCTCCGAGGTGGCAGCCATGCTTCAAGGACAGCCTGGCAGTCTGGTTCGGCTCAGGCTTCGGCCCATGTTCAAAGAGTCGGACCGTACAGTGGCCGTTGTCCGCAGCATTTTTCGGCCCCTAGCTGTGGAGCTCATTCAAGCCACACAGCAACCAGTGCTCAGAATCCGTGATTTTGTTGCCGGGCAGACCCGGTCGTCGCTCAAGGCCAGCATAGACTTTATTGATCTCCAGGAAGGCCCATTGATCATTGATCTGTGCGAGTCTGGAGGAGGCAACCTGTTTGAGGCCCTGGACTGTGCGGGCCTGTTCGTTTCCCAGGGCAAATCATTGGGCGGTCTCATGACCAGGGAGTCCGGCAAAAGCATGGGTTTTTCCCCGCCTGGAGACAAGGCCTCCATGCCGGTTGTCCTCCTGATCGGGCCGGACACGGCCAGCGCAGCTGAGGTTTTTGCAGCTGCCCTTGCTTACCATGGCCGGGCCAGGTTGGTTGGCCGTCCTACCTTTGGCAAATGCACTACCCAGACTGAAGTCACGCTTTCTGACGGTTCGATCCTGCGCTTTACCAACGGACGTATTTTGGCCCCAGGGAGCCGCAGCTGCGCCGCAGAAGGCTTGGAACCGGAGTTGGAAATTCCCGAAAGCAGGCTTTATGACCTGGAATACATGGTCAGCCAAGCCCTGATGCGTACGAAGAACTGATGCCTATTAAGCACACCATTTCCATACAAAAGGCAAGAAATATGGAATTCGTTGACTGGCTGCCGCACACAAAAAAACAGGTTGTGAAATTCACCTCCTGTATCCTTGTTCTGCTTCTGCTCCTTTGCCTTGGACAATCTTATGCCCGAGGGGATAGGCCTGAAGCACAGGTGGCAGCAGATGCCCAAGAAAACGGAGCCTTCCTTGAAGACACTGTTGGAGACCATGACCCTGGATGAAGCAGGCGGTTCCTCTCAACGGGAATCAGGCTTGGCAAAGGGCGGGCCTACGGAATGGGCCGGCGAATTCCCCCCGCTTCCTGAGTCGGTCCCCATGCGCCTGGCCCTGGATACCGACCTACGTTCCCTTGGGACGGAGCGGTACGCCGGGATGGTCAGTCTGGCCAAGGAAGACTGTTTGCCTGGGGTCGGGCCACGACAAGGTGTTGATTATTCGCTGTTTATGTC
>CAZUMF010000489.1:0-2917 GCA_964621385.1 uncultured Desulfohalobiaceae bacterium
GGTGTGGAAAAGAGATGTCAGAGATTGGAGTATCAAAGGGCAGAATGAACATCGAACATCGAACGTTCAAATTCTGCCTGAAGGAATGAATATTGAACCTCAAACACTCGTATGAAACTTCAGACGAATGGAGTCACAGTTCCAAATATTGATCAAAGCTCGTCATTGCGAGCGGAGCGAAGCAATCTTTCAGTAAAGCTTCTCGACTGGGATTGCTCCGGCGAAGACGGCCTCGCAATGACGAATGATGTCGACAGTATTCCGGTAAAATCACCTTGAGTTATGAAAAAGAGCATACACGACATGGATGATCACGAGCCGGAAATCCTGGATCATGAGCCGGTTCCGGGCTACCGCACGGTCTTTCATATTGCCGTGACAGTAGCAAGTCTGTATCTGATTGGGATTTTTGTTCTGTAAGAGAGCCGGCGGAAGGCCTGACGATTATGGGCTGGCCCTGGAGGGAATCTTATCCTGGGCTGCAACGGGGTGACGCCTCCTCCAGCAGCAGGATCATTTGAATTGGAGCAGCGGACATCCTTCAAAAGTACTTTACACTTTTGAAGTTCTTTCAGTAGGGCGGCTCTCTCCGAGAGCCTGCCCCCCTCAGTTATTGTGGATCAATTTTTGTTGTCTATGCTCAAAATTTTGCCGAATCACTTAGTTTTTCTGGCCTGCTGCTCGGAGAGCGGCGGCCTACCTAAAAACCCGGACGGCGATAGGATATCTCAACAAGTGTCAATTACTTTTTGGATGTTATGAAGCATGCCGAGCACCGCAATGAAAAAAGAACTCAAAGTCTTTGACAAACCGAAAAACGTGCGCAGGCTGCTGGGGGTTTTTTACGGCTCCCTGGTCCTCCTGCTCCTGGCTGAGTTGGTCATCCACAAGCACGCCGCGTTCCCCTGGGAGAAGTCCTTTGCTTTTTTTGCCGTGTATGGGTTCGTGTCCTGTGTTCTGCTGATTTTTCTGGCGAAGATCCTGCGTTGGCTGGTGATGCGCCGCGAGAACTATTATGATCGCTGATCTCCTGTCGCCCGCCCCGGTCTTGATCCTCGGAGCCCTTCTGGTGCCGTTTTTGAACGGGAAGGCCAAGTCCGTGTATATGCTTCGGGTGCCGACGGCGGTCTGGCTGCTTGTGCTGGCCCTGCCGGAGGGGAAGGCCTGTACCGGAGAATTGTGGGACTACACCCTGGTCCTGTGCCGGGTGGACAAGCTGAGCATGGTCTTTGGCACCATCTTTTGCCTCATGACCTTTCTCGGCGTGCTGTTCGCTCTCCAGGTCAAGGACGATCTCCAGCATGTGGCCGCCCTGGTCTATGCCGGCAGCACCCTGGGCGTGGTCTATGCCGGGGATGTTTTGACCCTGTATATTTACTGGGAATTCATGGCCGTGAGTTCCACCTTTCTCATCCTGGCCTCCAGGACCCGGGAGGCCAGGGAAGCCGGATTCAGATATATTCTGGTGCATCTCATCGGCGGGCTGTTCCTGCTGGCGGGGATTGTTTTTTATGTCCAGACCAGGGGGACCCTGGAGTTTGATTATATCGGACTGGACGGGATCGGTTCCTGGCTGATGTTTATCGGGATTGCGCTCAATGCGGCGGCCATTCCCCTGCATGCCTGGCTGCCGGATGCCTACCCCATGGGAACGCCGACCAGTACGGTTTTTTTGAGTGCCTTTACCACCAAAAGCGCGGTCTACCTCATGGCCAGGACCTTTCCCGGCGCGGCCCCGTTGATCTGGATCGGGGCGGTCATGGTCTTTGTTCCCATTTTTTATGCCGTTCTGGAAAATGATATCCGCCGGGTCCTGGCCTACAGTCTGCTCAACCAGGTGGGCTTCATGCTCTGCGGCATCGGGATTGGAACGGCACTGGCCCTGAATGGGGCGGTTTCCCATGCCTTCTGTCATATCCTGTACAAGGCCCTCTTGTTCATGGCCGCCGGATCTGTCCTGCACATGACCGGAAAAATCAAATGCACCGAGATTGGCGGCCTGTACAAGACCATGCCCCTGACCTGTCTGTTCTGCATGGTGGGGGCGGCCTCCATTTCCGCCTTTCCTCTGTTCAGCGGGTTTGTGAGCAAATCCATGGTGATCAGCGCCTCCGCCCATGAAAAAATGGCTGTGGTCTGGTTGATTCTGCAGTTTGCCTCAGCCGGCGTTTTCCATCATGCCGGGATCAAGGTTCCCTTTTTCACCTTTTTCGGGCACGATTCCGGAATCCGCACCAAGGAGCCGCCCTGGAACATGCTCCTGGCCATGGGGCTGGCCGCCTTTTTATGCGTGGGCATCGGGATCTATCCTGATCCCCTGTATCGCATCCTGCCCTTTCCGGTGGAGTATGTGCCCTATACCGGGGCCCATGTCGTCGGGCAGCTGCAACTGCTCATGTTCGGTGCCTTGGCCTTTGCCCTGCTCATTCTCTCCGGGTATTATCCCCCGGAGATCCGCTCCGTCAATCTGGATGCGGACTGGTTTTACCGGATGTTCGGGCGCGGGACCTTCCGGGTGTTGGATTGGGGGCTGAATGCGCTCAACGCCGGAGTCGAACACTGGGTCAGAGCCTTTGCCCGCGGGCTGTCAGTCGTGTTTCAGAATATGACCAGCGGACTGCTCTTGTTTTTCGCGGTCAACGGCTGGGCCCTGCTGGGATACCGGGGCAAGCGGCTGGAGATGAAAAAATACCGGCTGTATGCCGATGTGCAGAAAGGGAGTCTGCCCATCGGTTTCGGCGCGGCCGTGGCCACGCTCTTTATTGTCGTGATTTTTGTCTGCACCTGAATGGGCAGGGAAAGACTCTGCCCATTCATGCGGGATGAGCCGGCACTAGGCGCTTATCGGTTCATCTCTGTCACAGAAAACAAGAAAATGTGTTGCTCCGAAGTAGTTGAAGTCCTTGTCATAGAAATT
>CAZUMF010000490.1:0-2906 GCA_964621385.1 uncultured Desulfohalobiaceae bacterium
ATCCTTGACCAGCAGCCAGGCCGGAACCTTGCTGCCCTCGATCTCGCCGGAAACAATAAAGTAGGTCAGGGCAAAGTTGGTGGTAATGAGCACCGGCGAATTTTCATTCGGATTGCCGATCGGATAGATATCTTCCACAACCGTCATAGGCCGCTGCGGGTCGGTAAAGATATTTAGCCGCTCGAGCAGGAGCGCAAACAAAGACTCGCTTGAAAAATCCGACATCACGCAGATAGCTCCGTACTTGGCGATAAACATGGAGGCCACCATGGATTCAGTATCCAGGTTTGAGGCCATCTCGCACGGAAAAACAATGGTGGGATACCCGACTGAGCGGTTGTTTTGCTTCAATGCGGCGCGCCGTATATGGGTCTGATCTTCATAGGCCTGCTTGACATCCCGGGAACCCGGGTCGATCACCATTTTCTTAAACCCCTGATCCCTTAGCTTGTCGGTCATCTCTGTCAAACCTTCAATGGAATCCGCTTTAATGGTCAGCGGCAGGTCGTTTTCCGTAGCCAAAGCGGAAAAATCGTCGAAATTATCCTTGGTTGCTGCATAAATCAGGGGGTTCTTAAACTTGCAGGCCTCAACCCCGGCTTTCATCACGTCCAGGTTATCCGACATCAAAATAAGATTGAACTCCGAAGTCTCAGCAATCTTTTTGGCTTTTGCCGCAAAGGCGTCCTTGTCCCCGTTTGCATCTTCCAGTGCCACGAGCTCAGGCCGCAGGGTGAAGCCCACCCGCTCGAACTGGAACGCATTCCAGATCTTGAGCTTTTTGTCCAGCTCGCCGTCATCCATGTCGGACTTGACTTTTACCGCCATGGCAGTGGGGTTGAAAAAGGTTTTTTCATGCCTGTACAAAACTGTTTCCCCGCCGACTGTGCGTGCCCGGACACCTTTTCCGATCTGAACCGGTAAGATGGGAGGGGCTGAGGCTTCTGCCAGCTGTTCCCGGGCTTCATCCGAGACATAAGGACAGGCATCGAGCTCTGCCTTGCCGGCGGCCAGCTGCATGGCAAACGCAAGACACGTGGGGAACCCGCATTCCTTACAGTTGGTCTGCGGCAGCAGTTTAAATATCTGAATTCCGGTTAGTGCCATTTTTTTCTCCTCGTTTTACGCTATCCAAAAATTAAACCCGATCGGTTCAGGACCGGCGTCCCCGGCCCTGAACCGGATTATTCTGCTGACATCAGCCCACAATGGATTCCATCTTCAGGGCCGGATGGTCTTTTTCCTTAAGAAAATCAAGGATTTCCTCTTCTGTGGTGCCGACGGTCTCGTCTGCAATCTTGTCATAAAAATCCGGCACGCCCAGTTCTTCTGCCCGGGAATCAATTCTGCCCTTGATCTCCTCCTTGAGCATTTTAGGCAGCCAGACGATCCGCAGCAGACCGCCTTCATCCATTTCCGGCGGACCGTCGCCCCGGACGAACTTGCGCTGGGTGATGTTGAACTTGGAATGTCCCACAAAACCAGGGGTCATGGCACCGCCGCCAACCGTACCGGCCAGCGTAGTAAACTTCATCCCGCAGGGAGTCTCTCCGGTGTATTCCCGGTTGACAGACATCACGCCGTTGCATGTGGGCAACACGGCTGCGATACACTCGCAGCAGCCGCAGGTAGTCATGGGTTCGTGAACAATGGAGTAGAAGTTATAGCCTTCAACAGCGCCTCTGGAAGCCTGCTTGACAAACTCATCCACGCCTTTCCAGCGGCCCAGGCGGGGGTCCTTGGTCTCGCCCTTCTTGATGGGCTGGTTCGGGCCGGTGGGATTGATCTCGTAGGAAGCCCGGCAGTCCATCCAGTTGTAGGCGCCGCATAGACCGGTGCGCTCCGGGGAGATCGAGCAGACGTGATTGGGTGCAAAGGACTGGCAGAGAGTGCAGGAGTAATAGGTCTCCACGTCTTCGTCCCTCATGTTTTCCACGCGCTCATCGCGCGTATTGTACTCGGCGCGGGCCCGCTCGGTCATCTTTTCCACATCTTCCTTATTGGTGTAAAGGGTGACCTGGACCTTGTCAAGCACCTTGCCGAAATCCTGGTGCATCTTGGCATGCAGCACCGTGCCGATGTCTTTTAAGGTAAAGCCTTTTTCCACGGCCGACTTGCTCACGCGGATCCAGGAGATATCGCGCTGGCCGATGTGCATCACGCCCTGGATGTAATTAACCAGGTGATGGATCTGGCGTTCCAGGATCGGCTCAAAGTCCGTCTGAAACTCCCGGCCGGCGATCTGGACGTAAATTCCCAGCGGCAGGGTGTCACCTTCGTTGATATCGGTGATGTCCTTGCCTACGACCTCAACCTTGCCGTCTTCGATTTCCTTCATTTCTGCCATCTTGGCCAGCTCGGTGCACTGGGTCTTGCCGCCGCCCATCTGGGAGTGCAGGTCCTTGCCCCGCACGCGCTCGCCCTCGTAGGCCGGTCCGAATGAACAGGGAATCTCAATCTCGGAGACCTGCACTTTCAGGCCGCGCACTTCCACGGAGCGCTGAACGATTTCGTCATGCGGCACGTTGGCCACCACGTGCTCGTAGGTACAGATGCCCGTGGGCAGAATTTCGGGAATGTCGGTATCTGCCAGGGTGGGAAAACCCCAGTTGACACATCCTGCTGCAGCGACTCCCCATTCGGTGCCGATATCACCCAGGGCGTTGACAAATGCAAAAATCCGGTCCTTGTTGTACTTGAGAATCTTCTTGTAATCACCCGGCTGCAGGCCGCCGAACGCCATGGCGGCACGGTTGGCAAAACCAAGGGCAAACACTGCGGAGGAAATGTCCGGGCCGAAAGGCACGATTCTGGTATTCCAACCGATCTGCACATCTGCTTCCATGAGCTGGTCAATAATGGATATTCCCCGGTGCCGGGCGGCACAGAAAATATAAAGGTTGCGC
>CAZUMF010000491.1:0-2904 GCA_964621385.1 uncultured Desulfohalobiaceae bacterium
TTTATCGTGGACCGGCAGGATTTGAACAGGCGGATTTTTTGGAGCATGGTCAGTGAAGTGGAACGTAGGATCGAGGACGCAAGCCTCCCGCTATTGGTCTATCCGCTCCACTCGCTGCAGGAGTTGAGTATTGATTATGATAAGATGTATTCCTTGTGGATCTTTAATCTGGAGTATCTGGACGCGTATTTTCAATATTGTGAAAACCTTTTCAAAAAACTTTAAGTATTTGAATCACTCTTCATAAATCCAAAATCCAAAATCCGCAATCCAAAATCCGCAATCCAAAATCTGCAATCCAAAATCCAAAATCTTAACAGGCTGGTTTGTTGTGTTTCAAGAGGACGGGGTTCAAGAGAAGAGGCTGTACAGCAGCCGGGTGTTTGATCTCTATCTCCAGTATATCCACAAAAAGTATCCGGATTTGGATCCGGGGGAATTGCTGCGCACCGCTGGAATCCAGCGCTATGAAGTCAATGACCCGGATCATTGGTTCAGCCGGAAACAATTCGATGCCTTTTATCAGGCCGGCGTGCATTTGACCGGTGATGCCGGTCTGGCCCGGGAAGCCGGCCGATTTGCCGCTTCCGGGGAAAGCCTGGGGTCGATCAAGCGCTGGGCCCTGGGATTTTTGACTCCGGCCGCCATGTCCGGTCTTGTGGAGAAGGCCGGCGATTTTTTTTCACGGGCGTCTACGTATGAGACCCGGAAAGTCGGCGGCAATGCAGTGGAGATCATTGTTACAGAAAAGGAGGGGGCCTGCGAAAGCCGGCATCAGTGCGAACATCGGCTCGGTTTTTTTGAGGCGGCCGTGGGATTGTTCAACGCCCAGCTGGTGAAGATCGACCATCCCGAATGCCTGTTTGAAAACGGGGAACGCTGCCGCTATCGCGTGATCTGGAGGCAGCCATTCCATCTTCGCCTGAAACAGCTGGCCCGGGTCGGGGCCCCCCTGACGGTGCTTTTGACATTCCTGGTCTCTTTTTTCCTCTCCTGGAGCAGTACCGCCTTTTTCTTCCTGGGGGGCAGCCTTGCGGTTCTGGGCGCCGGGGTACTCGCTATGGTTATCGAGAACCGGGAACTGCAGTCCAAGCTGTTCGAGCTTCGGGATACGGCCGATGAATCCCTGCTTGAGAGCGAAATCAACTACAACAATGCCTTGATGACCTATGAAATCGGGGCGGCGATCACCAAGCAGACAAGCAGCGAAGATGTCCTGCACAAGCTCGTGGAGATCCTGAACTACCGGCTCGATTTCGATCGGGGCATGATCCTGCTCGCCTCCGGCAACGGGGAAGGTCCAAGACTGCAGTTCATTGAGGGGTTTGGATACAGCCGGCAGCAGTCGGAAATGCTGGGCAGGGCCTCCTTTCGCCTCGACAATCCCGAATCCAGGGGGGTCTTTGTCGTTTCCTACCGCGAGCAAAGGCCTTTTCTCATCGACAACGTGAACGAGATTGAAGGGTCGCTGTCTCCGAGGAGCCTGGAATTCGCCAAGAGGCTCGGGGTCCACTCCTTCATCTGTTGTCCGATCCTCTATGAAAGACGCTCCCTGGGGGTTCTGGCGGTGGACAATATCCAGTCCAAGAAGCCTTTGGCGGAACGGGACCGGAATCTGCTCATGGGGGTGGCCCATTTGATCGGGATCAGCCTGCACAATGCCGAGCTTATGGAGATGAAGGAAGCCCAGTTCAAATCGCTGCTCAAGACCCTGGCCGCGAGCATCGACGCCAGGGATCCGTTAACCGCAGGGCATTCCCAGCAGGTCACCGAGTATGCCGTGGGCATTTGCCGGGAACTGGGGCTGCCCAAGGAACGCTGCGAGGTGGTGCAGGTGGCGGCTCTGCTGCATGATTACGGAAAAATCGGGGTTCCGGACGCCATTTTGAAAAAGCCCGGCCGGCTGAATGATCAGGAGTACAAGGTGATCCAGACCCATGTGGATCATACCCGGAAAATTCTGAACGAGATCACCTTTGAAGGGGGATTTGACCAGGTCCCGGAAATCGCCTCCTCCCATCACGAACGGCTGGACGGCCACGGCTATCCCCAGGGGCTCCGCCAGGAGGATATCGCCTTTGAGTCCTGCATTATTTCCGTGGCGGATGTCTTTGAGGCCATCACCGCCAAACGGCATTACCGGGAGCCCATGCCCCTGGACAGGGCCTTTGGGTTGTTATTCGAAAAAAGGGGGAAAGAATTCGCGCCGCAAGTGGTGGATGCCTTTTGCGACTATTATGAAAAGACCTATGGCTACCGGTACGATCCGGACCGGGCCGCTCACGAGGACGCCACCGCTGAAGACAGGCAGGACGCTTAGGGAATTCTCCGTCAATCTTTGTACATAGCACGAAAATGTGCTGCTCCGAAGCAGCTGAAGTCCTTGTGAAAGAAATTTGAAATTGGAAATTGGAAATTTGATGAGGCGCGATAGAACACTCTGCTTTTCTGCCTTCATTTCTTGCCAATTTCTAATTTCGAATTTCCAATTTCGAAGTAAACCTGGAACCTCTGGGTTGCGGGCGAAGCAAGCCTTGGGGGGTTTTCACGGTGAATCCTTGTCACAGAAATTGAAAATTTGATGAGGCGCGATAGAACACTCTGCTTTTCTGCCTTCATTTCTTGCCAATTTCCCGCTGGCCGCGGCGAAGCTTCTGAGCGAAGCCGGGCAATTTCAAATTTCCAATTTCAAATTCAGGACCGGCGTCCACGGCAGGAAATGATCGGGGTGTAGGTGAAGCGGCGACTGCTGCAGAAAAAGTCGGTGAACTCCCTGGCAAATTCCTCATACCCGCCGGGGAAATCCGCAAAGGCGGTCTTTGATTTTTTGGCGGCCACTTCGAGTTTTTTGAGCCAGGTGTAGCGCTGCACCTCGTTGAGATTGCCGTAAATCAAGTGATGCGG
>CAZUMF010000492.1:0-2895 GCA_964621385.1 uncultured Desulfohalobiaceae bacterium
TCGATGAGAGCCAGATCCGCCTCCTTGGCCTTGTCCAGAAACAGGGTCGTGAGCAACCCGTCATCCATAAAAAAAGGATCCAGATTCGTGGCCCCCGTCCCGGCCGCACGACCGAGCCAGACGGCATCGATATAATCCGGACCCTTCTTGTAAGGTTTGACCCGCAACCCGGTCTTGGAGAAGTACCGGGCCAGACCCAGGGAGACAATGGTCTTTCCTGATCCTCCCTTGAGACCGGCCAGGAGCACGCGAGGAAGCTTCATACAGCAATTATACCAGAAGTCGGCATATATTGCGCTTCAGGATACAGCCGGCTATTCCTTGGATTCGCCTTCACTGGCGGTCTGTTTGCCCACTCCGGGCAGGGAATACATGGTCGTGCTCCCGCTGGACCAGAAAGTCAGCTTGCCCTCCGTGACCATTTCATTGACGATCTTTTTGGCCACGCGGGGCTTCATATCCAGGATCTTGGCCAGATCATTGAAGTAAAACTTGGTCTTGCTCCCGGATTTTTTCTGCAACTCATCCAGGACTTTCTGTTTCATTTCTTCGTCAGCCATTTGCTTGCCTCCAGTTCCGGGACCGGAGGGAAATAAGCTCCCCTCCGGCCGGTATTGTATGATTACTCTGCCTTTATGGCACTGTATTCAAAAGGTTCGGTGAACTTGAAGTTCGAGGTCTGCCGCCAGGTGTAGTAGGCCGGATCACGGAAATCGTCTATCAGGTGATGCGAGAATTCCAGGCCGCATTTCTCGAAGAACTTTTCCCAGCCGATCCGCTCGGCCCAGTCGCCCAGCCGTTCATACTTACGGGCATCCTTGGTGTAGGCATCCACGATCTGCCTGGTCACCTTGGCCAGACTCGGCCAGCGCGGGGTCTCATTGGGAATGAAGGCCACGACCACTTTCGAAAACTTGGGGGCGCTGATCCGGTTGGAGACCTTGCCCCCGGCCATGAGCACGATCCCGTCGCCCTCGGCGTCGGTTAAGGGCAGGGAGGGGCACATGGTGTAGCAGTTGCCGCAGAACATGCAGCGCTCGTTCTTGATCTCGACGCTCTTGACCTCTTTCTTGGACCCGTCCTTCTCGGAGACGACCTCCTTCTTCTTGGGCCTGATGGCCGCCGTGGGGCAGGCGGCAATGGCCAGGGGGATCTCGCAGAGATTGTCCAGGAACTCGTCGTCGATCATGGGCGGTTTGCGATGGTAGCCCAGAATGGCAATGTCCGAGCAATGGACCGCGCCGCACATGTTCAGGCAGCAGGCCATGGAGATTCGGAGTTGAGCCGGAAAGGTCATGCTCTGGAACTCGTCAAAGAGCTCGTCCATGACCACTTTGACCGTGCCTGAGGCGTCCGTGGCCGGGGTGTGGCAGTGGATCCAGCCCTGGGTGTGGACGATGTTGGTCAGCCCGGCCCCAGTCCCGCCGATGGGGAACCTGTAGGAGCCGCCGTTGTTCTTGCGGCCAGCCAGGTCCTGTTTCAGGGACTCGACCTTGTCCTTGCTGTCCACCATGAACTCGATGTTGTTCCGGGTGGTAAAGCGGACATAGCCGTCACAGTGAGCCTCTGCGATTTCGCAGATTTCCTTGACAAATTCGGTGGACATGAGCCGGACTCCGCCCACGCGGACCGTGTAGACTTCGTCCCCGCTCTCTGCCTTGTGCATCAGGACCCCGGGTTCCAGGATCTCGTGCCAGAGCCATTTGCCGAAGTTGTTCTTGATGACCGGAGGTAAAAAATCGCCGTAGTACCGGTTCCCGATATCGGTCAACCGGTCTTCCATTGGTTTGTCTGGATTATATCCGGAAGAAATAAAAGCCATATCTGCTCCCCCTTATCTTTTGTGGCGTTTCCTGAATTCCTGCATATCACGTTCAAAGCCGCCCGGAACTTCATCCTCGTACCAGAAAATGTACGGGTTGTGCCTGGGTTCCTGGACATGCTGGGCCACGGCCTTCAAGCCGGTCATGTGGAGGAGCTTCTGGAAGCCCTGCCGTTTGATGAGTTCACCCAAGCGCTCCCGGTTCTTGCCTTCTTCCATCCACCAGTCCCAGATGTTTTCGATGACTTCCTTGATGTCGTCATAGGGTTCTTCCGCCCTGATAAAGGGAACCAGCATGGATCCCATCTGGGCTCCGTCCAGGATGGGGGCCTTGGCCCCGACCAAAATGGAGCAGCCGGTGTCTGTGCCCGGGCGCAGGGCCTTGGGCAGGACGTTGATGCAGTGCATGCAGCGGTTGCATTCACGGTTGTTGATCTTCAGTTCCTTGCCCTCCATCCACATGCAACTGGTGGGGCAGAGATCGATGACTTCCTTCTGCATGTCGAACGGACCCCAGTCCCTGCCGGCATGAGCCCCGCCGTTCGGGGGAACTTCACCGCCGATGTAAGCCTGAACCGCTTCCTGATCGATGCGGATGTCGTCTTTCCAGGTCCCGATAAAGGACATGTCGGCCCGGGCGATGGAAGCCACGCAGCCGTTGGGGCAGCCGTCGAACTTGAACTTGAATTTGTAGGGAAAGGCCGGGCGGTGCAGCTCGTCCTGGTACTCATGGGTCAGCTGGTAGCAGAGCTCCTGGGTGTTGTAGCATGACCACTCGCAGCGGGACTGGCCCAGACAGCAGGCCGGGGTTCGCAGGTTGGATCCTGAACCTCCGAGGTCCTGATCGTACTTGTGGGTCATCTCATAGAAGATCTCTTCCAGTTGCTCGGTCCGGGTGCCGAGAAAAATGATGTCCCCGGTGGAGCCGTGCATGTTCATGACTCCGCTGCCACGGAAATCCCAAAGATCGCAGAGCTTCCTGAGGTACTCCGCCGTGTAGTACTTGCCGTTTGGCTGGTTGACCCGCATGGTGTGGAAATGGGCCACTCCGGGGAACATCTCAGGCTGATCGC
>CAZUMF010000493.1:0-2883 GCA_964621385.1 uncultured Desulfohalobiaceae bacterium
GTCTTCTACAGCCAGCAACCTTTTCGTCTCCACCAAACCAGATTGCGAGGAAAATACCCTGTTGCTAAGCACTCTCGACATCATATCTGATTGATATTATTTAGATATTTCACAAGAACCACTAGGTATCAATCACTTTTTCGACATTCCGGACCTGCTCTCGACATCTTTTTAGGCCGCCGGCTTGGCGCGGATGGGCGGCCTGTCGACTGGATATCCCCGACTGTGTCAAGACCTCCCTCCTTTGAAGTTCTGCTCTCATTTTTTTAGAAGATCTTAATATTTCAGTATGTTTTGAACTTGCGTTCTGTTTTTTATTATGCTATTGGTTTGTCCATGGACCTTGAAATCAAATACAGGGGCAGGGTCGCCACGACTCAGGACGTGGCCTTCATCAATGAGCTCATAACCCAAAACCCCGGCGACAGCAGGTATGCCCTATCCAAAAAGCTTTGCCGGGCATGGAATTGGGTCCAGCCCAATGGAGCGTTGCGGGACATGGTCTGCAGAGGGTTCATGCTCACGCTTCACCGGGCGGGATATATCCGATTGCCTCCCAAGCGACGCAGCTTTGCCAACCCCCTGGTCAATCCCAAAAAACCGCCCCTGATTCAGGTCGATGATACCCCAATCGCAGGCCATCTCAAACAGATCAGGCCTCTAACATTCCGGCAAGTCCGAAGAAGCAAGCTTGAACCGATGTTCAACAGTCTCATCCAACAGTATCATTATCTCGGGTATTGCCAGCCGGTCGGAGAGCATCTGAAATTCATCGCCTTTGCCGGATCGCGCCCGGTTGCATGTTTGGCCTGGTCCTCCGTTGCCCGCCATATCGGATGCCGGGACAGATTCATCGGATGGCCGGCCCATAAGCGCATGCAAAACCTTCACCTGCTCGCTTATAACAGCCGCTTCCTCATTTTGCCATGGGTACGCATCGATCATCTGGCCTCACACATCCTGGCACGCATGAGCCGGATCCTGTCAGATCATTGGAATCGGCTCTACCAGCATCCGGTTTACTTCCTCGAAACCTTCATCGACAAGCAACGCTACAGGGGGACCTGCTACAAAGCCGCAGGCTGGATCTACCTCGGCGATACCACCGGCCGGGGCAAAAACGATCAAACAAACAGACCAAACCGCTCGATCAAGGCAGTTTGGGCATATCCGCTGCTTGAAGATTTTCGTAACCATCTGGGCAAGACATGATCATGGCTGACCGCAAGATCGAACAGGAAAAAGGCAGGAGCCCATCCCGCCTGGAAAAGAAACTGGCAAAAGGACCGATGCACCATCAGCAGTATCTGGAGCATCTGGATAAACATTTGGACCCCGGCACGAATGGTTTGGATTTTACGTACAAGCAGCAGTGCCATGACAAAGAAATCCAGATCATGAAAAAACTAGACCTCGACCCGGCCATTCCCATCCTGACTGCACTTTACTCACCCGGCAAACTCAAAGATGCTCGGGATCCCAGCAGACTGCTGCGCTCCTTGCTTCTCATGACCCTGTTGCGGGTCAAAGGCATCACCAAATGGGTTAAGATGACAAAGCACGATGCCTTTCTCGCCGTGCTTGCCGGGTTTGAACCCGGCAATATCCCTGGAATCGGAACCTATTATGACTTCATGAAAAGGATAGTCGATGGCCCCTATCGCCGGCCCTGCCATTGTAAGGACCAGATAAAACGCTCCGACTACAACGCCGGGCCACATAAACGCAATCTGAAAAATGAAAAAAAAGCACAGAAAAACGATTTCGATCCGAATCATTCCCAATCGGAAAAGCTGGCAAAAAACCTCTTGGCAGACACAGAGACATCACGGGCTAAAAACCTCTACCAAATACTCGAAGACTTGAATATTCAGCTGGGCCTCATTCCGAGCATCGACCAAGGACTGATCACCGATCTGGACAGCCTGGTCGTCTCTGGTGACGGTTCCATCCTGCAGACCGCGGCTTCTTGCCGCGGCAAGCCAGCCTGCAATTGCCGCCTGGAAGGCAGATACAAATGTGATCATGACCGCTACTATACAAGCCCGACTGCCAAATGGTGTTACGATCATGTCCAGAATACCTTTGTCTTCGGCGACCGCTATTATCATATCGTAACGACTCAGGCAGGCCATGACTTCCCGCTGATAACCTGTATGTTTGGCGGAAACGAAAGCGACTACACCCTTTCTCTGACAACCTTCGATCGCTTGGAAAAAGCCCTGAGGGAAAACGGCCTGGACATTAGCATTGCCGCATTCATCGGCGATGGCCATCACGATGCCTATGCCCATTATCACTTCTTTAAGGAAAAGAATGTCCTTCCCATCATACCGCTTTCAAAACCCTCACAAGAAGCCTTTACTCATCTGCCCGACGACAATATCCGACTGGATACTGATGGCATCCCCCTTTGCCCGGAAGGAAAACGGATGCGGCATCACTGCTATGATAAAAAGCAACACAAGCACATCTACAATTGCCCGGCGAAACGTAATACTCACCGTCAGGGAAGCTCCGTGTATGTGTTCCATAATAAGGAATGCCCGGTGCAACAGGACTGTAATCCGCAAAGCAGCCTCGGGCCCTTTGTCTATTTGAAATCCTCCACAGATCCAAGGCTGTTTCCGCCGCTGCCCAGATCAAGCCCGAAATTCAAAGAACTCATGAACCAGCGAAGTGCCTCTGAGCGCTGCAATTTCATCAATGACTCCTATGGCCTGGAAGGCGCCAGCCGGAATGCCGATTACGGCCTGATACGGTTGACCCTTGCCAATATCGCCCATCACGCGACCGTGCGCTACAATGAGTCAAAAAAGCAACAGGCTGACAAGGATGCGCTGACACGCTTCAGCGAAAGCCTGTCTGAAGTATCCGCAGTGT
>CAZUMF010000494.1:0-2867 GCA_964621385.1 uncultured Desulfohalobiaceae bacterium
AATCTCGTGGAGCTTTCGGACTGGAACTGCTGCGGCACCTCCTCGGCCCACAGCCTCGACCGGGAACTGGCCTTTGAGCTTCCCTCCCGGAACCTGGCCCGCATCCCTGAAGGAAGTACGCTTCTGGTTGCCTGCCCGAGCTGCTATCTCCGTTTGAAGCAGACCCATATCAAGTTGACCCAAGATCCCGAACTCAGAGTACGATTCGAAAAACAATGGGGGCGCCAGCATGACCCGGGGCTCAAAATCGTTCCCTTTCTCGATTTCCTGGCCGAACAGGATCTGGATCGCTTCTTTGCCGGTGCCGGGACGGCGCTGCAGGGTCTGAGCTTTGTTCCCTATTACGGGTGTATGTTGATCAGGCCGCCGGACATGCGTCACGAAAGGACATTGAACCGGGTCATGGAAAAGGTCATGGCCAAGATGGGGGCCGCCCCGCTGCGATGGAGCTACCGATCCCGCTGTTGCGGCACATTCCTGTCCGTGGCCAGGCCGGACATTGCCACTCCCCAGATCAATGCCATCATGGAGGAAGCCGATGCCTCAGGCGCGGACTGCATTGTCACCGCCTGCTCGATGTGTCATCTCAATCTTGAAGCCCGCTGCACAACCAGGCAAAAACGCCCGGTTTTCCATTTCTCCGAACTCCTGGCCATCTGTGCCGGAATCACCGAGACCCACTGGTTTAAACGGCACCTCATCGACCCCAGGCCCCTGCTGCGAGACAAGGGCCTTCTCTAGCCAATACGGATTCGGCCGGCGGTATCTGTTATCAGCCATATTATACCAGAAGTTGACATAAATTGCGGTTTGTATCTTCCTTCAAAGAAATCTATCAGAGTTAAGGAAAATCTTGGAACTGAATCTACTTCAAATCAACATTCAATAAGTCAGCGCCGCCTGGGGCGGCACTGACTTGATCTACTCCTAACCCAATCAGGCCTGCCTGCCCTCTTCCCTGGACTGCGTTGACCTTGCAGTCTGTTCTGTTATATACTGAACCAGCTTGTCCTCTGGACCATGACCCAGTAATCTGTTTTATTGCTCCGGTATCATTGGAGAACTTTAGATGAAAAAACTGCCCCTCGGCCTCAGCACCCTGAGCAAGATCATCAATGAAGGGTATGCCTATGTGGACAAGTCCCCCATGGTCGCCAAACTGGCGGAAAGCGGTTCCTACTACTTCCTCTCCCGCCCCAGACGTTTCGGCAAATCCTTATTCATAGACACCCTCAAGGAGGCCTTAGAAGGCAACCGGGAGCTGTTCAGAGGCTTGTGGCTGCATGATCACTGGGATTGGGGGAAGCGGTATCCTGTGATTCACCTCTCTTTTGCCGAAGGGGGTTCTGCAAAGCCGTGAAGAACTCGACAAGAAGATAACCAGACTCCTTGCAGAAAATGAAGAACGACTGCAGGTCGCTTGTTTTTATAAAGAGGGCGTTTCTGGTTACTTCAGCGAACTGATCCGCAGGTCCAGAAAGCAGCACGGCCTCAGAACCGTTGCTCCGGAGTGTTTCGCAACTACTGGTTTGAAACAGGAACGCCCACATTTTTGGTTGAGCTGTTTCAGAGCCGGCGATACTTCATTCCGGACCTCGAAGGCATTGAGGCCTCGGAATCCATTATCGGCGCTTTTGATGTGGATTTCATAACCACATCGGGGCCTGGTTTCCCCTGTTTGCGGACAAGGTCGAGGAAAATTCAACCCGGGGCTTTTATCCGGGCTTGAGCCGGCTGACCAGACGACTGTTGGAAATGCAGCGTTCTGAACTCGGAACAGCTTCCCTGGCCTGTTGAATGATAAGACCTCAGACAGAGACAATAAAAAATTGGCACTCTTTCGAATACACCCGAACCAGAAACCGGTACACAAAATATGGACAATTCACAGACAAGCATTGTGTCTCAACCCATCGGCTCATATTCCTTCGAGGAGTTCAAAGAACTGGCCAGGAACTTTCACGGCTACCCCGCCCCTGGGCTGCTCATCGGCGGCTACATGGTGGAAAAGGCCAGGGCCGGGCTTGCGCCCGAGACCCTTTTCGAAGCGGTGGTGGAAACCCGGAAGTGCCTTCCGGACGCGGTCCAGCTGCTGACATTGTGCAGCACCGGCAACGGCTGGATGCGAATCGTCAATCTGGGCCGTTACGCTCTGAGCCTCTACGACAAGTATACCGGCCAGGGCCGGCGGGTCTGGATCGATTCGGAAAAACTCCGGTCCTGGCCTGAGGTCTACGACTGGTTTTTCAAGCTAAAAGCCAAACAGGACCAGGACACCGAGGCCTTGTTCCGTCAGATCCGGGAGGCCGGGCCGGACTTCCTGGGAGCTGCCCCGATCCAGGTCGAAGCCCGCCTTCTGGGCAAAAACGATATGGGCCAGATCGGTCTCTGCCCTCTCTGCAACGAAGCCTTTCCCGAAAGCGACGGGGCCATCTGTCGCGGCTGCCAGGGCGAAGCGCCGTATACCGCGAAAAGCATCGGCGCCGAACCCGCCGGGCCTGAATTGCGGCTGAACTCAATCCCTGTCGCAGAGGCAGTGGATAAACACGCCCTGCATGACATGACCCGGATCATAGCCGGCGAGAGCAAAGGACCGGCCTTTTCCGCGGGGCAGCAGATCCAGGCCGGGGATCTCTGCCGCCTGCAGCAGATGGGCCGGACTTCGGTCTATGTCCAGGAAGAGGCGGCAACGACACGGGACCTGAGGCATGAGAACGAGGCGGCCCTGGCCTTTGCCCAACAAATGGCCGGGCCCGGCGTTAACTGCAGGACTCCCGCCAGGGAAGGCAAGATCGACTTTCAAGCGGAGATCGATGGACTGTTCTGCCTGGATGCAGGCAGGCTGGAGCGCTTCAACCTGGTCCCGG
>CAZUMF010000495.1:0-2859 GCA_964621385.1 uncultured Desulfohalobiaceae bacterium
ATCGTTATGTTCCATCGAATATCGCACATCAGACTGCCAAACTCCCGCCGGAGCAGCGGCGGAGGTTTGCCAATTGGATTGCTGCGCTAGAATACGATATTTTCGCGATCCCCCGGCCAACAATGGTGATTCTCTTGGACATGGAGGTTCCCCTTGCTACTAGACAGGTTCTGCTGAAAGCAAGACGTGAGTATACCGACCAGAAGAAAGACCTCCACGAGATGGACGACGAGTATCTGGAAGCAGTACGATCGGAGTTCTTGAGTTTCTGCGAAGAGTCTTCCAATGCTAAAATCGTGCAGTGTGCAAGGGGAGAACATGTTCGGTCTGTTGCTGATATTGCTGAGGAGATATACGAACTGGTAGAGGGTGTTATTCGAGCAGAAAGGAGAAAAGCGCATGGGTGAAGCAGCAAACAATGAAGTTACGTTCTATTCGGAGGCCGAATGTTGGAGATACCTGCGCAAGCATTCGACAATGCCCTATGAGCAATTTGTTTCTGCCTACATTGTGGCCGGCAAGCACGTGTGTATGATTGATCACAAGGACCCTGGGAAATGGCTCCCTAGGGGTGATCATTGACAGTCGGGCACCCCTCCTATGCCCGTCCAGGGCGTTCAGATAGGCCCACTCGATATTGAACAGCGCGTCTTGATCAGTTCCTGGATCTTTCTGTAGCGCCTTGATGAGTTCAACATACTCGTAGACAGCATGAGAGTGAGGCGATTCATCCGCACTCACTGCAGCCAGAAGAGCTGTTATCGAGTAATGATAAAACCACACCCTCTTCTTTGCCCAGATCGGATCCCAGAAGCCTGAAGTGCCGCAGGACCCCATGGAGTTCAGCATCGGAAAGGCATTGCCCGTTGTACGCCTTCTTGAGAGTTCCCCGATGCTTTACTTGGCCAATTTTGGACTGAGAGAGTACAAGGATTCAAAGAAGAGGCATCAACAAGAAACAAGTGCTGGTTGCAATGAAATAAGAATTAAGCCCATATAGGAAGGTAACGTGCATACTTTCTAGGGCGCTTTTCTCAAGATTTTTTCCCCTGGGATAACACGCTTTTGATTGATTTGACTGTCTCGGAAGCCTGGTATCCCCGTTGCTGACCCGAATATCAACCCTATACAGGACCCACCTCTGCTGATGATCCAATAAAGCCACATACCACGGTAGACCCGGCCAGAGATAGCCAAAAATCTGGTCTACCAAAAGCCTTTCAAGCGGTGAGATGTCGTGATAGTTTGCAAGGTCCATAGCGACTCCTATGATTTCACTGATGATTTTTTGCAGCCGCACCTTACCAGGGATACATCAGCCAAGAATGAAAAGATGTTCTTCCCTCGCTCCCTTGACTGCTCTGGGCTCGATACGGCAGTCAAAGGTCACGAACCGGCCCTTACTATGAACGGCCAAAGCATGCAAGGCGTACCCGGCGTCGAGCAAGGCAGTGAGAACATTGCCTGCGTTAAAGACATGGGTTACCTGATCCGATGGTGAACAGAGGGTCTTGAGGCTTTGCGCCTGCCCGCCGGAGACAACAGCGCCAGTTCCCTGCTTTTTTGTACCAAGATGGGCATTTCCTGAAGGAGAACCACCATGAAGCTTCTCAATCTCAGTCTGCGGACCAAGTCCTTGCTGGCCCTGGGCGTGGCCTGCCTCGTGGCTCTAGGCCCCACTGTTTTTATCGGATGGCAGATGCTGGAGACGGCCCGGGACCATCTGGGCCGCGGATTTGCCCAGAACTTTACCCTGCTCAGCGCCCAGAGGATCAAGGCCCCGGTGACCCGTGAGCTGGCCCTGGCCCAACGCTTTGCCGATTCCGTGCTGCTTCGGCGCTGGATTCTGGATGAAGACTCAGCCCGGGCAAAGTCCCTTTTCTTCCAGGAAGCCAAGGGCTTTCAAAACGATTTCCGAGACCGGAACTATTTTGTTATCAACCGGAAGAGCCTGCGGTATTATTCAAACAACGAGCAAAAGCCCTACAGTGAAGAGCCTCGATACATCCTGGACCCGGGCAGTGACCATGATGCCTGGTTTTTCCAGACCATGGCCGAATTCGAGACCTTTAACATCAACGTGGATCCGGATGTCCATCTCGAAGAGACCCGGGTCTGGTTCAACGTGATTGTCTGGCAAGGAGACAGAAAGATCGGGCTGGCCGGGACCGGTCTGGACCTGGCGGCCTTTCTGGATGAGTTCATTTCTGCTGAAGAACCCGGCGTAACGCCCATGATCCTCAATGCGGACGGCCTCATCCAGGCCCACCCCGATCCGGACTTGATCGCCTTCGGCTCCGGAGCCAAAGCCGGGAAGGAACCGTCGCACCTGAAAGATCTGCTTGCCGGCCAGACAAGGGAGCGGGACCTGCAAAAGGCCATGCACAGAGCACGGACCTCGCCGGGAACGGTGGAAACCCTCCGGACCAGGCTGGACGGCAGGAAGCAGCTCCTGGCCCTGACCTGGATTCCCGAGCTCAGCTGGTATGTGGTCAGTGCCGTGGACCTGCAGGCGGCCCAGGTCCTGGATGATGCCTGGATCAGTGCCGCAGTGGCCGCCTTGCTTGTTATCTTCGGCATTCTGTTCCTGGTCTACAGCTACGGAGTTGAGAGGCTTGTCCTCCGGCCCCTGCGGGCTTTGCACACATCCGCCACCCTTTTGGCCCAGGGAGATTACAACGTCCCTCTGCCTCCGGCCGGGGCTGACGAAATCGGGGGGTTGAGCCGTGCTTTCGGCTCCATGGTGGAGGAGATCAAAAGCTATACCCGGGAACTGGAAGAGAAAGTCCGCACCAGGACCCAGAAGCTGGAGGAGCAGTCAGAGCTCCTGCGGGAGGCCAATCAGCAGAAAACCGAGAT
>CAZUMF010000496.1:0-2854 GCA_964621385.1 uncultured Desulfohalobiaceae bacterium
CCGGGTCCGTGACCGCGGGCAACGCCCCCGGGGACAATGACGGCGGTGATGTCTGTCTGCTCATGAGCCGGGAGCAGGCGGAGGCCTCCGGCCTGAAGCCCTTGTTCACCATCCTGGACTATGCCGAGGTCTCCCAGCCCACCAAGGACATTGCCACGGTCCCGGGGCTGGCTATTGACAAGGTCCTGAAGCAGAACGGCCTGAGGATACAGGATGTGGATCTGGTGGAGATCAACGAGGCCTTTGCCGCGGTGGCCCTGATCAGCGGCCGGCGGATTTTGGGGATGAGCGAGCAGGAGATGCGGGACAAGGTCAATGTCAACGGCAGCGCCATTGCCTACGGCCATCCCATCGGGGCCACCGGGGCCCGCATCCTGATGACCCTGGCCTATGAACTCCGGCGCCGGGGCGGCGGCCTGGGGGTCTGCGGCATCTGCTCCGGCCTGGCCCAGGGCGACGCCATGCTGATCCAATCAGCGCCGTGAAGGCGCAGATTGGATATGGGCTAATGTCCATTGTTGAAGGAGAGAAAGTCCTGTTTGACAGTCTGAATATGGTACTTTATTTTGTACATGAAAAAGGCATTCACTAGGGGGAATGTATGCGAAGACTGTTGATCGATCAGGATATCCGCCCGATGTCTGAATTCAGATCCAGTGCGGCATCTTTTTTAAAGCAGGTCCATGAAACCAAACGCCCTCTGGTCATTACCCAGCATGGCAAGGGAGTGGCTGTTTTACTGGATGTTAAGGAATATGAGGCCTTGTTGGAAAAAATTGAGTTACTCGAAGATGTTCAAACATCTCTGGCCCAATTGGAAAACGGTTCGGGTATAGAGCATGAAGACGCTCAAAAAATGGTGTTGGACAGTATCCGGAAATGAAGCTTTTCTGGTCACCGCTGGCTCTTGAGCGACTCACAGAAATTGCTGCCTTTATTGCCCAAGACGACCTTCTCACAGCCGAAAAGTGGATTGAAAAGATCTTTACAGCAGTTGGCAGGCTGAGACAATTTCCGGAAAGCGGCCGAGTTGTTCCGGAACTCGGTATGAACGAATTCAGGGAAGTCATTTTTGGCAATTACCGCATCATTTACAGAAAAGAGGTGGAAATGGTTGCTACCCTGACTGTCCGCCATGGTAAACAAGTTTTACCTGTTGATGATATACTATGATCAACTCAAGCATTTCACTGCCAACCCCAGGTTACAAAGTCTGAATATTGGAGAAACACCCATGGACATTCAAACCATCATGGTTATCGGCGCGGGGCAGATGGGCGGGGGGATCGCCCAGGTGGCGGCCCGGTCCGGGCACAGGGTCTATCTCAACGATATCTCCCGGGAACTGGTGGACAAGGGGCTGGGGGTGATCGAGAAAAACCTGGGCCGAGCCGTCGCCAAAGAACGGATTTCCGAAGCGGACAAGCAGGCGGTTCTGGAGCGGATCACACCAACGGTGGAACTGGACCCGGCTGCGGAATGCGACCTGGCCATCGAGGCCGTGGTGGAGGACATGGACATCAAGGCCAAGGTCTTTGAAGCGCTGGATCGCTTGGCCCCTGAACAGGCCATCCTGGCCAGCAACACCTCGTCCCTGCCCATTACCCGCATCGCAGCCTGCACCAAACGGCCGGATAAGGTCATCGGCATGCATTTCATGAACCCGGTGCCGGTCATGAAACTGGTGGAGGTCATCAACGGCCTGGAAACGTCCCCCGAAGTCACGGAGACAATCCGAAACCTTGCCGCAACAATGGGCAAGACCGCGGTGGAGTGCAGGGACGTCCCCGGCTTTGTCTCCAACCGGGTGCTCATGGTCATGATCAACGAGGCCCTCTGGGAGCTCTACGAAGGCGTGGCCTCGGCCGAGGGCATCGATGTCATCATGAAGCTGGGCATGAACCACCCCATGGGTCCCCTGGCCCTGGCCGACCTCATCGGTCTGGATACGGTCCTGGCCATTCTTAATGTGCTCCTGGACGGCTACAACGATCCCAAATACCGGCCGAGCCCCCTGCTGAAGTCCTATGTCCAGGCCGGCCGGCTGGGCCGCAAAACCGGGAAAGGGATTTATGAGTATTCGTGAAGTAATCAATTTGTAATTTTTCAATTCGGAGTGGACCTGGACCGTTGGGTTGCGGGCGGAACCAGCTTTGGTGACTTACAATTGAAGATTGATTGTTTCAATGCAGCAATGTTCAATCTTCAATCTTCAATTTTCAATTCTAGAACATGGGAGCAGTATGTATTTTGCACAAGAGTTACTGGAAAAATGCAGCAGCCTGCGCCGGAAATGGGAGGATCAGGTCAAAAAGATCCTCTCTAGGCAGGGCGAGCGCAGGAAGCGCTTTTCCACGGTCTCTGATCATGAGATCAAGCGCCTCTACACCCCGGAAGACATCAAGGATCTGGATTTCGAGAAGGATATCGGCTTCCCCTCACAATTTCCCTACACCCGGGGCCTGCATCCCACCGGCTACCGGGGGCGCTTCTGGACCTACCGCATGTTTTCCGGCATGGGTACGGCCCGGGACACGAACCGGCGCTGGCACATGCTCCTCAAGAACGGGCAGACCGGACTGAGCACGGCCTTTGATTTCCCGACCCTCATGGGCTATGACACGGACAACCCCAAGGCCCTGGGTGAATGCGGCCGCTGCGGCGTGGCCATCGACACCCTGGAGGATTTTCTGCTCCTGGTGGACGGGATTCCTCTGGATGAGGTGACCACCTCCATGACCATCAATCCTCCGGCCACGGTGCTCTGGGCCATGTACTGCGCTGCGGCGGAGCAAAAGGGGGTTGCCCTGGATCAGATCGGGGGGACCATCCAGAACGACATGCTCAAGGAGTT
>CAZUMF010000497.1:0-2854 GCA_964621385.1 uncultured Desulfohalobiaceae bacterium
TTTTTGATTGTCGATCCGCAAAGCCTTGATTTTGAGGCCTTGGAAAATCCGAGCACGGCTTCCATGGGCGGCGCCGGGATTCAGTCCGCCCAACTGATGTCGGACAAAGGGGTGTCCACGGTCCTGACCGGCAATTGCGGGCCCAATGCGTTTCGAACCTTTGAAGCGGCCAATATTCACGTGGTGACCGGGGTGAGCGGTCCTGTGCGTCAAGCAGTGGAACAGTTTCAATCAGGCACTTTGGAGCCGAGCGGGTCCGCGAATGTCGCCAGCCACTCCGGCATGGGCGGCGGAAGCGGCCGAGGCCGGGGCCTGGGTATTGGCGGTGGCGGCGGAAGCGGCATGGGACGCGGTCTTGGCCGGCAAATGGGCATGGGCGGCGGCATGGGGCAGGGCCGGAGAATGAACACGGATCAAGCCGGAACGTCAGGAAATCCGGGCGGAAAAAGCCCGTCCAGCGGGCAGGACCCATCCGATGAACTCAAGCGCCTGAAGCAGGAGGCGGAAGCACTGCAGAAACGCATTCAGGAGTTGGAGTCCGGCGGGGAGAAAGCATAGGGCAGATGCGGCTGCAAAAAATCCTTTTGCAGCCGCAAGAGGTCAGTAGTCAGACCCGACTTCGCTAAGAAGCTACGCCGCGGCAAGCGTCAGAGGTCAGTAAATACAAATAATTACAAGAACATTGCATAACTCGAATTGTTTACTTTCGACTTTTTGCAGGTACGTCAGGGAAGAGAGCAGAGGGAAGTCGGAGGTCGGCTGTCGGAGGTCGGGAAGAGGGAAGAGGGAAGGATGAAGGACATCGGATGTCAGATGTCGGTAGACAGAGGGAAGCGTGCAGAGGGAAGAACAAGAAGGAAATTGGAAATTAGCAAGAAAAGAATGCAAAAATGCAGAGTGTTATCGAAATCCTCATCCAATTTCTAATTTCCAATTTCCAATTTCAAAGTGCCAATTTCACATCCGCGGATTGAACTGCTCGACCTGATAACCGGACGGAAGGTGGGCCGAGCCCTTGACGCAGGGGAGGCCGGTCTGGTCCGTCATGGTTTTGGCGAGTTCATCCAGGCCTTCAAAAAAGCCGTTGCCCAAGTGCCAGGTTTTGCTTTCGTCTTTGTGACAGAAGGCGCAGGTCACGAAATGAATGGTGTCTGCGCCTTTTTGCTTGAGGATATCGGCCAGGGCGAGATTGTTTTCCAGGTCGGCCTGGAGGCTGAAGACACCCACCAGCCGGGCCTGCTCATAGGAAGCAAAGCCTTGACGGCAGCCTTCAATGGACCGAATGCAGGAGGTCAGGGGGCATTTATGTTCGTTGTCCTGACAACGGAATAAGCCGATGTTTTTCATGCGCTTCTCCTTTTTTTCGTTGCACTGCCTCGACGAAAATGATTTCGGCTCATGTCAATCCCGCGGATAGAGGCTCCACATCCGGGCCAGTTCATCAAAGGAAAATTTTGACATCGAGTCCTTCTGTCATAATTTTGCAAGAGTCGTGCCAGAGCCTGGAAATCTGGACGCATTTGCAGCTGCACAGCGTAACGCGGTCCATAGGGTGGTGCAGCTGCGACCCTTCAGGACGGTCTCACTGCAGGGAGGCGAGGTAGGCTTCCAAGCGGTCCATGGCCGCATTGATCCTGTCCCGGCCGATGGTAAAGGCGATGCGGATGCAGTCCGTGTAGCCCGATCCAAAGGCTTCTCCCGGAACCACAACCACCTGCTGCCGGTCCAGGAGGTCCAGAGCGAACTGGCGGCTGTCCCGGGAATAATGGCTGATGTCCGGGAAGACATAAAAGGCGCCGTCTGCCCGGGTGAGCCTGATATGCTCCATGGCGGCCAGGCGCTCGCAGATCAGGTCTCTTCTGTTTTCAAACTCCTGATACATGGATTCAAACAGGTCTTGATTCTTGAGAGCAGCCAGAGCGGCCCGCTGCGAAACCGATGAGGCGCAGGAGGTGTAGTAGCTGGCCACCTTGATCATCGGGGTGATGAGCCATTCGGGGCCGAAGGCGTATCCGATGCGCCAGCCGGTCATGGCAAAGGATTTTGAGAAGGAATGGATGACCACGGTCCGTTCCTCCATGCCGGGAAAGGAGCGGATGCATCTGGGAGTCTCGGGGGTGAAGTACAAACGTTCATAGACTTCGTCGCTCAGGACGAGGAGATCGTGGCGTTTGGCAAAAGCGGTGATCTCTTCAAGCAGTGCCACCGGATAGACGGCCCCGGTGGGATTGTTCGGCGTATTGAGCAGAAGGGCTTTGGACTGTGGCGTGACAGCGCTCTCCAGGTCCTCGATCCTGGGGATGAATCCATCCTCGGGTCTGGTGTGCACGCCGGCCACGACCCCTCCCACCCATTCCACCTGGGGTTTGTAGGAGGGAAAGTAGGGCTCCGGGATGATCACCTCATCTCCGGGCTCCAGGGTCAGCCGAAAAAAAGCGTTCAGGGCGCCCATGCCGCCATGGGTGATCACCACATTGGAAGTGCCTAAGGATTCACTGTTCCGTACCTGGAGATAGTCGAGCACGGCCCGGAGCAGTTCAGGATCCCCCTGGGCCGGAGTGTAATGGGTGGCTCCGTTTTCGGCATCCTGCAGGGCAAGGCGGGATATTGCAGCCGGGGTATGGAAGTCGGGCTCTCCAATACCCAGGGTGATGACGTTGTCATAGGCGGCAGCCCGCTGGGACATTTCTCGAATCACGGAAAAAGGGACCCGGCTGACCGGGTCGGCAATGCGCTGCTTCATGACGTCGGACTCCTTTGGAGGATTGAATAGTGAATAGAGAAAATTGAATATTGTAGATTCAGACTTCGTACCTACATTACGTCTTTGAACCTTAAAGATTTAAAATAATTG
>CAZUMF010000498.1:0-2851 GCA_964621385.1 uncultured Desulfohalobiaceae bacterium
AAATGCTCTAATACCTCCTCACTCCTCACTCCTCACTCCTCACTGTCTCTGTCTCTGTCTCTGTCTCTGTCTCAATAAACATCTTGTCTCACCCAAAAACCTGATACGAATTTCTAAGAGGATTCACAGTCCCTGGCCCTGACTCTCTCACTCCTTCACTCCCTCCCTCTCTCACTCTCTTATCCTCGCTTTCCTTTCCTCACCGGGACTGGCACCTATCTTGCTAATCATTATCCATTGCATAGGTCAAAATCTCAGCCTTCTTCAAATCAAAATCAGATATGTCATGCCTGCCATAGGCAGGGCTGACAACGGTGTCCAATGAAGCCCTGTGACAGAAACATCCAGAAGACCCTGGATCTGACCCGAAGCATGATCGAACTGGCCAACCAGGGAGATGAGGACCGCGAGGACAACGGCTGTGGCATTTTGTACGGCGTGCTCTTGGACTCCGCCTACCGGATACGCAAGCTGGCCGAGAAGGAAAAAAAGGCCCATATCCAGAAGGGTTGGTGGAACACGGATTCGCAGCAGAAACCATAAAAGATTTTACCCTGTATCCAGTTAAAAGCTTCAGTTTGAAGATATCAAGGATCTTTCTTGATACCCATACCAGAAGTTGACATAAATTGCGTTTTGTATCTGCCTTCAATGAAACCTTTGAGAGATTACGTAGAATAGGAGCTTCATTTATGGATGTTGTGCTTCTTTCCCGCCTGCAGTTCGCAGCCGCCACCATGTTTCATTTCCTTTTCGTCCCCTTGACGCTTGGTCTTTCCATCCTGGTGGCCATTATGGAGACCAGGTATGCCCGCACCGGAGACGAAATCTATCTCCGAATGACCAAATTCTGGGGGAAACTGTTCCTGATCAACTTTGTCATTGGCATCGTTACCGGCATCACCCTGGAATTTCAGTTCGGCACCAACTGGTCCCGGTATTCGGCCTATGTGGGAGACATCTTCGGATCGCTTCTGGCCATCGAGGCCTCCTTGGCCTTTTTCCTGGAATCCACGTTCATCGGTATCTGGATCTTCGGTTGGAACAAAATTTCCCCCAAACTCCACGCCTTTGTCATGTGGCTGGTGGCCGGAGCCGCCAACCTCTCGGCTGTCTGGATCCTAACCGCCAACGGCTGGATGCAGCAGCCAGTGGGCTACGCCATTAGAAACGGACGGGCTGAATTGACGGATTTCTGGGCCGTTCTTCTCAACAAGTTCAGCATCCTGCAAATCCTGCACACCCTCCCGGCCGCCTATGTCCTGACCGCATTTGTGGTCATGGGCATCAGCGCCTATCACCTCTTGAAACGGCAGCATGTTGAATTCTTCACTCGTTCTTTTCGGGCCGGACTGGTCATGGGCCTGATCTTTTCCATCTTTGTGGCAGTGGAAGGCGACATGCATGCCCAGCATGTGGCCGAGTCCCAGCCGACCAAGCTGGCGGCCATGGAGTCCCACTGGGAAACCTCCACCAATGCTCCTATCATCCTCTTTCCCCTGCCGGACCCGGAAAATCAAAGAAACAGCATCGAGTTCATCAAGATTCCGGGTGTCCTGAGTTTCCTCGGTCATCACGACCTTGGCGCCGAAGTCAAAGGCCTGCGCGATTTTCCCAGGGACGAACAACCCCCGGTTCTGATCAATCTCATTTCCTTCAGGACCATGGTCGCCCTGGGGGTTCTCTTTATTGTCCTGACCATCGCCGGCTGGTTCAAACGCAACCGTCTCCTTGAAAGCCCACGCTACTTGAAGACCATGCTCTGGGTCATCCCCCTGCCCTATATCGCCATCCAGCTGGGATGGATACTGGCCGAAGTCGGCAGGCAGCCCTGGATCGTCTACAATGTCATGCGTACATCGGATGCAGCCTCGCCCATTGCGACCTCCCAGGTCCTGACCACGTTAATCGCTTTTGTCCTCGTCTACTCCCTGATCGGCGGGGTAGGGTACTATCTCATTGTACAACACGTCAAAAAGGGTCCAAAACAATAAAGATCCAATTTTTTTAACAATTATATCCAAAAATCCCTAAGGATTTTTGGATAAGGAGGTAATATGGCATTACAGGCAACCTGGTTCTTCCTGTGGGGGCTGCTCTGGGCGGTGTTCTTCATCACCGACGGCTTTGATTTCGGCGTCGGAACCCTGTATCCCTTTCTGGGAAAAACCGAAACCGACAAGCGGGTCATGATCAATTCCCTGGGTCCGCTCTGGGACGGCAATGAAGTCTGGCTGATCACGGCCGGAGGTGTGACGTTTGCCGCATTTCCACTGGTCTATGCCACCATGTTTTCCACATTGTACACAGCCCTGATGCTCATCCTCTTCGCCCTTATTCTGCGCGGGGTCTCTTTTGAGTTCAGGGGAAAAGTCGAATCGCAAACCTGGCGGAAAATCTGGGACATCTGTATCTTTGCGGGCAGCTTCCTGCCGGCCCTGCTCTTCGGAGTGGCCTTTGCCAATATCTTCAAGGGCATCCCCTTTGATCAGGAGGGCCTCTACCACGGCACCCTTTTCACCCTCCTCAACCCTTACGGCCTACTGGGCGGCCTTTTGTTTCTGAGCTTCTTTCTGGTCCACGGGGCCCTGTGGCTGACCATTAAGACCGAAGGTGACCTCCAGATCCGGGCCGAAGCCGCTGCCAACAGAATCTGGACCGCCTTTTTGATCCTGGCGGTGATTTTTCTCGTGGCCACGGCCTTTTCCACGAATCTCTACGACAATTATCTGGCCAATCCGGTTTTGTTCGTCTTTGTCCTTCTGGATGTCCTGGCCCTTCTCGGTATCAAGTATTTTCAAGCTGTGCGGTTGCTCAATAAGTGAAGTCAAGCCGCTTCAGCCAGTTTAAA
>CAZUMF010000499.1:0-2846 GCA_964621385.1 uncultured Desulfohalobiaceae bacterium
CGCCTTCGCTCAGAAGCTACGGCGTGGCAAACCAGAAACCAAAAGAATGTCCAATTTTAAGAACATTTCAGATGTTATCAATTATTTTAAATCCTTAAGGTTCAAGGACGTAATGTAGGTACGAAGTCTGAAGTAAGTCCTCCATATCAGATCAAGCCTCTTCTCCGGTAAATCCGAACCAGGGTGGTGTCCAGGGTCAGGAAGAGGCAGACAGGCACAAACAGAAAAACCAGGGTCAGGATGGAGGCCAGGGCGCGATTGGACGAGCTGAGCAGGGGAACGAGGGTGCCGGTAAACGACGGCACGCTGCCGCCTCCGATGAGAAAGACCAGAAAATACTCGGAAAAGGCCACCAGAAAGACCACGCTGCCCCCGGCGATGATCGCGGGAAGCAGGAGGGGCAGTTCCACGGACAGCATGATGCGCAGATTGCCTGCGCCGAGATTGCGGGCGCAGATGCCGTAGTCCTGTCCCATGTTCTGGAAGCCGGCCACCAGGGCCCGGAACATGTACGGATAGCTGAACATGGACAGGATGAGGACCACCCCGGGCAGGGTGTCCGCCAGGGAGCATTTGATGAACAGAAAATGCAGGCCCATGGCAAAGGTCATGGGCGGCACCAGGGCCGGAGTGAGCAGCAGAGCTTCCAGAAGGGTCTTGCCCGGGAAGACGGATCTGGCAAAGACAGCCGCCGGGGCCAGGCACATGCCGAGAGTGGTCAGTACGGTCAGGAGAGAAAAAACACAGGAGGACCCCAGGGCGATCAGAATGGTGTTCAGATTGTCGAGGAGGTAGTCCAGCCCCTGCAGGCTGAATTCCGCGGGCCAGATCTCCGGAAAGCGCCAGCCCGGGGCCGCGCTGCTCACAACCAGGGCGATGACCGGGAGCCCGAACAGGACGAAGAGGAGCAGGAGCAGGCCGCCATGCCTCATCATACCTTGCGCTCCGCAGAGTCCAGGCGGTTCACGATCCTGGAATAGACGATGATGAACAGGACCGCGAAGCAGAACATGAGCGTCAGGATGGCCATGGCCTCCGGCCGTTGGGCCAGATCGCGCTTGAAGTAGAGATTGTAGACCGTGATGCTCAGCATGCCGGGCCGGCTTTCACTGAGAAGAAAAGGGATGTCAAAGGCCCCGAAACTGTAGAGGAAGAGAATGATGAACCCGGTCTGGATGGCTGGAACGAGCCGGGGCAGGACGATCCAGACAAAGGCCTGCAGTCTGGAGGCCCCGAGCATGGTGGCGGCCTGGATCTGCCTGGCGTCGAAACGCAGGAGCGAGGCCGTGACCAGGAGCATGGCAAAGGGGGTGCCTTTCAGGCTGTAGGCCAGAATCATGCCCAGACCCCAGCCGGAATAGAGGATGTTGGGGAAGTCCTGCATGGAATCGATCAGTCCCAGAGTATGGGCCAGGGAGGCCAGGATCCCGGAGCGGCTCCAGAAGAGCAGGATCAGGAAGGCCACGGCGATATGGGGCAGAATCAGGGGGATCTTGTAGACGATGGCCGCCCCCTGCAGCCGCTGCGGGAGCTTCCAAACCCAGTAGGCCAGCAGGGTCCCGGCTGTAACCGCCAGCAGGGCCGAGGCCGCGGCCACCTGCAGGGAAAACAGAAAGGAGGCGAAAAAGGACGGGCTGGCAAAGACCCGGGCATAGGCTTCAAACCTCCCGCCCGGGTAGGGCAGGGGGGTCAGAAAGCCCAGGGACTGGCCCACGGTCAGGAACACGCCCCCGCAAAACAGGATCAGGTAAGGGATGAGCAGAGGGCTCAGCCTGAGGAGGAGCTTGGCGCTTTTCATGATTCTCTCGACGATCAGGACATACCCGGTCTCTAGTGCAAAACATGCTCCTCCCAGCCCTGCTCCAGGGCCTCGAGATAGGCGGAGGGAATCTCGGGGACAGCCGCCGGATCGAGTTCGGCGGCACTCAGGGTGGCCGGACCCAGATCCACTTCGGCAAAATGTTTCCGGTCTTCGGGACTCAGCCTGGTCATGTCCAGGGCCGGAAAATCCCCCCAGGCCTGGGGCCGGTACTTGGCGAGCTGGGCCTCCACGGAGACCAGGAAGTCGGCCAGGACCATGGCCCCGGCTCTGTTCGGGGCATTGAAGGGAATGGCGGTGTAGTGGATGTTCGAGATGGACCCGTCTTCAAGGATAAAGGTGCGCACGCTCTCCGGGTAGCTGCCCTCCAGAATCTTGTTCTGGGCGTGGGGCGGATGGTAGGACATGCCAAAGGCCACTTCGCCCCTGGAAAAGAGGGTGTCCAGGGTGGCGCTGTCCTTGGGGTAGGTCTGGCCTTCCTGCCAGAGCCAGGGTTCGATTGCATTCAGGAAATCCCAGAGCCTGGGGCTCTGCCGCTGGAACAGTTCCGGATCAAAACCCTGCATGTACTGCTCATGCCCCCGGGTGAGGGCATAGAAGACCTGCCGGATAAAGGCCGAGCCTGTGAAATCCGGGGGCTGGGGATAGGTGAAGCGCCCGGGATGGGCCTTGATCCAGTCTTGCAGGGCGGCCACGGTTTTCGGCGGCGAGGCAATGACCGCACTGTCGTACTCGAACACGAACTGGGCTTTGCCGAACGGAGCCTCATAGCCTTCCACCGGGTATCCGAAATCATAAGCCACGCTTTCCGGGTCCACATACTGCCGGACATTGGGCAGCCTGTCGGCAAAAGGACCGAAGAGCAGGCCGGCTTCTTTGGAGTTTTTGAAATTTTCCCCATTGATCCACACAAGATCGATGCTTCCCTCTTCCCGGCCCGCGGCTTTTTCATTGAGCAGCTTGTTCACGAAGATCCCGGCATCCATGGGAACTCTGGTGAGATCGATGTCGTAGCGCTGTTTCATGG
>CAZUMF010000500.1:0-2837 GCA_964621385.1 uncultured Desulfohalobiaceae bacterium
GCATTCCCTCCAGTTTAGAAACTTGCGGTTTTCAAAGTATAAGCGGATGAGCATCCAATCTCAGCCGCCATGGAAAAACACATGGCAATCAGTTTACTCTGGATGGTCTCGTTCAACTCCCAGGACCCCTTGACCGCATACACGTTGATACTCTTTTCCTTGGCAATGGACAGGATCTCCATGATCTACAGCATGGACCGGCCAAGTCGCGACAACTCCGGCACGATCAAATTGTCTCCAGGCTCCAGCCTATCAAGTGCTTCCTTAACCCTCCTTTTTCTCCAACTCAATTTTCCGGTCACTTTTTCCTCTATGAATTCAACGTTCAGGCTTAGAAATGACCAGAATTGAAACGTTTGGAAACATCATGGACAAGGTTGGGGATTTCTTGGCCCGAAACTTTGATGCGGTAGTGCCCGTCCGGGTTACGGCCTTCGAGGGACTGGAGATAATGCGGATCGCGGAAAAGAGGTGGAAGTGCTGCCCTCGACTCAGCGCTTCTGGCCATCCGCCTGCGGATTCCCTAATGCCTACTTCATTAGCTGTCCGGAGGAGATCCAGGCGGAGTATGGCTGCGGGTTAATGTCTCCAATGTGCGTTACATTATTTTGTCAGACGGGGCGTTACACTATTCGAACATTACCAACGCTACATTGCGATTGACCACATCGGGATCCTCTCCAGGATGAGCGAGTGAGGCTTTGACCCGGAAACCGAGGTACACTATTCACTGGACGAAAGCCTGCTGGTCTTGAAGATTTCGGTAGTCTTCCGTTGATACTTTGAGAATGAAGAAAGGCAGTTGATTGCCCACGGATTACACGGATTGATACGGATAGATTCTCTTTTTGCCTGCCAGCAATAAGAGGCTGGCAGTCAAATGCCATCGCCATGCGGCATGGCAAAAAGCCTATTCTTTTGGAGGTGTCGCCATAAGGCGATGACTCCTTTTGCTGCTGGGTCTTATCCTTTTCTTTGGTCTCTCTGAGCAGATCAACGATCCTTTGGACAAATTTCACCTCCTCTTCTGGCAATTAGCTGACATTGATAAAATCGGTCATTCTAACCTCCGTTTTCGATATTGGCGGCTAAAAGATGCTGTTGAAAGAACCAGTCCTATCTTCAGAGTAGAACAGTCCAGAGAATCCGTCAATAAAGGCAGTACAGACAATGAAGGACGATAAGCGGTGCAATCAGGATAGGGAAACCGCCTCTGATTGAAGAGGAAATGAATTCTCCCGATGTAGTAGAAGATTGCTGAGAGAAAGTGGTAAGAGCATCACCGAAAAATCGAGATCGGCGACCAGGACATCGACATTGATCTCTACTACCTGCCATCCTCCGAAGGTATGGCAAATGAGCAACACAACGTCATGGGGTCATGGCCGTGACCAGCATGCAGTTGGCCAGGTAGCTCAGGGAGACGGTGACCCGGGAAATGTTGACCGTCCCCTCTTCCAGGGGCTGGCGCAGGACCTCCAGGACCTGCTTCTTGAATTCCGGGAGTTCGTCTAGGAAGAGGACCCCGCGGTGGGCCAGGGAGACTTCTCCGGGACGCGGGTACTGCCCCCCGCCGATGAGGCCGGCGTCGGAAATCGTGTGGTGGGGGGAGCGGAAGGGGCGTTCCGTGATCAGGGACTGGTCCGGGTCCAGCTTGCCGGCCACGCTGTAAATCTTGGTCACCTCCAGGGCTTCCTGGAACTTGAGCAGGGGCAGGACCGAGGGGATGCGTTTGGCGAGCATGGTCTTGCCGCTGCCCGGCGGCCCCATGAACAGGAGATTGTGACCCCCGGCCGCGGCGATCTCTATGGCCCTCTTGGCGTGCTCCTGGCCCTTGACCTCATTGAAGTCCAGGTGATGAACCGCCCGGTTCGACCAGATGGCGTCCAGGTCGTGGACACAGGGCTGGATGCGGTGTTCTCCGAGCAAAAAGAGGGCCGCTTCCCGCAGGGTCCGGGCCGGATAGACCGAGATCCCCTTGACGACCGCTGCTTCGGCACTGTTAGCCACAGGGACTATCAGGCCGTGCATGCCTTCGGCCTCGGCCTTCAGGGCCATGGGCAGTATTCCGGAAATGGGTTTCAGGGCGCCGTTTAAGGAGAGTTCTCCGGCCAGATAGTAGTCCTGAAGGCAGGACTGGGGCAGGATTTCGGCCGCAGCCAGAAGGCAGAGGGCCAGGGGGAGATCGTAGCTGCTCCCCTCTTTGCGGATGTCGGCCGGGGCCAGATTGACGGTGATCCTGGACGGGGGCAGTTTGAAGCCGCTGTTTTTCAAGGCGGTGAAGACCCGCTCCTTGCTTTCCTTGACCGCCCCTTCGGCCAGCCCGACCATGGTGAAGGCCGGAAGGCCCGACCGGGAAAGATCGGCCTCCAGGTAGACCGGATAGGCGTCTATACCCAGAAGAGCCGTGGTCACGACAGTGGCCAGCATAGGCGATGGACTCCTTATACCAGAAGTTGGCGTAAATTGCGGTTCTTATCTGCCTTCATTGAAATCTGTTAAAGTTCATACAGGATAGGAGCTTCTTTTTGGCCCAACTTCTGGTATCTGCCTGATAAAATAAGTGAAAATGTAATTTTACACGAAGCTACTCTGATCCATGCTTATTGGAAGTATAACTTGTGTAACTATTTAAGTTATAGATACTTACGGGAGGAATAAATTGCAAGGATGCCGAAATATTCAGCATCGACTACCAGGATTTCCAAATAATGAAAACCTCATTTATGACGACCGTAAGTATAACTACTCGCCGACATAGTCTCCAATACGGGTCCAGCGGATCTCCGTGAGCCCCTTCCAGGACCAGTAGATCCTCCAGGCCTTGCCCACAACGT
>CAZUMF010000501.1:0-2831 GCA_964621385.1 uncultured Desulfohalobiaceae bacterium
ATTATTTTAGAGTGTTAAGGTTCAACGGGGTAATGTCGGTACGAGGTCTGCACTTCAGATATTTTCAGTGTTTTCGATCAAGAGGTTTCAGGTGTCAGCGCCGGCCGCTGACCGGGCGGACCGGCCAGTTTGATCAGTGAAGAAACTTTGAAAATGAAGTTTCATACGAGCCCTGCCGGCGGCCGCGCTGACATGTGGCTACCGGAGCAGCTGCTGCGCCCTGAAAGCGGCCCCCAGCAGGGGAGCCCGGTTGTCCAGGATCACCCGGACCGGAATTTTTTTGAGCAGGGACCTGTAGCGGCCTTTGGCGGTGAAGGCCTCCAGGAACGGGCCGTCTTCCAGAATCGGCTGGATCTTCGGGGGAATTCCCCCGCCGAGATAGATCCCGCCGCTGGTCAGCGCGGTCAGGGCCAGATTGCCGCTGACCGCCCCGAGAACGGCGGCAAAATGCTCGAGGGCCCGGCGACAGACAGGGTGCTCATCGGCCAGGGCCGTTTCCGTGATCACCCGTGCCGGATCCCCGGACTGCATTTTTTCAGCCAGCCAGGCCGGTTCCGGGCTGTTGGCCGCCTGCTGCAGCCAGGTGTAGATGTTCATCAGGCCGTTTCCGGACAGGACCCGCTCCACACTCACGTGTCCGTACCTGGCTTGGAGAAACCGCCACAGTTCAACATCGGCTTCGCTGTTTGGGGCAAAGTCCACATGACCGCCTTCCGAGGGCACAGCCCGGGGACGTCCGTCCTCGAAAACGAGCAGGGCCTGGCCCAGGCCGGTGCCCGGGGCCACCACTCCGATGGTCCCGTTTTGCTCCGCCCGGGCCCGGTTCAGAAACCTGAGGCGCTCTCGCGGCAGCAGGGGCACGGACAGGGCGGTGGCGCTCAGATCATTGATCAGCTTAACCCGCTCCCAGCCGAAGCGCTTTCTGAGGCCAGCCTCCGAAACCGTCCAGGGCAGGTTGGTGGTCCTGGAGCGTCCCCTGACCACCGGTCCGGCAATCCCCAGGCAGACACCAGCCGGGGAGATGCTGTGCCTGCTGGTGAAAGCCTCGAGGATGTCCTCCAGGCTTTCCGCCTCCCGGCTGGAGTAGGTCTCCAGGCATTGCAGGCGCGGACGCCGGCACCCTGCTTCGAAGCAGCCGACATTGGTTTTGGTTCCGCCGATGTCGGCGGCCAGAAGGGTGTATGGTGATGATTGAGGCATTGATTGAAGTGTACACAATCAAGCCCGGTTTGAAAACCCAGTAAAAGTATTGCAGATTACAAATCAAGACTCTCTGTGAGTTCGTCGCAATAGGCAGGTTTTCCTTACATCCCTTTCAAGAAATTCTTGTTCCTATGGTCCTGGGAACGAATGCCGCCTTTCGATGCCGGGCTGGGCGGCACATGAGAGTTTATATACTGAGTCGGATATAAGATATTGAAAAAAAATTTGACAACCTAAAACGCTGTCGATAATGTAAAAACATATTTGAAGTATAGAAATGGGAGGTAAAAATGATCCATTGGAAGGAACATATTGAGAGCAAACCTGAAGTTATGCGTGGTAAGCCAAGGATCAAAGGGACCAGAATTCCCGTAAGTCTTCTCCTTGGGTATTTTGCCGCCGGAAATTCCATGGAGGAAATTCTTGCAGAATTTGAAGGTCTCAATAGAGATCAACTCGCAGCATGCTTGGATTATGCTCGAGACTTGGCAGAATTCGAGGTTGCAATTTAATGGTCCTCAAATTTTTTACAGATCACTGTATCTCGAATTTCATCGTTAAATCGCTTCGTCAAGCTGGGCATAAAGTATTCCGCCTTCAGGATTCTATTACACCCGACTCTCCAGATGCTTTCGTTATTGCCAAAGCTCAAGAACTTAATGCTATTCTTGTGTCACTTAACGGTGACTTTGCTGATATTGTCACCTATCCTCCTGAAAAGTATGCAGGAATCTTTTCTCTTCAGCTCAAAAACCATCCTGAACTCATCCCTCAGATCTTGAGTCGATTACATGCATTTCTTTCTACCCATCCTGAATCCGAATTTTATAGAGGAAAATTATTTTTGATCGAAGTTCATAGAATCAGGATTCGAGCTTAAATATCAATTATAGTGATACTTGCCTCTCCGCGATTTGGGACTGAACTTTTTTGTCACGGGCAATGCATTGGCTCTTTATGCCACGAATTATTTTCATAATGCTTTTTTAGATTTTCAGATGTAACAAATGCTACTGAAATCAAGACCCTGGTCTTGTACCTTTGCTGAACGTATTGGTAACCGGACGAAGCGTGAGTCCGGAAAACAAACAGGAGGTGCGTTATGCCAAAGTGTGGAATTTGCGGGGGAGAGTCCCCCAGGCAACCGAAAGTCACGGATGACGGACGCTGTGATCTGTGTCAGAAACCGATTGTGCTCGAAGAGGACCAGGGCAAAACCAAGTGCGGTTTGTGCGGCGGCGAGGCACCGAGGCAACCGGAGATCACCGAAGAGGGGAATTGCGAATTCTGCGGCCGCAAGGCCGTTTTGAAGCAGTGAGCACCACCCCCCTTGCCTTTCATGACCGGGAACGGTAAACTCAAGACACTCAACCAATTCCCTCTGACCCATGAGGATTTGGGCTTTCTGGTCGGGGCCCACCGGGTGAGCATCACCCGGGCCATGAAGGAGCTGAAACAGTCCGGCCGCATTGTCAGTCAGGGCAAGACCATGCTCCTGCCGTTCTCCTGAATCCAGGCTTTGCCGTCAAAACCCATTTGAACAATCAGAAGGAGCGAAACAATGGAAAGAAACCATCTCTATGTCTTATGGACGAACGACAACCCGGTGACAGCCGAAAAAATGGTCT
>CAZUMF010000502.1:0-2752 GCA_964621385.1 uncultured Desulfohalobiaceae bacterium
CAGCGCTGATAGATGTATTTGGCCGTGGGGGTGGAGCCCACAAAAGAGATGCCTTCGACATCCGGGTGGTCCAGAAGGCCGTTGACCACATCTTTGGAGCCATGCACCATGTTCACCACGCCTTCAGGAAAACCGGCTTCTTCGACGATTTCAAAGATCTTGGTCTGGGTCATGGGCACCTGCTCCGAAGGCTTGACCACATAGGTGTTGCCGCAGACCAGGGCGTAGGGCATGAACCACCAGGGGACCATGCCCGGAAAATTGAAGGGAACGATGGCCGCAAACACGCCCAGGGGCTGGCGGTGCCCCATACAGTCGATGCCCCTGGCGATATCTTCCAGGGTATACCCGGTCATGAGCGTGGTCACCCCGGTGGCATGCTCCACATTCTCGATCATGCGCCGGACTTCGCCTCTGGCTTCGTCCAGAATTTTGCCCTGTTCCGTGGTCAAGACCCGGGCGATGTCTTCAAAGTTCTCCTCAAAGGCCTCCTTCAAACGGAACAAGTATCTGGCCCTGTTCAGAGGCGGGGTTTCCCGCCATTCCGGAAAGGCCTCCTTGGCAGCCTTGACAGCCATATCCACATCGTCTTTGGTGCCGTAGCGCACCGTGGCGATTTTTTCCCCCTTGGCCGGGTTCCAGACATCACCGATGGTTTCGGATGCCGACTTGACCCATTCGCCGTTGATGTAATTGAGCATTTCAGGTTTTGACATACAGCGTCCTCCCTAGATCTGATTCGATTTTTTGATGAAAAAGGCCGGTCTTTTCAAAGAATTTTTCTTTATCAAGTTTGAGCAGTTGCGACTCCACTTCTACCACATCCTTGTGCATTTCCTGGGCCGCCAGTTCAGGGTCCTGGTCCAGAATCGCCTGAAAGATCTTCTCGTGAGCCTCATGAATGGCCCGGCAAAAGGCTTTGTCCAATTTCAGGGAATCCTTGAAATCCTTGAGCAGGCTCTCCACAAAATCAATCATCAGCACCAGAAGCGGATTTGCCGTGGTTTGGGAGATGATCCGGTGGAATTCCTGCCCTTTGAGACTGATTTCCCTGCCTTGGGCCGTGTTGAAATGCTTTCTGGACCACTCGATAATGGACTGCAGCCCTTTGAGATCCGCTTCAGTCCGATGCCGGGCGGCGTACCCGGCCGCAAAAGGTTCGATGATGGCCCGTACCTCCGTGAGATTCTGCAGACTCAGATTGCGGGAATAGAGGTAATTGGCCAGATTCTTTTTGGGAAATTCAATGTCCACTTCCACAACAAAAGCCCCGCCCAGGCTTCCCTTGCGAATATCCAAAAGTCCCATATGTTCCAGAACCCGCAAAGATTCCCTGATGGTCTGCTTGCTGGTCTGGAACTGTTCGGTCAGTTCTTTTTCCGAAGGCAGTTTGTCCCCGGGGGACAGCTTCCCTTCAAGGATTGCTGAACGGATCTGATGGATAATGGTATCCGTGATTTTATCTGGTTTATTCAATTGAAACATAGAAATGTTGCCACCCAATCTGGACGTGGTGCACAGGGTATAGTGCAAATGATCAGATGTCAAAAAAATATAAATATTAAAATATATAAATATTAAGACGTCCGTTCACGCTCAAGGGAATCCAGAAAGGCATGCTCGATGGCCCGCATCCACTGCGGGGGATAGGGAAGCCTGAAGGCGGCGGCATCTTCCTCCTGCCGCTCGTTTACAAAAACGACTTTGACCACCGACTGGTGGAGATTGATCCCTTTATGGCTCCGATCATGGGTCACCCGGCGGATACGATGGCCGGGGATGGACAGTTCGATTTTTTTAATCCGGCTGCGGTAGAAGAGCCCGTCCTGCAAGAGCAGCAGAAAACCGCTGCTCCGCTTGGGGGCCCCGGGTTCTGAAGCCAGGCCGAAATAGTTGACCCCGAAGCTCATGGCCTTGACGGATTTGGGGTCAAAGCGTGCGTTGATCCATTGCCGGTCACGCCACCTGATCCAGGAGATAGCGGCTATGATCCCGAAAAAAACAGCCGCAAAGATCATCCAGTCCATACAGCTCCGAACGTAAACCTTTTTTTACATTGAAAATAAACCCGGTTCTTCGTCTTTGTCGGGAGATTGAACGGAGCTGTATATAGTTTTTGAATACGCTCCGCTTTTCAACAACCTGGAGAAGCCTTCGTGTGCATGCATAATGCTGCACATTTCCTCTGAGGCCGGTCTGTCCGGCCTCATTCGAATTCAGAAAGATAGAGGAGCAGTTTTTTCCGGGCCAGGTTGTGCCGATATCCGCCTGTACTGCCCATGGCCGCCAGGATGGAATCGGCGATTTCTCCATCGGTCTTCTTGCGGCTGCGCATGGTCCTGATCCTGTCCTGGTTGGCTTCGATCAAAGACTGAAAGCCCTCCCGGTCCCGGGAATAAAACACGATGAATCCGAGGACAAAGACCAGGAATGAAGCAATCAGGGCGATATACGCGTCAGCCTGGGGGTCGGGGAAAAAGGAGCGCAGAAAGCTCTCGGGATTGCCGGCATTGAAAATGGTGTAGAAGGCCAGCAGACCAATGGCTATGATCAGAACATAGACCGTATACACAACCGCTTTCGGCACGCCGCTACTCCCGGGTCAGCCCTGCCGCTGGCAGGGCTGACATATAATTATTTGATATTTATTATAATATGCAACTATAGAGTTATGCTGTTTATCTTGTAGATCAACGGCTGCCAGTTTGATCAGTGAAGAAACTTTGTTTTACCGGCATACTGTCGCCGTAAC
>CAZUMF010000503.1:0-2742 GCA_964621385.1 uncultured Desulfohalobiaceae bacterium
GCCTCGTGCAGCATCTCCTGGGGAATGTCGCTATTCTGCAGCAGGGATAGGTAGCGCTCCCGGATGACAGCGGCATGGGCGTCAGGCTGGACCTGGAGCAGGCGGTAATAATTGCGTCGGTTTTGGTTCTGGTAGGGTTCAATCGCCAGTTTCTGCTTGCCGGAAAAAAACGTGGGCCGTTTCAAATGCCCCTGGGACAGTTGGACAATATTGTTCTCCTGCAGGAGCTTTCGGTCATAGGCCGCCCGCTTCTCGGGATGGCGCAGGGTGTCATAGGCCACATTGATCAGAGCCGCATCGCGCTGATTCCCCCCGAAATCAGGATGCATGCGGAGTTTCTGCATCAGGAGCTTGTAGTTCTGCCGGATGACCTCAGGCGGGGCATCGGGCTGCACTTCCAGGATGCGGTAATAATTGCGTCGATTGTCCATAAACGAGTATCGGGAATGAACACAGGACTTGCGGATCAGCTCCGCTTTATCCTATCTTCATCGGCGAAAAGGCGCAAGATGTTAAACTGTTCCAACGTACCTTTTTCAGCATTCTGTCGTCAAAATCAATGGACCATCAGTCTTTGTTTCAAAAATCAAAATTGGATCAGTATAGCTCTGGATATAAGGTTTCATTTCACAAGGGAATATGGACAGCCACGCGAAAGATCCTCAACAAAAGAGCCATAGCCTTGCCTTGCAGGATTTTCCGGACGGTCCGGGCGTTTATCTCATGAAAGATGCCCGGGGCCGCATACTCTATGTGGGCAAGGCCAAGAATCTGGGCCGGAGAGTGCACTCCTATTTTCGTCCGCCGGAACAACTCGATGCCAAGACCCGGCACCTGGTTCCCAAGGTCACAGACGTGGATTATCTGTGCACATCCTCGGAGAAAGAGGCCCTGCTCTTGGAGAACAGTCTCATCAAGAAGCACCGGCCCCGCTATAATGTGGTCCTGCGCGACGACAAGAGCTACATCCTGTTCAAGCTCGACAAAAAAACGGCCTTTCCCAGGTTATCCCTGACCCGGAAGATGGTGCAGGACGGATCGAGCTATTTCGGACCGTTCACATCGGCCCAGTCCGCCAGGGAAACCCTGCGGGTGGTCAATCGGCTCTTCCCGCTGCGCAAGTGCAAGGCGCATCAGTTTCAAAACCGGACGCGCCCCTGCCTGCAGCATCAGATGGGCCGTTGTCTGGCGCCTTGCGTGAAGCCGGTTGCTCCAGAGGAGTATCAACGGCTGGTGGCCAGGCTTGAGCTGTTCCTGTCGGGCAGCTCTCAAGAGTTGATCCAGCAGCTGCAAAGCGAAATGGAAACCGCCGCAGCAGGTTTGGAATTTGAAAAGGCCGCTGCAGTCAGGGACCAGCTCAAGGCGGTCCGCCGGACCGTGGAACAGCAGAACGTGGTTCTGGCCCAGGGCGGGAGTTTCGATCTGTTGAGCCCCGTGGAAACTGAACAGGGAACAGCGCTGGGGTTCTTGTTCATCCGCCAGGGCAAGGTCCTGGACGGGAAGTCCTTTTTCTGGGAGCATACACTCGACTATGAAGAACTCATGCGGGGAGCCCTGCTGCAGTTCTACGCCGCGGACAGGCTCATTCCGGAACGGATTCTGCTGCCCAAAAGGCTGGCCGATCCCTCGGTGGCAGCGGTCCTGACCGAACGCAGAGGCCGAAAGGTGCGGCTGGTGACGGCCAGAACCCGTTCGGAAAAGCAGCTGCTGCAGATGGCTCGAACCAATGCCCTGGAAAAGATGAAGGAGCAGGACTCCTCTGGGAATCCGGGTCAGCTGGCGGCTGTCTTGGGCCTTCAGGAGCCTCCGGCCCGGATTGAAGCCGTGGATGTGTCCCATTTGTCTGGACAGGGCACCATGGTCGGTCTGGTGGTCTTTGAACAGGGACGGCCGGTCAAGCAGGAATGGCGGGTCTATCATATCCCGGAAGCAGAGGGCAGCTGTGACGATTACGCTGCCCTGGCCGCCTGGGTGCGGCGCAGGATTGCTTCCGGTCCGCCCTGGCCTGATCTGCTGCTTATTGATGGCGGCAAAGGCCAGCTGGCTTCTGTCCAGAAGGCCCTGGCCCAAAGCGCCTTGCCGCAGGAGCGCGTTCAAGAGGAGCCTGGCGGAGACCGGACAGGAGCCGATGCATCCCTGCCCTGGGAATTGGCCTCCATTGCCAAAGACAAACAGGGGCAGGGCCTGATCGAGGACCGGATCTACAGGCCGAATCGGAAGAATCCCCAGCCCCTGAAGGCCGGCCAGCCTGAATTGCTGTTTTTGCAGAACATGCGCGATCAGGCGCATCGATTCGTCCTCAGCCGTCAGCAACAGTCCCGGAAAAAGCGGATCCAGCAGGGCAACCTTGAAGAACTCCCCGGGGTAGGACCCCGGACGGCAGTGCTGCTGCGGGAGCGCTTCGGCTCACCGCAACTCCTCAACCGGGCTTCTGTGGAGGATCTGATGCGTGTGCCCGGCATCGGCCGCCGGAAAGCGGAAGACATCTTCGAAGCACTGCAAAAGAAAGCAAGGAGTGAGGAGTGAGGAGTGAGGAGGGGCAAGGCCAATTTCTGCATTTTTTTGAAAAAATGAGAGATAATGTGTATCAGTCCGGATACAAATTATGGTTCATCCGGTTAATGCGTACTTTGAAGAATGATTCCGCGCCCGCTTCCGTCTTCGCTTTTCAGCTTCGACGAGACAAGCCCAGAGTCGCTTCCGGCTTCGCCAAGACGCTTCGCCGCGACACGTGAGCCGCAG
>CAZUMF010000504.1:0-2741 GCA_964621385.1 uncultured Desulfohalobiaceae bacterium
TGACAGGATTGAGAACCGGTCACAGGGTTCTCTTGAGCGACCTCGCTGGGAGGCTTTTAGGTTTTCTTAGAAAACCAAGAGCCGGAAGCGTTCGAGCGAAAGAGAGCTCTGTGACCGGTTCGTGGTTTCAGCTGAAATTTCATACGAGGCAAAAAAAGATAATGCTATATCAAGGTGTTAAAATCTCGTATGAAACTTGATTTTTCTTACTCCGTCACCCCGGCGCAGGAACGTCATCCCGGACCCCGATCCGGGACCGGGGTCCAGCTCTTAGATTTTCACTCTGGATTCCGGCTTCCGGCGTCGCTTCTCAAGCTTTCCGTCTTCACTTGACAGTTACGACGTGACAAGATGCCGTGACAAGTCCGCCTTCGCTCAGAGCTTCCGGCTTCGCTCAGAAGCTTCGACGTGACAAGTCGGCGTGACAAGCCGCCGGAATGACGGAGGAGGTGGCTCGTTTCTTTTTCGATCAAACTGGACGTCTGCGGCCAGAAGCAGGGCTGACACCCGACACCTGAAACCTCAAAAAGAGGCAAGTAATATCACAAAATGTCCAAAAAATCGGCATCCTTTTTCTCATCTACTCGGGCATGCCTGTGAGCATTGCCCTGGCTCTGCTCTCGTTTCTGGGCGTCTGGGCGGTGCGGGGCAATTTTACCGTCGCCAGCAAGCTCATGGCCCTGGCCGCGGGAGACAGCATCTCCAAGTATGTTTTCGGGGTGGTCACCGGCTCTTCCGTGCTGGGCATGCTCATCCCGCCGAGTCTCCTGCTGATTCTCTTCGGCATCCTTACCGAGACCTCCATCGGCGATCTCTTCACCGCCGGCATTCTGCCCGGCGTGCTACTGGCCGGGGCCTTCTGCCTGTTCATCCTGGTCATGGCCACTTGGTGTCCGAACCGGGTCTTTGGACTGCACCCTCCGGAAGCCGCCCCTGTCGAGGAACAGATGACCTTTCTCGGGGCCGTCGGAAAACTGATCCCCATTGCCGCCTTGATCACCCTGGTCCTGGGGGGCATCTATCTCGGCTGGTTCGCCCCCACCGAATCAGGGGCAGTGGGGGCCTAGGGAGCCCTGCTGCTGGCCCTGGGCAAGCGGAGTCTCACCTGGAGCAAGCTCTGGCAGGTCCTGGTAGAAACCGGCCATGTCACCGTGGCCATCCTTTTTCTGATCATCGCCGCCAACATGTACGTCCGGATGCTGGCCCTTTCCGGGATCACCAACTTCATTGGAAACTGGATCAGCGCCTTCGGACTGGGCTTGTACACCTTTCTTTCCATCTACATCGCCATTGTGCTGCTTATGGGCACAATCCTGGATTCCAGCTCGATCTTGATGATCATCGTGCCTCTGGTTTATCCGGTAGTGCACGCCATGCAGATCGATTTCATCTGGTTCGGCGTGGTCACGGTCATTGCCATCGAAATCGGCCTCTTGACCCCTCCGCTGGGCATCTGCGCCTATGTGGTCAAAGGCACCCTGGACGACCAGCACATCTCTTTGAACGACATCTTCGCGGGATCATTCCCCTTTGTCATCATCATGCCCCTGGTCCTGATCCTGGTGCAGTAAGTATCCCGTTCAGGGACGACGCGTTGCTGAAACTTCGGCGCAAAGCGGATTGTCCATTTTCGTTCGGCTTCACGAATAGGCATTTCCGACATGGGCTTGAACAGGAAACGCTACAATCGTCTCCTGGAACTCTACAACGCCCGGTAAGGAGAGTTCCAGTTCAAAGAGTCATTTGGCTTTCAGGGCCAGAACTGGTATGCTGGTGGCAAGGACGTGGAAGCACAATCCGTAAACGCTTCCCTGGAAACCCGAAAACTCGAAAACTGGACAAGGTGATTTATGCTCAACAAAGTATTTGACGACCTCTACGCCTTTTTCTGGACAAGTCAGCTGGAGAACAATTGCAACACGTACCTGATCCTCGGTGAAAAGAACATCCTCATCGACCCCGGTCACGGACATCTTTTCGACCATGTCCTTCAGGGACTCGCCTCATTGGATCTCTCCCTGCAACAGATCGACGCTGTTCTGATCACCCACGGCCATCCGGATCACATCGAGGGTGTCCTGCAGTTCGAAGCCGGGGCCAGCTTCGGGATTTCCAAAAAGGAATACGATTTCATCATGGAATACACTGCCGGGAAGATCAACCTGCCCAAACCGGATCTGGATCTGGCCGAGGGGGAGCTTGTCCTGGGCGGGGTCCATCTGGAGATCCTCGATACACCGGGACATTCCCCAGGCGAGATCTGTATCTACTGGCCTCAGCACAAGACCTTGTTCAGCGGCGACCTGGTATTCGAGGGTTCCCTGGGCAGGACCGATCTTCCACGCGGCAGCGCAGCAGAAATCAAGGAAAGCATCCGCAAGGTGGCCGGCCTGGAGATCGATCTCGTCCTGCCCGGGCACGGGGGCCCGGTTCAAGGAAAAAACAAGGTCCAGCAAAACTTTCGGGACATCGAAGGCCTCTTTCCGTATCTGTGATTCCAGGTGGGAATGAGGTCGGACCATGTGCGCCTGGTTTCCATAGCCAGAGTCATGGCCGGAGTTTTTCAAGGTGTGCAATTGGCTGTTAGGCGCTTATGCCTTGAACCCTGTCATACAAGGCAAGATTTTTTTTACCGCCCGTTCGCGGACTCGCTCAAGTCGCCAAGGACGCAACCCGGCTTCGCTTGGCTACGCCGCGGCAAGAGGAAGATTTTTTCTCCGGCGGGTGAACGCCGGAGAAAA
>CAZUMF010000505.1:0-2736 GCA_964621385.1 uncultured Desulfohalobiaceae bacterium
CCTTAAACAACATCACCCATCTAAAAGAGAACGAGCGTCAGGCCCATGAAGCGCAGCGGTTTGCGGAATCGGTCATCAATACGGTTCAGGAGCCGCTTTTGATCCTGGACCAGGATTTCAGGGTGGAGACCACCAACCAGGCCTTCCTCAAGACCTTCCGAACCAATCGAGACCAGACCGAGGGCCGTTCTCTCTATAACCTGGGCAACGGCCAATGGAACATCCCGGAATTGAAAGAACTCCTGGATGAGGTCATCCCGGAAAAGAACGAGATTGTAGACTATGTGGTCCAGAACGAATTTCCGTCCATCGGCTTGAAACGCATATACCTGAACGCCCGGGCTGTCCCCATGGAGGAAGGCGCCTCCCGCCGCATCCTTCTGGTCGTAACCAGGGTGGAAGACCTAGATCACCAGCCTCTGTAAAACCCGGACCCAGGGCTTGAGTCTGCCTTTAAATCTATCGAAATTGGGATGCTTATGCCAAACAACAAGCGCAGCGTGAATCAGAGTGAACTGAGATGGCTGGCCCGGCAGGCCTCAGACACAGGACATATCCCTGATGTCGCCTCGCTGACGGATGAAGACGTTCGCTACTTGATCTATGAATTCGGCGTCTACCAGAGCGAGCTCAAAGCCCAGAACGAAGAACTCCAGGATCTCCAGTGCGAGCTCGAGACTACCCGGGACCGGTACGTCAACCTCTTCGAGCAGGCTCCGGTCGGCTACCTGATTCTGGACGGCGAGGGCGCCATCCACAAGGCCAACCTGACCAGCTGCAGCCTTTTCAACATCGAGCGCTCCAGCTTCATCAACACCTCTTTGTATCGCTACATCGATCTTCAGAGTCAGCAACTGCTGCGGGATAAACTCAAAACAGCCCTGAAAGAAGACGCCATTCAGACCCTGGAAGTTCCCCTCATGTCCGGTCTCGACGGCCCCGTGCGCTATCTCCGGCTTGAGATTCGATACGATTCCTCGGACACTGAATACTCCGGACAGTGTCTGGTGGCCCTCATGGATATCACAAAACGCAGGCACTTGGAGCAGCAATTTCGTCAGGCCAGGCAGGAGGCCGAGGCTGCCAGCAGGGCCAAGTCCGAATTTTTATCCAACATGAGTCACGAGATCCGGACTCCGTTAAACGGCATCATGGGGATGATTCATCTGGCCCGCCTGAAAACAAGCGAGAGCAAAACCAGGGAGTACCTGGACTACGCAGGCAAGTCAGCCGATCATCTCCTGGGCCTGATCAATGACGTCCTGGATCTTTCCAGGATCGAGTCCGGCAAGATTGCACCCGATTACAAACCGCTTAACCTGCGCGAGCACCTAAAGACCAGCCTGGAGCCTTTCATGGTCGAAATTCAGGAAAAAGGGATCGATTTCAATGTTTCGATTGCTAAAGACGTCCCGGATCTTGTGCTCTGTGACGGGGGATACTTGCGCCAGATCATGGTCAATCTGGTAGGCAACGCCGTCAAGTTTACCGAGCAGGGCCGGGTGGAGGTATCGCTGCAACAGGCTCCTGGTTCCCGGGATGACACAGTGCTTCTGAAATTTCAGATACGAGACACCGGCATCGGAATTTCCGAGGACAAGTTTGAGCCCATTTTTCATAGCTTCCAGCAGGGGCACTCCCCAGAAGTGGCCAGGTACGGCGGGACCGGCCTGGGCCTTTCTATCAGCAAACAGCTGCTGGAACTCATGGGCGGGGAAATGCGTGTGGACAGCTGCAAAGGGAAGGGCAGCACCTTCACCTTCAGCCTGGAGACCGAACTGGCAGGGCCGTTGGGCCAGGCACCCCTTGAAAGTGATCAAGCCATAAAACCTTTGAAAAAAATGCGCATTTTGGTTGCTGAAGACAGTAGAATCAATCAGGTCTACATGCTTGATCTCCTGGAGAGTGCGGGCCATATTCCGGAATTGGCCGAAAACGGTCAGGAGGCCCTTGACAAGCTGGGCCAGGATCACTTCGACCTCGTGCTCATGGATATCCGCATGCCAAAGATGGATGGTGCGGAAGCGACCCGGATCATACGCACCAACCCACCGCCAGGTGTCAACCCCGATATCCCGGTGGTTGCCTTAACGGCCTATGCCCTGCAAGAAGAGAGGGATCATTACATTAAAAGCGGATTCAACGCCTATTTGACCAAACCCGTGGATATGGACAAACTCAAAGACACCCTGGATACCCTGTCTGAGCTGTCAGACCAGCCAGGGGCGAATCTATAACGATCCGCACAGCCTGGCTGGAAGGAAAAGGTGAAGCGATATTCTGCAGTTTTTCCAGTCTTCAGAAGCCTCATTCTCTTGTCCGTCATTGCGGCGGGGCCTGTCCCGGACCCCGATCCGGGAGCCGGAATCCAGTCTCCTGTCCGTCATTCCGGCGGAGGCCGGAATCCAGTCAGACGATGCTATGATATAAGTCCTTCCAAGCAGGGTTAGCACTTTCAATCATTGGCAGTTCCCAGACCCTCTTTCGAAGATCTGAGGTGACGCTTACGTAGTGCCTGAACGGAGAGGGTGCCATTTCTCTTTCTCGCCAAAATGCATACGGCCGGCTCCTTATCTACTTCCTGTACCCCATCTACTGGATTCCAGCCTACGCCGGAATGACGGAGGAGGTGACTCAAAGTTTCTTTTTCGATCAAACTGGCAGCCGCTTCGTTTTACGGATTAGTTTTTTCAAATTCTTTTGCAGACTTTTCCCAGGCATCACCGAGAGCCTTAT
>CAZUMF010000506.1:0-2733 GCA_964621385.1 uncultured Desulfohalobiaceae bacterium
CAGCGCAAGACTCAGGCTGGTTGGCCGGTTAGTGTCCATGAAGAAAGCGGTGCCCCCGGGCACCGCTTTCTTCATTTTGAAGTCAAATCAATCATTTTAAGCAGTTAACTCTCATAATTGGCATGGGTGCACGAAGTCTGCACTTATCTTTCCGCCTCCGGTTCCCAGTTGAATCGTCCCACCGGCCGCTCCAGGAAATAGAGCCCTGGATTGACGACGAGGTGCCTGCCAACCGTATTGATCTGTTTTTTACCGCCCCAGACGGTGAAAGGCAGGGTGCCGACAAAAATAAGCCCCCCGGCGGCAGTCGCGACGAGGCTCAACGGCCTGACCACGAGAAGGTCGGCGACAATGGCTCCGGATGGATCATGGTGGAAAGCGGATCTTGTCTCGGCCCTGGCCTGTCCGGCCGTGGCAGGCGTCAAGGCCATGAGGAAAAGAACCACCAGACAGACGGATATAAACTTTCGGTGTTTCATGCCATTCTCTCCTGTCAAAATTTATTCCGAACCATACCTGAATCAAGGGCAATTTATGCCAGCTTCTGGTATACCTTTAATCCTTCACCGAACCGGCCAAGCGGTGCCTTAAGCCGTTTCCCTGTTGTGCCGCCGCGGCTTTTTCGACTTTTGCATATCTGCAAGGGTCCTTTCAAAGACCTCAATATCGATGGGTTTGGACAGGTAGCCGTCGAAACCCTGGTCCAGGAATCGCTTTTCATCCTCCTTCATGGCGTAAGCGGTCAGGGCGACGACCGGGATATGCGGATCGATTCCGGCGGGCGTCTCCTGCCTGATGATCCGCAGGGCCTGCTCGCCGTCCAGGTTCGGCATGCGGATGTCCATGAGGACCAGGTCAAACTCTTCCCTGGACAAGTCCTGGACAGCCTGCCGGCCGTCCTGGGCGATGACCACCTCGTGTCCTTTTTCTTTGAGGAGCTCTTTCGTAAAAATCTGATTCATTGGACTGTCTTCGGCAACCAGGATCCTGAGGGAGGTTTGAGCATCCACTGTCATTTCTGTGGCTGCGCTGTCGTTCTGTTTTTCCCCGCTACGTTCGAAAACAGCCGTAAAAAAGAAGGTGCTGCCCTGTCCTTTGCGGCTGGTGCACCCTATTTCACCGCCCATCATCTTCAGATAGTGCCTGCATATGGCCAGCCCCAGACCGGAACCCCCGTACTGCGCCTGGAGGGAACGGTCGCCCTGCTCGAAATTATCGAAAATGACGCGCTGGTGCTCTTCCGAGATGCCAATGCCGGTGTCAGTGACGGTACAGACAAGTCGCACCCGGCTCCCGTCGATTGGCTCCGGAGAGGATTTGACGCTGATGGACACCTTGCCTTCATGGGTAAATTTGACGGCATTGCCGACCACGTTTTCCAGAACCTGGCGAAAACGGCTGGCATCGCCGAGAAGTCGTTCCGGCACATCCGGGCCTTCTTCGACTTCGAAAACAAGCCCTTTGTCGATGGCTGCGATCTTCAGCGGATAGAAGGTTGCCTTCAAACATTCCCGCAGGGAGAACGGCTGCAGATAGAGTGCGGATTGCCCGGCCTCGATCCTGGAGAGGTCGATGACATCGTTGATGATGCATTTGAGATGATCCGCAGATTGCCGGGCCAGCTCCAGGTATTCGCCAACCTCGGGCTGATCGTTCCTTTTCCTGGCCAGCTCGATCATGCCCTTGACCCCGTTCAGAGGGGTCCGGATCTCATGGCTCATGTTGGCCAGGAAATCGCTCTTGGCCCGGTTTGCCTCTTCGGCCTCCTTCTTGGCGGCGATGAGTGCTTTTTGGGCTTTCTTGCGATCGGTCACATCGATGACGCTGGAGAAGATGAATTCCCTGCCCTGTATGGTGATTGGCCCGCTGTAGGCTTCCACGTCTCTGATCTCGCCGCTGGAAAGCCTGTGTTTGAAATCGAAATGCCGTTTGCTGCCTTTCTGTACCGCCTTTATTTCGGCCTTGATCCTGTCCGGGGCCAGGGTGTTGATCCGGAAGATGCTCATTCCCCTCAACTCCCCGCGGGCCCAGCCATAAAAGGAGCAGGCCGCGTTGTTGGCGTCCAGAATCTGACCGGTTGTCGGATCTATGAGCAGCATGACCACAGAATTGTGCTCGAACAACGACCGAAACCGCTCTTCACTCTCCTGGCAGGCCTGCTCCGCCCACTTGCGGTCGGTAATGTCCAGCACGCTTCCCAGAAAATAGGCCGGCCTGCCGGCGCTATCGCGGACGAGGTTGGCATGGATGTCAGCCTGCACGGGACGACCGGTTTTATGGATATAGAGCTTCTCCAGGCGATAGTGATCGATGTTACCTGCACCCAACTGTGACTGCCTGCGCAGATTTTCCTCAATCGAATCCGGATGCGTGATCTCCTTCAAGTTCTTGCCGATCAGCTCCGCTTCCCGGTATCCCAGCATACTGCAGAAAGCTTCATTGGCCCCTTCGATCCGAAAATCCAGAGAAACCTGCAACACGCCGACACCCATATGTTCATATATCTGCCGAAACCGCTCTTCACTTTCGTGCAGGGCTTCCTCCGGCTGTCTCTGGCCGGCCTGCTGGCCTTCCAGCCGAGAGATCCTGTCCCTGGCCTCTTTCAGTTCCGCCCTGAGCTGTTCCCTGGACTTTTCCCGATCCGGCGTCATTGGATCTTCCCCCTGAAGATTCTGTAAGTTATGGTGGTGTAGGTCAAGATGACGGGCAGAAGAACAGCCATGGTCACCAGCA